>CAYZHJ010000029.1:0-26014 GCA_964478305.1 uncultured Ectothiorhodospiraceae bacterium
TCATCATCACCCGGGGCGCGAGCGAGAACAGCGAGCCCTCGCGGTCGGGCTCGCTGACGAGCACGGCCGCGATGTTCGGCCGGATCCGGCCGAGTTCCATTGACTCGCCGACTTCCAGCCCCAGCCGCGGGAACAGCCGCGGATCCAGCCAGACGCTGCCGGTTTGCGGGATATGCTGCGCCGGGCGGCCCTCGGCAAAAGGCTGATCGGCGAGGTACACCGTTCCGCGCAGGGGGTAGCCCTCGGTGACCGCCTTGACCTGCACGAGCTGGGTCTCGTCGCCGACCACGAGCACACTGGGAAAGGAAACCGTGGACGCGATCCGCAGCCCTTCCGACTCGGCGCGGTCGATGAAGCGCTGCTCGACCGGGTGATCGGACTCGAGCACGACGTCGGCGCCGAGCAGCGCGGTCGCCTGCCGCTCCATCGCGCCCTCGACCCGGTCGATGAAGAAGCCGACGGCGCTGATCGCGGCCACGGCGACCACCAGCGCCGCCGCCACCACGCGCATCTCGTGGATGCGCAGGTCGCGCGGCAACGCCCCCAGGGCGAAGCGCAGGGACTTCACGCCGTGCCTTCCAGCGTGCCGTCGCGCATGCGCAGGCGGCGGTCGCAGGGGCCGGCGACGGCCTCGTCGTGGGTGACCAGCACCAGGGTCGAGCCGTGCTCGGCGCGCAGGGCGAAGAGCTGCTCGATGACGCGCTCGCCGGTGGCGCCGTCGAGGTTGCCGGTGGGCTCGTCGGCGAACAGCAGGTCCGGCTCCGGCGCGAAGGCACGGGCGAGCGCGACCCGCTGCTGCTCGCCGCCGGACAGCTCGTTGGGACGATGTGCCGCCCGCTCGGCCAGGCCGACGCGGTCCAGCGCCTCGCGCGCCCGCTCGCGCGGCGACGGATGATCGGCCAGCTCCAGCGGCACCATGACGTTTTCCAGTGCGCTCAGGCCCGGGATGAGCTGGAACGACTGGAACACGAAGCCGACCCGGCCGGCGCGCAGCGCGGCCCGGCCGTCCTCGTCCAGCTCGGCCAGCGAGCGACCGAACAGGGTGATTCCGCCGGAGCTGGGCGCGTCGAGTCCGGCCAGCAGCCCGAGCAGCGTGGACTTGCCGGATCCGGAGGGTCCGAGGATGGCCACAGCCTCGCCGTGCTGCACCCGCAGGTCGATATCGCGCAGAATGGTCAGGCGGCCGGCCGGTGCTGCCACTTCCCGGCCGAGATTCCGGGCCACCAGTACGTCCGACGGAGAGTCATCGTTCATGCGTCGTTTCCCTGCACTGCTGTTGCTGTTGTCAATGCCGTTGGCCGCGCTGGCCGCGTCCCCGCCCACCGTGCTGGTGCTGGGCGACAGCCTCAGCGAGGGCCACGGTGTCGCCGTCGAATCCTCATGGGTCAGCCGGCTGCAGCAGCACCTGGAGGAACAGGGCCATCCCCACAAGGTCGTCAATGCCGGCATCAGCGGCGACACCACCTCCGGTGGCCTGTCACGCCTGCCCGGCGCTCTCGAGCGGCACGAGCCGGCGATCGTCATCATTGCGCTGGGCGGCAACGACGGGCTGCGCGGACTGTCGCTCGCGGCCATGCGCGAGAATCTCGCGCGGATGATACGCCTCAGCCGCGAGGCCGGCGCACGACCCGTGCTGGCCGGGGTTCGGCTGCCTCCCAATTATGGCCCCGCCTATCGCGACCGGTTCCGTGATGTGTTCGCCGGGCTTGCCGCGGAGCTGGATGTTCCGCTCGTGCCGAAGATCATGGCCGACGTGGCCGAGGACCCGGAGCTCATGCTCGAGGACGGGATTCATCCCAACGAGCGGGGGCATGCGCGGATTGTCGACAACGTGTGGCCCGTGCTCCGGCCGTTGTTGAACGAGGGTTGATGCCTTGTGCCTACCGTGGCCCGGTGTGCCGACGGATGGTCATGTGGCCTCGTTCTGTCGGACTGAAGTCCGACCTGCAAGATTCTGTTGACGCCGTTCCAGGTATCCGACTGCCTGCATTCGATACCCCATGGCCCCGGATTCGGGTTGGTTACGCCGATGCCGCGGTCTCGCCGTGGAGCAGCTTCGGCAGCGGCTCGAGGGTGACGACCTCGTGGTGCGGACGCGGGATGCCCTCGGGCCAGGGCGCGCGGACGCGGTTGATCCAGACCGTGCGGGCGCCGAAGCGGTGGGCCGCATGGACGTCGAGCTGCGGATCGTCGCCGACATGCACCAGGTCGCCGGGACGCAGGCCCAGGTGGTCGCAGGCAGCCCGGAACATGGCGGGATCGGGCTTGGGCAGGCCGACATCGGCGGCCGACAGGCGCAGCTCGAACAGGTGATCGAGGCCGATCCGGGCCAGGTCAGCGTTGCCGTTGGTCAGCGCGACCAGCGGCACGCGTTCGCGCAGGCGTCGCAGCACGGGCAGCACGTCGTCGTACAGCTTCACGCGGTTGCGTTCGTCGAGGAATACCGATACCGCGTGCTCGGCGAGCGACTCGGAATAGCCGGCGCGGCGGGCGTGCCAGACCAGCGTCTCGTGGCGCAGGCGCGTCAGGTCGGCCGCCAGCGCCGGATCGCGCTCCGCGGTCTCGTGACGGATGCCGCGCATCGTCTCCAGGTCGAACTCCTCGGTGATTGCCGGATAGTGCCGGGCAAGCCAGTCGTACACGACCCGCTCGGCCCGCTCGATCACGTCGTCGCAGGACCACAGCGTGTCGTCGAGATCGAATGCGATGGCGCGTGGTTCAACCTTCACGGGAATCGGCCTCCTGACGACGACGGGCACGAAAGAACGACTGCAGCACGGCGGCGCAGTCGTCGGCCAGAACACCGCCCTGTACCTCCATGTGATGATTATGCGCCGGGTCCTGCGCCAGTGCGAACACCGAGCCGGCCGCCCCGCTCTTCGGGTCGGCGGCGCCGTAGACCAGGCGCGCGATGCGGGCGTGGATCATCGCGCCGACGCACATGCAGCAGGGTTCGAGCGTGACGTAGAGGGTCGTGCCCGGGAGGCGGTAGTTGCCCGTCGTTTTCGCCGCTCGGCGCAGCGCGACCACCTCGGAATGAGCCGTGGGATCGCATGAGCCGATCGGGGCATTGCCTGCCTCGGCGATTACATGCCCGTCGGCGACCACCACGGCGCCGACCGGGACCTCGCCGCGAGCCTCGGCACGGCGGGCGGCATCCAGCGCCAGGTGCATGAAATGTTCGTCCGGGTTGGCGGTCATGTGTCTATCGGGTGGATGTCGGGGCGCCAGCGGCGATGGCGTGGCCGCTATCATCCATTGAATATCGGGGACGCGCAAAGCACGCATCGATATCGGGACGCCCTACCCCATTCGTTCGCGGCCCGCGTTGCGTGTGGCGCAGACACGCAATTCCAGCGCGAGCGCAGCGAGCCCCTTGCCTCAGGCCGCTCCTGCGGAATTCGTCAGCGGTAATTCCAGTTTGCAGGGGCGGGCTCCTGCCCGCGAATCAACGTTCGCAAGCACCCTGTCCGGTCGGATTCCCGGAGCGCAGATCCCTTCCCCCAAGCTCGATGCGGAGTTAGTATACAACTTGTATACTTAACCGGGCGCCAGTCCGAACCCGGCCCGAAACGGGCCCGCGGCAACCGGCGCAGCCAGCACGAGGGCGGGACCAGCCATGACCGAACAAGTCGAACGCACGCGGCGCCGCAGCGGCGGACGCAACGTCCGCCGGACGGCGCGCATCCAGCACCGCGAGCCGATGCTGCCGTGGTTGCAGCGCAACGTGCCCGCCGTCGAGGTGATCGACGCCGAGGGCGTCGAGCGCATTCACGACGCCTCGATGCGGGTTCTCGAGACCACCGGCATCGATTTCCGCGACCCGATCGCGCTGGAGGACTGGCGCAAGGCCGGCGCGGAAGTCGACGGCCAGCGCGTGCGCATCCCGCGCGAGATGATCGAGGAGCGGCTGAAGACCGTGCCCGGGCGCATCAGGCTGCACGCACGCGACCCGCAGAAATCGGTCGAGCTCGGGCGCGACGCGACCATCTTCGTGCCCATGACCGGTGCGCCCTTCATCCGAGACCTCGAGGACAAGCGCCGCTGGGGCGGCATCGAGGACCTGAACAACTTCCACAAGCTCGCCCACATGGAGCGCGGGCTGCATTCGACGGCGCACGTCATCTGCGAGCCGATGGACATCCCGGTGGGCCATCGTCACCTGTGGATCACCTATTCCTCGATGAGCCACTCGGACAAGACCTTCATGGGCATGTCGACCACCGGCCGGCGCGCCGAGGACGTCATGGAGATGGTCAAGATCCTGTTCGGCGAAGACTTCATCGACGAGAATCCCGTGGTGACCGGCAACATCAACGGCAACTCGCCGCTGGTCTGGGACGAGTCGATGCTGGGGGCGCTGCGCGCCTTCAGCCGCCACAACCAGCCCGTCCTGTGCTCGCCGTTCGTGCTCGGCGGCGCCAACACCCCGGCGCACACGCTCGCTTCGGTAGCCCAGCTCAATGCAGAGGCGACCGCCGCACTGGCCTACACCCAGATCGTGCGCCCCGGCGCGCCGGCGATCTACGGGCACTACCTCTCGACCGTGTCGATGCAGTCGGGCGCGCCGATGGCGGGCACGCCCGAGATCGCGCACATGAATTTCCTGGTCGGGCAGATGGCGCGGTATTACGACGTGCCCTGGCGCACCTCGGGCTCGCTCGGCGGCGCCAAGACCTTCGACGCCCAGGCCGGCTACGAATCCGCGGCGACGCTCGAGGCGACCGTGCTGGCCGGCGCCAACTACATCTGGCACGCCGCCGGCTGGAACGAGGCCGGCATGCACGTATCCACCGCCAAGTTCGTGGTCGACGCCGAGCAGTGCGCGATGGTCCACAAGCTGGGCCGCGGGCCCGAGTGGCCCGACTTCGACGAGGCGCTGGCCTGCATCGACGACGTCGGGCCGGGCGGGCACTTCCTCGGCACCGAATACACGCAGAAGAACTTCGAGCGCGCGTTCTTCATCCCGAAGATGTTCGACAACAACAACTTCGAGCAATGGATGGCCGAGGGCGCGGTCGAGATCACCGAGCGGGCGCTGAAGCACGCGAAGAAACAGCTGAATGAATATGAGCAACCGGCGCTCGACCCCGGGGTCGACGAGGCCCTGCGGGACTACATCGCGTGCCGCGAGCGGGAGATCGATCCGGATGAAGTCTGAATCGAATGCACGCCTCACCGGGCGCAGATGTTTCGCGGGCCCGATGGGCTGTACCCTGATACCATGAAACTCGCAGCTGAAGAGTCGGACTCGACAGACTGCCGGGCCAGCCGTCATTGCATGCGAAGGGACAGATGACGAAGGAAGCGCTCTACGAAGAGCTGCGGCGGCGCATCATCACGCTGGACCTGCCGCCGGCCACCGACCTCGATGAAGCGGAGCTGAGCGCGAAGTACGGCATGTCGCGCACGCCCGTGCGCGAAACGCTGATCCGGCTGCAGAAGGACGGTCTGGTCGTGTCCCGCCGCAACCGGGGCGTGTCGGTCGCCCCGCTCGACGTGGGCACGCTGCAGTCCTGGTTCGAGGCCGGTCCCATGGTGCACAAGGCCGTGGTCAGGCTCGCCGCCTACCGTCGCCGCGATGCCGATCTCGAGGCCATTCGCGAGGCGATGGAAGACCTCGAGGAGGCCATGGTGAACGAGGAGCGCGTGCGGATGGTGGTCGCCAACGAGCGCTTTCACGACCTGATCGGTCAGGCCGCACGCAATTCCTATCTCTACGCTTCCTACAGCCGGATACTCGCCGATCACGCGCGCATTGCCGAGCTCTGCTACGGCTACGAGTCGGGACAACGCGCGGAGGACAACAAGCAACTCACCCGGCGCCAGCACCGGGCCCTGTACGAGGCCATCAGGTCCGGCGATGCCGCCACCGCCGAGCGGGTGATCGAGGAGCATCTCACCTACTCCGGCGATGCGCTGCGGCACATCCTCAAGCGGGCCGGCCAGGTGCTCGAGGACGTGACACTCGACGCCTGAGCGACGCCTCCCCTCGCCGTTCCGGCCGCTCCCGTGCTTTGACAAGATGTCGGGAGTTTGTATACTTACCGTATACAATCTGTAGGAGTCATCCGCCAATGCATTTCGAGGGCATCTACACGCCCGTCATCACGCCGCACCATTCCGACTACTCCATCGACCTCGACGGCTTCGGCAGGGTCATCGAGCACCTGGTCGGCGCGGGCGTGCACGGCATCGTGCTGGCCGGCACCACGGGCGAGTACTATGCCCAGACCACTGACGAACGCATCGAGCTGATGCAGCGGGCCCGGGAACTCATCGGCGATCGTCTGCCGCTCGTTGTCGGCGTGGGCGCGCTGCGCACCGAGGACGCGGCCCATTACGCCGAGGCCGCACGCGCGGCCGGCGCGGACGCCATCCTGATCGGCTCGCCCTACTATGCCGTGCCGACCGAGCGCGAACTCGCGCTGCACTGCCTCGAGGTCGAGCGCGCCGCGGACCTGCCGGTGATGCTCTACAACTTCCCCTCCCGCACCGGCGTGATGATGGGTGACGAATTCCTCGACCGGGTCGGCCGGAATCCGAACTTCTGCGCCATCAAGGAATCCAGCGGCGACATCAACCGCCTGCACGCGCTGGCGCGCGACTACCCGCACATCCAGGCCTGCTGCGGCATGGACGACCAGGCGCTGGAGTACTTCGCCTGGGGCGCGCGTGCCTGGGTCTGCGCCGGCTCCAACTTCCTCCCGGCCGAACACATCGCGCTCTACCGCGCCTGCGCGGTGGACGGCGACTTCGACCGCGGGCGGCGCATCATGACCGCGATGCTGCCGCTGATGCGCACCCTCGAGCAGGGCGGCAAGTTCCTCCAGTGCATCAAGCACGGGGCACGTTTCGCCGGCCTTCCGGCCGGTCCGGTCCGCAAGCCGCTGCGCGAGCTGAACAAGGACGAGGCGCGCGCCCTCGAGACCACCATCCGCACGCTGCAGACCTCGATCCGGCAGATCGAGGGAACCACCGCCAACACCGATCGGGGAACCGGGCATGTCCGAATTGCTGACGCGTGAAGACTACGCCGCGATCGCGGCCGAGCTGAACTTCCCCACCGACGCGTACATCGACGGGGCCTATCGGCCCGCGCAGTCCGGCCGCACGCTCGAGACGCGCAATCCGGCCACCGGCGAGCTGCTCGGCAAGCTCGCCGCCTGCGACGCCGACGACGTCGATCTCGCCGTGCGCCGCGCCCGCGAGGCCTTCGACCGCGGCGACTGGTCGCGCATGCACCCGGGCGATCGCAAGCGCGTCATGGTCCGGCTGTGCAAGCTGATGCAGCGCAATCGCCACGAGCTGGCGGTGCTGGAGAGTCTCGACTCCGGCAAGCCGATCCGCGACTGCGCGACGGTCGACGTGCCCGAAACCATCCAGTGTCTGCTGTGGCACGCCGAGGCGATCGACAAGATCTACGACGAGAGCGCGCCCGTGGGCGAGGATGCCATGGCCATGATCGTCCGCGAGCCGGTCGGCGTGGTCGGCGCCGTGCTGCCGTGGAACTTCCCGCTGCTGATGCTGGCCTGGAAGCTCGGCCCCGCGCTGGCGGCGGGCAACAGTGTCATCGTCAAGCCGGCGGAACAGACCTCGATGACCGCGCTGCGCGTTGCAGAGCTGGCGCACGAGGCCGGCGTGCCGCGCGGCGCGTTCAACGTGATCACCGGCGACGGCCCCGGCGCGGGCGAGGCACTGGGGCGGCATCCCGACGTGGACATGATCTCGTTCACCGGCTCGACCGACGTCGGCCGGATGTTCCTGCGCTACTCGTCGGAGAGCAATCTCAAGCGGATCGTGCTGGAGTGCGGCGGCAAGAATCCCTGTGTCGTGCTGGAAGATGCCGACGACCTGGATCTGGCCGCCGATCACGTGCTCAACGCCGCCTTCTGGAACATGGGCGAGAACTGCTCGGCGAATTCGCGCCTGATCGTGCACGAGTCGGTCAGGGAGGCACTGGTCGAGCGCATCCTGGCCCGGGCGCGCGAGTGGCGCACCGGCGATCCGCTCGACCCGGCCAATCACCTCGGCGCCATGATCGACCAGGCCCAGTACGACAAGGTCTGCGAATACATCGAGACCGCGAAGAAGGAAGGCGAGAAAGCCATCCTCGAGGGCGGCCCGCAGCAGGGCGACAAGGGACTCTTCATCAAGCCGACGATCTTTGGTGACGTCGACCCCGGCGCGACCATCGCGCGTGAGGAAATCTTCGGCCCCGTGCTGGCAATGATCACGGTGAACAGCACCGAACAGGCGATCGCCGTGGCCAATGACACGCCCTACGGTCTCGCCGCCTCCGTGTTCACGCGCGACATCAAGCGTGCGTTGCGTGCCGCTCGCGCCATCCGCGCCGGCACCGTGACGATCAACTGCTACGGCGAGGGCGACATCACGACGCCTTTCGGCGGCTACAAGCAGTCCGGCTTCGGCGGCCGGGACAACTCCCTGCATGCCCACGATCAGTACACCGAGATGAAGACCATCTGGATCGACCTCTCCGACCGCGGAGTCGAGGAATCGCTGGACTGACATGCGTTCGGTCGAGGCAAGGCGACTGCCCGTTGATACGGGCGCATCCGGCTGGTACGAGATTCTGCCACCGCCACCGTCGCCTCGTGAGCTGACCGAATCCATTACTGCCGACTGGCTGGTGATCGGCGCCGGCTTCGCCGGACTCGCTGCCGCCAGGCGCCTGCGGCAACTGCGCCCCGACGACCGCATCGTCCTGCTCGAGGCGAGCCGTGTCGGGCTTGGCCCGGCGGGCCGCAATTCGGGCTTCATGATCGATCTGCCGCACGACCTCGACAGCGACACCTATGCCGGTGCCGCCGAGGAGGACATCAAGCAGATCCGCCTCAACCGCGCGGCCATCGAGTTCGCCCGGGACTCCGCGCGTGCGTACGGTCTGGAGGGTACGGCATTTCAGCCGTGCGGCAAGCACAATGCAGCCGCCACAGAGGGCGGCGTGGCCCACCTCGATACCTACGCGGGACATCTGGACGCGCTCGGCGAGCATTACGAGCGTCTCGATGCCGTCGACATGAAACGGCTCACCGGGACTGACTACTATCGCGCGGGGCTGCTGACGCCGGGCACAGCCATGCTGCAGCCGGCCGCGTTCGTGCGCGGCGTGGCGACGGGCCTCGTCGCCGAAGGCGTCGAGCTGTACGAGCAGTCACCGGTGACCCGGCTCGATCTCGGCCCCGATCATGTCGCCCACACGCCGAAGGGCCGGGTCACGGCCCCGCGCCTGATTCTGGGCGTGAACGGCCACGCCGAGTCCTTCGGCTTCTGGCGCCGCCGGCTGATGCACGTATTCACCTACGCCAGCATGACGCGCGAGCTGACCGGTGACGAAGTACAGCGGCTGGGTGGCGAGTCCGAATGGCAGCTCACCTCCGCGGAACCGATGGGGACCTCGGTCCGCCGGATTCGCGAGAACCGGATCGTCGTGCGCAGCCGCTTTACCTACGACCCGTCCATGGAAGTCGACGGGCAACGCATTGCCGCCGTGGGCCGCGAGCACGAGACGGCGTTCGCGGCCCGCTTTCCGATGCTCGATGGCGTCACGATGGAATACCGCTGGGGCGGCCGGCTGTGCCTGTCGCGCAACGGCGTGCCGGCCTTCGGCGAGGTCGAGGACTCCGTCTACTCCGCCGTCTGCCAGAACGGTCTGGGTACCACGAAGGGCACACTTGCCGGCATGGCGGCCGCCGAACTGGCGACGAACACGGAATCCTGGCGAGTGGATGCCATGCTCGGCTACGACGAACCGCAAAAACTTCCCCCCGAACCCTTCATGCACATCGGTGCCAGTGCCTACCTGCACTGGCATCACTTCCGGGCACGCGGGGAATGAATCCAGGGAAGGTCTGATCAAGGGACATCCCGGCCTTGATCAGACACGGGCCATGAAAATGCGATTTCCATGACCCTTCATTTTCAGCGACTTGCAGTCACTGAAAATGGCGGCACATCCGTGTACCCCGGGAACCTCCGAATCAATCAGAGGTTCCCTGATGCATAACCCAACGGGGTCCAGCGGCATGAACCGGTCCCGTGAGGGAACGGTTCCAACTGTCGACAGCACGTCGGCCATCACGTATGGAAGAGAAAACCATGGGAGCTCAATCATGAAATGCATTGCAAGATTCGGCCTGATCCTCGCACTGGCAATCGGCACGACGGGTCCCGCACAGGCCGAGGACAACGGCGTCGTGGAAATCGGCTACTTCAACTGGTCCGATGCCCTGTTCACCTCGCACGTGGCCGAACACATCATCAGCGAGATGATGGGCAAGGAAGTCGAGATGACCAAGGCGGACCCGGCAGCCGTCTATCAGGGCGTCGCTTCCGGCGATATCGACTTCCACACCGATGCCTGGCTGCCCGAGACGCATGCCGACTACTACGACAAGGTAGCCCGGGACACGGTCAGCCTGGGGCCGGTGTACAGCCGTGCCCGGCTGGGATGGATCGTGCCGGACTACGTGCCGGAGGGTCAGCTCGATTCGATCGAGGATCTCAAGTCCGATGAGGTGCGCGAGAAACTCGACGGCAAGATCATCGGCATCGATCCCGGCGCCGGTCTCACGCGCCTTTCCGAGCAGGCCATGGAGGAATACGGCCTGAGCGATTTCGGCTACGAGCTGGTCATTTCCTCCGGCAGCGGCATGACCGCGGCGCTGCAGCGCGCCATCCGCAACGAGGATTGGGTAGTCGTCACCGGCTGGAGCCCGCACTGGAAGTTCGGCCGCTGGGACCTGCGCTACATCGACGATCCGGAGGGCGTGCTGGGCAGCATCGAGCGTGCGGACATCCTGGCGCGCAAGGGCTTCTACCGCGAGTTTCCCGACGTCTACGAGATGCTCGACCGGATGTACATTCCGCTGGACGACGTCCAGGCGGGCATGGACAAGGGCGAGCAGGACTCGTACGAGGAAGCGGCACGGGAATACGTCGACAACAACGAGGATCTCGTGAACTTCTGGATCACCGGAAAAATGTCGAAGTAATGCCCCCCGGCAATCGATACCTTCCCGGAGTTCCGGCCGTCACGGCGGCCGGAACTTTCTTCTGCATTACAGCTATCCGCCGCATGGCGGATTTTTTATGAACATCGTATGCACAGCCCTTGAAACCGTGCATCGATATCCGGGGAGACCGTTCCTACATTCGGCGTACCCAGGGGTTGCGGACGTTGAAACTGCGCTCGAATTCGTCGGCCCAGGCCTGCGCCGATTCCCGGGTGGTCGCGCCATCGAGAACCAGGCGGTGCCAGTGTTCGCCGTTGACGGTGGCAGTCTCGAGTTCGACCGGGTAGCCTGCCGCGCGATAGCGCTCCCGTGCCGAACGTGCCCGTGACTCGTCGCGCAGGGAATCGAGCATGACCTGCCACTGACCATCCGGTGTCAGTTGGCCGCGCTCCGGTACCGGTTCGGTCTCGCGGGCGAATTCCCGGATGGTTTCCATCGGGATTCGTTCGGCCGGGATCGCGTCGCCGATCTTCGGCTGGATGTAGGCGGTGCCCGGCTCGTCCAGACGCGTGGTGGTCTTGCCCGTGCCGACCTCGATGTCGCCCTCGATCAGCACCACGAAATCCCGATCGCCAGCGGCCTTGCCCCAGATGTCGGTACCGCGGATGCCGGCCACGACCGAGCCGACACGGAATTCCAGGTCGCGCCGCCGATCGCTATCGACCTGGCCGGTGGTGAACCGGAAGGCACCCCGGACGATATCGACCAGTCCCTCGAACAATCCGCCTGCATCGGCCGGTTCACGCAGTTCGGGCAATTCGACCCGGGCATCCGGACCGATCTTCACGTCGCTGCCCTCGGCAAGCCCTACCCGCACGCGCGCATGCTCGCCGGTGCGGATCACGTCGCCGCTGCGGATTCCGGCATCGCGAGTCAGCGGTGTTTCCTGCTCTCCGCGCACGAGCCATGCGGGCGATTGCAGGAGTTCGACCCGCGCTGCCGCGGCATGGACGGCCGCCATGGGGGTCAGCAGGACGGCTGCCAGAAGCATTCTCGTGATCATCGTTTCATGTTCCTTTCCGAACAGGGATCGGTCGGATACCAGTCCGGTTCGACCCTGTCGAAGGACATTGGTTGCAGCCGTTTTCGTGAAGTGTGAACCGTATCACAGGGTGGGTTCGTTGCAGATCCGGATCGCGGTCCGGAGACAACGTCCTGGCATGGTTGGAGCGGGCTTGCCCGCGAATTCCGGCCGGGTACGCCCTGCCTGGTTCATTCGCGGGCAAGCCCGCTCCAACACCTTCGTTCAACGAAAAAGGGGCCGATTGGCCCCTTTCGTACTGATCGTGTTGTCGATGCTCAGGCGGCCTCGACGGCCTTCATCGACAGGCGGATGCGGCCCTGCTTGTCGACTTCGAGCACCTTGACCTTGACCATCTGGCCTTCCTGCAGCTTGTCGGTCACGTTCTCGACGCGCTCGTCGGAAATCTGCGAGATGTGGACCAGTCCGTCCTTGCCCGGGAGGATGTTCACGAAGGCGCCGAAGTCCATGATCTTGGCCACGCGACCCTCGTAGATGCTGCCGACCTCGATGTCCGCGGTGATCTGCTCGATGCGGCGCTTGGCCTCCTCGGCAGCAGCCTTGTCGGCGGAGGCGATCTTGATCAGACCGTTCTCCTCGATGTCGATGGTTGCACCGGTCTCCTCGGTGATGCCGCGGATGACCGCGCCGCCCTTGCCGATGACCGAGGCGATCTTCTCCGGATCGATCTTGACGGTGATGAAGCGCGGTGCATACTCGGACAGATCCTGCCTCGGTCGGCCCAGTTCCTTGTTCATGATGTCGAGGATGTGAAGTCTGCCCTCGCGCGCCTGGTTCAGGGCCTGCTCCATGATCTCGCGCGTGATGCCGTCGATCTTGATGTCCATCTGCAGCGCGGTCACGCCGTCGGCGGAGCCGGCCACCTTGAAGTCCATGTCGCCCAGGTGATCCTCGTCGCCGAGGATGTCGGACAGCACCGCGAAGCGATCGCCTTCCTTGATCAGGCCCATGGCGATGCCGGCCACCGGTGCCTTGAGCGGCACGCCGGCATCCATCAGCGACAGGCTGGTGCCGCAGACGGTGGCCATCGAGCTGGAGCCGTTCGATTCGGTGATCTCGGACACCACGCGGATGACGTAGGGAAAGGCCTCCGCGTCGGGCATGACGGCCTGGATGCCGCGCTTGGCCAGCTTGCCGTGACCGATCTCGCGTCGCTTGGGGCCGGCCATGAAGCCGGTCTCGCCGACGCTGTAGGGCGGGAAGTTGTAATGGAGCATGAACTGCTCCTTGTACTCGCCCTCGAGCGCGTCGATGATCTGCGCGTCACGGCCGGTGCCCAGGGTCGTGACCACGACCGCCTGGGTCTCGCCGCGGGTGAACAGCGACGAGCCGTGCGTGCGCGGAAGCACGCCCGCCTCCACCTCGATCGGACGGACCGTGGTCGTGTCGCGGCCGTCGATGCGCTTCTCGCCGGCGAGGATGCGCCCGCGAACCAGTTCCTTTTCCAGCTTGCCGAACGCGCCCTTGACGTCGTCGGCACTCCAGCCGTCATCACTGGTCAGTTGCTCGACCACCCCTGACCGCAATTCGCTCACGCGGTCCTGGCGCTCCATCTTGTCGGCAATGCTGTAGGCGGCTTCGAGCCCGCTGCGACAGGCATCTGCCACGGCCTTGTCCAGCGACTCGTCGCGGGCCGGCTCCTGCCAGTCCCACTTCGGCGCGCCGGCCTCGGCCACCAGCTCGTTGATGGCCCGGATGGCGGTCTGCATCTGCTCGTGGCCGAACATGACCGCATCCAGCATGACCTGCTCGGACAGCATAGAGGCCTCGGACTCGACCATCAGCACGGCCTTGTCGGTACCGGCCACGACCAGGTCGAGCTCCGATTCCTTCAGGTCCGATCGGGTCGGGTTGAGCATGTACTCGCCGTTGCGATAGCCGACGCGGGCGGCGCCGATCGGGCCCTGGAACGGCATGCCGGACAGGGCCAGCGCCGCGGAGGCGCCGATCAGCGACGGGATGTCCGGGTCGACCTCGTAGTTGGTCGACATCACCGTGGCGATGACCTGGACCTCGTTCTTGAATCCCTTGGGGAACAGCGGGCGGATGGGGCGGTCGATGAGACGGCAGGTGAGGGTTTCCTTCTCCGTGGGGCGGCCCTCGCGCTTGAAGAAGCCGCCGGGTACCTTGCCGGCCGCGTAGGTTCGTTCCTGGTAGTTGATCGTCAGCGGGAAGAAGTCGCGTCCCGGGTCCGCCTCCCTGCGCCCGACCGCGGTGACGAGCACCACCGTGTCGGACATGTTGACCCATACTGAACCGGTCGCCTGGCGGGCGACCTTGCCGGTCTCGAGTGTTACGGTGTGGTCACCGTACTGGAAAGACTTTTTGTGTACTGCCACGAATGCGTTCTCCCGTTGCGGACTACTTGGATCAGCGGCGCAGGCCGAGCTGCTGGATGAGTTCCTGATAGCGCTGGCGGTCGTTCTGCTTCAGGTAATCCAGCATCTTGCGGCGCTGACTGACCATTTTCAGCAATCCGCGACGCGAATGGTGATCGTGCTTGTGGGTGCCGAAATGCTCGGTCAGGTGGGAGATGCGCGCGGACAGCAGCGCCACCTGGACCTCCGGCGAGCCCGTGTCGCTTTCATCGCGACGATACTTCTGTACGATTTCCGCCTTTTCCGCGGCATTCAGACAGGACATTCTCTCTCGCTCCTCAACCCACTACCGGCAAACGGCATATTGTATCAGCGGGACCGCGCCACACAAGCGTTCGCGGCCTCCAATCACGGATTCATCAGGCGCCTGGGCGCCACCCGCCCATCGTCCTGCACCCGGCCCAGCCCCAGGAAGGTGCCGTCGTTCGCGTACAGACGCAGCATTCCGCTGCCGGGCGCCCGCGGGACCTGCACTGCCTGCCCCTGGCGCAGGAAATGCGCCAGGTCGGCATTCACCCGCACCTCGGGCCAGTCCGGCAGGGCCGCATCGGGCGGCAGCAGCATTGCATCGAGGGCACCCATCCCCTCGGCGGCCGCCGCCTCCAGCCGCTCGAACGGCACCATGTCCGCCTCGCGGAAGGGACCGGCGGAGAGCCGCCGCAGGGCGATCACGTGGGCACCGCAACCGAGCGCGTCCCCCACGTCCTCCGCCAGGGCACGCACGTAGGTGCCCTTCGCGCAATCCGTTTCCAGCGTCAGGTCACGGCCGTCGAAGGCCAGCATCTCCAGTCGGTGAATGACGGTGCGTCTCGGCTCGCGCTTGATCGATTCGCCGCGATGGGCATGGCGGTACAGCGGCTGTCCGCCGCGTTTCACGGCCGAATGCATCGGCGGCACCTGCAGGATCTCCCCGCGCAGCGGCGCCAGTGCCCGTTCGATCGCCGCCTCGTCGATGCCCTCGACCGGCCGGCGCTCGATCGTCTCGCCGTCGGCATCGCCACTGTCGGTGCGCTCGCCCAGCCGACAGGTGAAGCGATAGGTCTTGTCGGCGTCGAGCAGGTAGCCCGAGAGCTTGGTCGCCTCGCCCAGGCAGATCGGCAGCAGCCCGGTCGCCATCGGATCGAGGCTGCCGGTATGACCCGCCTTCTGTGCGTCGAACAATCGCCTGACCTGCTGCAGGGCCCCGTTCGAGGTCACGCCGGGCGGCTTGTCCAGCGGCAGGATCCCGTGCACGGCCCTGCCCTTCCGGCGCCGGCCCATTCAGCGGTCCCCTTCGAACGCGTCGCGCAGCAGGCGCTCCACGCGGTCGGCCTGGTCGAGCGATGGATCGTAATGGAACACCAGCCGCGGCACGTTGCGCAGCTGCATGCGCTCGCCGAGACGACCGCGCAGGAAGCCCGCGGCGCCGTTGAGCGCGGTCACCGTGGCTTGCGGGTCCCCGGTTTCCAGCACCGTCACGAACACTTTCGCGTGCTTCAGGTCCGGGCTGACATCGATGCCGGAAACGGTTACCAGCCCCTGCACGCGCGGATCCTTGACCGCGCGCAGCAGCTCGCCCAGCTCGCGCTGGATCTGGTCGGCAACCCGGTAGCGGCGCGGATATTCCCGCGGCATCTCGACCTTCTTCGTCCGGTTCAGACGGTGCGGGCAATCTCGGTGCGCTCGAACACCTCGATCTGGTCGCCGGGCTTGACGTCGTTGTAGTTGCGCACGCCGATACCGCACTCGGTACCCATGCGAACCTCGTTGACGTCATCCTTGAAGCGGCGCAGGGATTCGAGCTCGCCCTCGTAGATCACGACGTTTTCGCGCAGCACGCGGATCGGCGCATTGCGGCGGACCACGCCGTCGACCACCAGGCAGCCCGCGACCTGGCCGAACTTCGGCGAACGGAACACGTCCTTGACCTCGGCCAGGCCGATGATTTCCTCGCGAATCTCGGGCGCGAGCATGCCGGAGATTCGTGCCTTGACGTTGTCGATGAGGTCGTAGATGACGCTGTAGTAGTGAACGTCGATGTCCTGCTCGTCGATCATGCGCCGCGCGGTGGCGTCGGCTCGCACGTTGAACCCGACCAGCATCGCGTTCGAGGCCAGCGCCAGATTGACGTCCGACTCGTTGATGCCGCCGACGCCGCCGCCGATCACCTTGACCTTGACCTCGTCGCCCGAGAGCTTCTCCAGCGACTCGCGCACCGCCTCGAAGCTGCCCTGGACGTCGGTCTTGACCATCAGGTTGACGATCTTGGTCTGGTCCTCGCGGATCTGCGAGAAGATGTCCTCGCCGGCCGCCGCCTGTCGCTGCGCCAGGCGCTGATCACGCGACCGCTCGTGGCGGAACTCGGCCAGCTCGCGCGCCTTGCGCTCGTCCTCGACCGCGATCATCTCGTCGCCGGCCGACGGCGTGGCGGACAGGCCCAGCACCACGGCCGGCATCGACGGACCGGCGCTTTCGATGGTCCGGCCGGCCTCGTCGAACATGGCGCGCACGCGTCCGTACTCGCTGCCGCAGAGAATGGTGTCGCCCTTGTGCAGGCGGCCGCTCTGCACCAGCACGGTCGCCACCGGTCCGCGGCCCTTTTCCAGGGTCGCCTCGATGACCACGCCCCGCGCCGGGCCGTCAGCCGGTGCGGTGAGCTCGAGCACTTCCGACTGCAGCAGGATCGATTCGAGCAGATCGTCCACTCCCTCGCCCTTGATCGCGGACACGGGAACGAAGATCACGTCACCGCCCCAGTCCTCGGCAATCACGTTCTGGGCGGACAGTTCGCTCTTGACCCGGTCCGGATCGGCCTCTTCCTTGTCCATCTTGTTGAGCGCGACCACGATCGGGACTTCCGCGGCCCGTGCGTGCTGGATGGCCTCGATCGTCTGCGGCTTGACGCCGTCATCCGCGGCCACGACCAGAACCACGATGTCGGTGGCCTGGGCGCCCCGCGCACGCATCGCGGTGAAGGCGGCATGGCCGGGCGTGTCGAGGAAGGTGACCATGCCCCGCGGTACCTCGACGTGATAGGCGCCGATGTGCTGGGTGATGCCGCCGGCTTCGCCCGCCGTGACCTTCGTGCGCCGGATGTAGTCGAGCAGCGAGGTCTTGCCGTGGTCGACGTGGCCCATGACGGTGACCACCGGTGGCCGCGGCTTCGCCTCGGCCTTCTGTTCCGGCATGACCTCCTGGGTCATCGCCTCCTCGACGTCGCTGTCGGACTGCGGCACCGGGATGTGCCCCAGCTCCTCGACCGCCAGCAGCGCGGTGTCCTGGTCCAGCGTCTGGTTGATCGTGGCCATGACGCCCATGCCCATCAGGGTCTTGATGAGCTGGGGCGCCTTGACGGCCATCTTGTTGGCGAGCTCGCCGACGGTGATGGTCTCGGGAATGGCGATCTCGCGCTGCACGGGCGCGGTCGGTTTCTCGAAACCGTGCTTCGAGCTGGTCTGCACGGGCACCGCACGCTGGCTCTTGCCCTTCTTGCGGCGGCGGCCGGACTTGTCCTTCGCGACATGCAGCTCGTTCCAGCCATGGGAATCCTTGCCTTCCCCTGCCTCGCGCGGGGCCTTGCCGCGCTTGCCGGAGGAACGCTTGCGGCCTTCCGCCGGTGGGGGTGGCGGCGGTGGCTCGGCGGGTGCGGGGGTCGGTTCCGGTGACGGCTCCGCCTGCTGTTCCGCCTCGCGCCGGGCCTGTTCCTCGGCCTCGAGCCGCTGTCGCTCCTCTTCCTCCTTCGCCTTGCGTTCGGCTTCCTCCTTCTCCAGGCGCTGGCGTTCCTCCTCCTGGCGACGGGCCTCCTCGGCCTCGAGCCGTTTCTGCTCGAGCTCGCGCTGTTGCTGTTCGCGCCGTTCGCGCTCGGATTCCAGTTCCTGCACGCGCTGCTGTTCGGCCTCGGCCGCGACGCTGCGCTTGACGTAGGTGCGCTTGCCGCGCACCTCGACATTGACGGCCTTGCGGCCGCTCGAGCCACCGACCTTGAGCTCGCTCACGCGCTTGCGCCGCAGCGTGATGCGACTCGCCTCGCCGGATTCGGATTCGTCACGGCCGTGCGCACGGCGCAGATGTTCGAGCAGCCTGACCTTCTCGTCATCGCTGACCAGGTCGTCGGCGTTCGACTTGCCGATACCCGCTTCCTCGAGCTGCACCAGCAATCGATCGACCGGCGTACCCACCACTTCGGCCAGCTGCTTGACGGTGACTTCTGCCATTCGGCTTACCTCTCGTGCCTCAGCCTGTATCGATCGCGATCCGCCGCCGCGGGCCCGGCATCAACCCGGTTGCGGCGGCGATCCGTTTCATTGCTCGGCGGCCTGCTCGGCCTCTTCCGCGAACCACGGCTCGCGGGCCTTCATGATCATTCGTGCGGCCCAGTCGGCGTCCATGCCCTCGATCTCGGCAAGGTCGTCCACCGACTGATCCGCCAGATCCTCCACCGAGACAATACCCTTTGCGGCGAGCTGCCAGGCCAGCTCGGTGGTCATGCCCTCCATCGCCAGCAGTTCCTCGTTCGGCTGCCGGTCGCCCAGGGCCTCCTCGCTCGCGATCGCACGGGTCAGCAATGCATCGCGCGCACGATTGCGCAATTCCTCGACGATCCCCTCGTCGAACTCCTCGATCTCGAGCAGTTCGGATTCGGGAACATACGCCACTTCCTCGATGCTGGTGAAGCCCTCCTGCGCCAGGATGCTGGCGACTTCCTCGTCGACGAACAGCTGCTGCTGGAAGATCTCGCGCGTGGCGCGGGATTCCACCTCGCTCTTTTCCTCGGCCT
The DNA here is from genome assembly GCA_964478305.1 of uncultured Ectothiorhodospiraceae bacterium. Lineage (GTDB taxonomy): Bacteria > Pseudomonadota > Gammaproteobacteria > XJ16 > Halofilaceae > Halofilum. The sequence goes on from CAYZHJ010000029.1 coordinate 19,216, forward strand.
GCTGCTCGTCCATGACGTTGAGCGTCCAGCCGGTGAGCTCGCTGGCGAGCCGCACGTTCTGGCCGTTGCGCCCGATCGCCAGCGACAGCTTGTCGGCGTCGATGACCAGGTCCATCGTGCGCGAATCCTCGTCGACGACGATCGAATTGACCTCGGCCGGCGACATGGCGTTGATCACGAACTGGGCCGGATTCTCGTTCCACAGGATGATGTCCACCCGCTCACCAGCGAGCTCGTTCGAGACCGCCTGCACGCGCGATCCGCGCATGCCGACACAGGCACCGACCGGATCCAGTCGCGGATCCTTCGATTCCACCGCGATCTTGGCGCGCAGGCCGGGATCGCGCGCGGCACCCTTGATCTCGATCAGGCCCTGACCGACCTCGGGCACCTCCAGCTTGAACAACTCGATCAGCAGTTGCGGCGCGGTCCGGCTGACGAACAGCTGCGGGCCGCGGGCCTCGCTGCGGACCTCGCGCAGGTAGCCGCGGACCCGGTCGCCGGGACGTACCGCCTCGCGCGGGATCATTTCCTCGCGCGGCACGAAGGCCTCGGCATTGTTGCCGAGGTCGAGATACATGCCGGGCCGCTCGACCCGCTTGACGATGCCCATCAGCAGCTCGCCTACCCGGCCCTCGTACGCCTCGACCACGCGCGCGCGCTCGGCCTCGCGCACCTTCTGCACGATCACCTGCTTGGCGGTCTGGGCGGCGATACGGCCGAAGTCGACCGATTCGATCGGCTCCTCGACGAACTCGCCGACCTCGATGTCGGGATCCTCCGAGCGGGCAGCCGACAGGGACATCTGCCGCATCGGCGCATCCTGCTCGTAGTCGTCCTCGACCACTTCCCAGCGGCGGAAGGTCTCGTAGTTCCCGGATTCCTGATCGATCGAGACGCGCACGTCGATGTCGCCATCGTGCTTCTTGCGCGTCGCGGATGCCAGCGCCAGTTCCAGCGCCTCGAAGATGACACTCTTGTCCACACCTTTCTCGTTGGAAACGGTGTCGACCACGAGGAGGATGTCTTTGTTCATGCCTTTCACCAACTACCCAAGTTCCGGCTTCACGGATTCGCGATCAGATGAGCCTGCTCTACTGCATCCAGCGGGAGACGCCAGGTATCGCCGTCGATCTCGACCAGCACCTCGTCACCATCCACGCGGGTCAGCAGACCCTTGAATCTCTTTCGCCCCTCTACTGCCCTGTCGAGCCGCACGAACACCCGTTCGCCGCAGAAACGCTCGAAATCGGCCCGCAGGAACAACGGACGATTGATGCCCGGCGAGGAAACCTCGAGCACGTAGGCCTCGGGAATCGGATCGTCCACGTCCAGTGCGGCCGACAGTTGTTCGCTGACTGCCGCACAGTCGTCGAGCGTGACCCCGCCGGGCGTGTCGATATAGACACGCAGGCGACCGTTGCCCGGCCCGCCGCCGTACTCGGCGCCGACAAGCTCGTAACCGAGCCCGGTCACCACCGGCTCCACCGCCGACCGGATTGCGTCAGATACCCGCCGCATCACGCCTTCCGCGTTTTTCCTGCGGGAACAAAAAAGCCCCTTTGAAAGGGGCCTCTCGGAATCCCGCATGTGGTTGGTAGCGGGGGCAGGATTCGAACCTGCGACCTTCGGGTTATGAGCCCGACGAGCTGCCAGACTGCTCCACCCCGCAACCGACGCGCGCAATTGTAGGCATTCGGGCGTGTCTACGCAAGTGATCCCGCAACCGACCGCAGCGGCTCCCGGGGGCCGGAAAGGCGGCTCGAATCAGCGGCTTGCGGACCGGTGGAGGCGGAAATGCAGGCCCGCCAACGCTCGGGAGGAGGAACACCGAAGACACCGAAGGCACCGAAATGGCTGGAGAACGCCCGCCGGGGTGTCCCCGCTGTAGTGCAGGGTCGGTCAACGAGGAGGACTTCGGGAGCCGGTAGCGTTCGATTCTTTCCTTTTCGGTGTTTTCGGTGCCTTCGGTGCGTTCGGTGTTCCCATGAACAGCACCGCCACGCCCCACCCACTTGCTGACTACCGGCACTGCCGGATGCGGGCTACCAGCTGATCGCCGCCAGGCACCAGGACATGAGCGCGGCCGGGTAGATGCCCAGCAGGAGCACGGCGATACCGTTGATCGACAGTACGGCACGCAGGCCGAAGCCGGGCTGCAGCGCCCCGGTGTCCCGTGGCTCGTCGAAATACATCAGCTTGACCACCCGCAGGTAGTAGAACGCGCCGACGACAGAAAGGATCACCCCGATCACGGCCAGCCACACCTGGTCCACCTGCACCACGGCCCGCAGGACCGACAGCTTGGCATAGAAGCCGGCAAACGGCGGCACGCCGGCGAGCGAGAACATCGCGAACAGCATCATCAGTGCGAACCAGGGGCTGCGCTCGTTCAGTCCCCTGAAGTCGTCGAGCTGTTCCGCCTCCAGGCCGCGGCGGCTGAGCAGGATGATCATGCCGAAGGCCATGGCCGTCATCAGGGCGTAGACGATCACGTAGAACATGGCCGACGAGTAGCCGTGCGCGGTCCCGGCCAGCACGCCCAGCAGGATGAAGCCCACGTGGGAAATGGTCGAATAGGCCAGCATGCGCTTGAGATTGGTCTGCGCGATCGCGACCACGTTGCCCAGTACCAGCGACAGGACGGCCATCACCGCCAGCATGGTCTGCCAGTCGCCGTGCAGCACGGCCAGTCCCTCGGCCAGCAGGCGCATGAACAGCGCGAACGCGGCGATCTTGGGTGCCGTGCCGATGTAGAGCGTGACCGCCGTCGGCGCACCCTCGTACACATCGGGAATCCAGGTGTGGAAGGGCACCGCCCCGAGCTTGAAGCTCAATCCGACCACGATGAAGACCAGCCCGAGCAATGCCCCGACCTCGTCGAAGCCCTGGCGCACGAGGTAGTTGTGGATGTCGATGATCTGCAGCGACCCGGTGAGCCCGTAGATGAGGGACATGCCGTAGAGCAGCATGCCGGAGGCCATGGCGCCGAGGACGAAATACTTCATCGCCGCTTCGCTGGCGCGCGGAGAATCGCGATGGATGGCGACCAGGGCGTACTGGCACAGGGCAAGCAGCTCCAGCCCGAGATAGATCGACAGCAAGCTGTAACCGGAGATCATGACCATCATGCCGAGCACGCCGAACAGCCCGAGCACGAAGAACTCGCTCCTGAAGAGGCCGCGGCCCTCCAGGTAGGGACGCGAATAGGCGAACACGATGAGCGTCAGCACGACCACCGAGATCTTGAGCAGATGGCTCATCGCATCGGTAATGAATGCCCCGCCGAACAGGATGCGGGCGCCCTCCCCGGCCGGGAAGACGAGTGCCACCAGGGTCGCGATCAGCGCCGCCTGCGCCAGCAGGAACATCACCCCCCGGCGTTCGTCGTCGAGGAAGAGATCGACCACGAGCACGATGCAGGCGGCAGTCGCCAGGACGATCTCGGGCAGTACGGGCAGCAAGTCGCTAATCATCGTTCATCGCCGGTTGAAGACGCCGTTCTAGAGTTTCGAATTCGCGACCTGGGTCACGAGCTTGTCGATGGTCGGGTGCATGACCTCGACCAGGGGATCGGGATGGATCCCGAGCGCCAGCACCGACAGTGCGAGGATGCCCAGCACGACGAACTCGCGCACGTTGATATCGGTCAATGCCCCGACCTGTTCGTTGGCAACGGAGCCGAACACGACGCGCTTGACCATCCACAGCGTATAGGCGGCACCGAGAATCAGCGTCAGCGCGGCCAGGAAGGCCAGCCAGAAATCAGCCTGGAACGCCGCCAGTATCACCATGAACTCGCCGACGAACCCGGACGTGCCGGGCAGGCCGGCATTGCTCAGGGCGAACAGCACCATGAAGGAGGCGAACACGGGCATCGGATTGACCACGCCGCCGTAATCCTGGATCAGCCGCGAATGCATGCGGTCGTACAGCACCCCGACGCAGAGGAACAGCGCGGCGGAGATCAGGCCGTGGGAGATCATCTGCACCATCGCGCCCTCGAGTCCGAGACGGGCGCCCTGACCCTCGGGCGACTGCGCCAGCAGCATGAACACGATGAACATGCCCAGCGTGACGAAGCCCATGTGGGAGATCGACGAATAGGCGATCAGCTTCTTCATGTCGCTCTGGACGAGGGCCACGAAACCGATGTAGATGACGGCGATCAGCGACAGCACGATCATCAGGTCGGCCAGGGTCGCGCTCGCGTCCGGCGTGATCGGCAGACTCAGCCGCAGGAAGCCGTAGCCCCCCATCTTCAGCATGATGGCCGCCAGGATCACCGAGCCACCGGTCGGCGCCTCGACGTGCGCGTCCGGCAGCCAGGTGTGGACCGGCCACATCGGGATCTTGACGGCGAACGCGAGCAGGAACGCGATGAAGATCCAGATCTGCGCTGCCATGGACAGCGGCTGTGCATGCAGCGACTGCAGGTCGAAGGTGCCCGACTGGTAGTACAGGTAGATCAGCGCCACCAGCATGAACACCGAACCGAAGAAGGTGTAGAGGAAGAACTTGATGGTGGCATAGACCCGTTTGGGACCGCCCCAGACGCCGATGATCAGGAACATCGGGATCAGCTGGGCCTCCCAGAACACGTAGAACAGGACCGCGTCCAGGGCGCAGAAGACCCCGATCATGATGCCTTCCATGATCAGGAAGGCCGCCATGTACTGCGATGCGCGGTACTGGATGACGGTCCAGCCCGCGATCACGACCAGCACCGTGAGAAAGCTCGTCAGCAGGATCAGCGGCAGGGAAATGCCGTCGATCCCCATGTGGTAGTTGACGTTGAAGCTCGGCAGCCAGGGCACGAATTCCCGGAACTGCATCTCCGGCGTAGTGACGTCGAAGCCGGTGTACAGGGGCACGGTCACGGCGAAGGTGGCCAGCGCGAATACCAGCGCAAGGCGGCGCGCGCCCTGGTCACCCGATAGCAGTACGATCACGCCCCCGAGGATGGGCAGCCAGGTCGCGATACTCAGTAACGGCCAGTCGGCTAGCATTCGGTCTGCATCCTGTTGTTCAGTTCCTGTTCAGCCCAGCACGATCCAGGTCAGGGCGGCCAGCACGCCCAGGATCATGGCGAACGCGTAGTGAAACAGATAGCCGCTCTGCAGATGTCGCATCAGCGCGGCACATCGTCCGACCAGGCGCGCGCTGCCGTTGACCACCCAGCCGTCGATCACGCGCTGATCGCCGATGCGGGACAGCCCGTTCCCCAGCATCTGCCCGCCGTGCGCGAAGACTGCCTGATACAGCTCGTCGAATCCGTACTTGCGCACCAGCATCGTGTGCACCGGCCGGAACCGCTGTGCGGCCTCTTCCGCCAGTTCCGGACGCTTCAGCCAGACGTACCAGGCGACCGCCACGCCGGCCAGTGCGAGATACACGGCCGGGCCCTGGAAGCCGTGACCGATGAACCCGACCCAGCCGTGGAAGCTCTCGCCCAGCGCGCCGACGGTGTCGTGCCCGGGAAGCACGAACAGCGAATCGCCGAAATAGCCGCCGAAGAGGACGGGACCGATGGTCAACGCACCGATCGCGACCGACGGGATCGCCAGCAGCACCAGCGGCACGGTCACGACCAGCGGGGTCTCGTGGGCATGCTCGCGGGTGTGCTCGTCCATGCGCGTCTCGCCGTGGAAGGTCAGGAACAGCATGCGGAACGTGTACAGCGCGGTGACGAACACGCCCAGCAGGACGCACCAGTAGGCGAAACCGGAGCCGGCGATCTCCGAGTAATGGACGGCCTCGATCAGGGCATCCTTGGAGAAGAAGCCGGAGAAGCCCGGGAAGCCGATGAGCGCCAGTGAGCCCACGAGCGCGGTCGCGTAGGTGACCGGCATGTAGCGCCGGAGTCCTCCCATGCGCCGCATGTCCTGCTCGTGATGCAGGGCAATGATCACCGAGCCCGCGGCCAGGAACAGCAGGGCCTTGAAGAAGGCGTGGGTCATCAGGTGGAAGATCGCCGCCGAGTAGGCCGAGGCGCCCAGTGCCACCGTCATGTAGCCGAGCTGGGACAGCGTGGAATAGGCGACCACGCGCTTGATGTCGTGCTGCACGATGCCCACCAGGCCCATGGTGATCGCCGTGACCGCCCCGATCACCAGAACCACGGAAAGCGCCGCCTCGGAATACTCGTACAGCGGCGACATCCGCGCCACCATGAAGATGCCGGCGGTCACCATGGTCGCCGCGTGGATCAGGGCCGAGATCGGGGTCGGGCCCTCCATCGAGTCCGGCAGCCACACGTGCAGCGGCACCTGGGCCGACTTGCCCATGGCACCGACGAACAGCAGGATGCAGGCCAGCGTGATCACCGACCACGGCGTGTCGCCGAAGACCGTGATCTGCGCCTGCGCGAGTTCGGGGGCCCGGGCGAACACGGTGCCGTAGTCCAGGCTGCCGGTGTACATCAGGATGGCGCCGATCCCGAGAATGAAACCGAAATCCCCCACCCGATTGACCAGAAAGGCCTTCAGGTTGGCGAAGATCGCGGATTCCCGCTCGAACCAGAAGCCGATCAGCAGGTAGGAGACCAGCCCCACGCCTTCCCAGCCGAAGAAGAGCTGCAGGAAGTTGTTCGCCATCACCAGCATCAGCATGAAGAAGGTGAACAGCGAGATGTAGCTGAAGAAGCGCTGATAGCCCGGGTCGTCGTGCATGTAGCCGATGGTGTAGATGTGCACCATCAGCGAGACGAAGGTCACGGTCGCCATCATCAGCACGGTCAGGCGATCGATCAGGAAGCCGATCTCGAAGCGGATGCCGTCGCTGACCATCCAGGTGTAGA
>CAYZHJ010000030.1:0-1340 GCA_964478305.1 uncultured Ectothiorhodospiraceae bacterium
AGCTGATCCTCGAAGTGCACGCCGGCGGCACCGGCCTCGATCATCGCCTTCATCAGCTCGAAGGCGTTCAGCACGCCGCCGAAACCGGCCTCGGCGTCGGCCACGATCGGCGCATACCAGTCGATCGAGTTGTCGCCCTCGGCGTGGGTCAGCTCGTCGGCCCGTCGCAGGGTGTTGTTGATGCGCCGCACCACCGCCGGCACGGAATTGGCCGGGTAGAGCGACTGATCGGGATACATCTCGCCGGCCAGGTTGGCGTCGCCGGCGACCTGCCAGCCGGACAGGTAGATGGCCTTCAGGCCGGCGCGCACCTGCTGCATCGCCTGGTTGCCGGTCAGCGCGCCGAGCGCGTTGACGAACGGCTCCTCGTGCAGCAGCCGCCAGAGCTTCTCGGCGCCGTCACGCGCCAGCGTGTGCTCGATGTGCTTGCTGCCGCGCAGACGCACCACGTCGGCCGCGTTGTAGGGACGCTGCACACCCTGCCAGCGCGGCTCCTCGGCCCATTGCCGTTCCAGTCCTGCTATCTCGTCTTGTGCCATTTGCTTGCCTTTACCCTCTTCTTCATGCCTCGTTGTCATTGCGTGAATGGACGCCGATCAGTCGTCGGAATGCAAGACGCCGAACACATCAAAAAACGATGCAAAAAACATACCCGGCCCCCGAATCATGCGAATGAAGGTTCTCCTCGGCGAAACCATGCGTGGATGCCCTCTCCTTTCCATCTGCCATTGCAGTTTCAGTGTCTTCGGTGCTTTCGGTGTCTTCGGTGTCCCGGTCACTGTCTTCAAACGAAAGACATCAGCTCAATCATTTTCCGCCGCGTGCCGTAGCGCGAGTTCCGCATAGTGTTTTGCAGAATAGCGCAGGAAGCGCAGTTCCTCGTCCGTCAGTTCGCGTTTCTCCTTCACCGGGCTGCCCACGTAGAGCCGCCCCGATTCCAGCTCGGTGCCGCCCGGCACCAGCGAGCCGGCGCCGATGATGACGTCGCTGCGCACGACCGCGCCGTCCATCACGATCGCGCCCATGCCCACCAGCACGCGGTCCTCGATCGTGCAGGCATGAATGATGGCACGGTGTCCCACCGTGACATCGTCACCGATGGTGGTGGCGAAGCCGCCCGGCGAGAACTCGCCGTCGTGGGTGACGTGCACGATGGCCCCGTCCTGGACATTGGTCCGCTCGCCGATGCGGATCGATTGCACGTCGCCGCGCAGCACGCTGCCCGGCCACGCCGAGCTCTGCGCGCCGATCGCCACATCGCCGATGACCGTGGCCGCCGGATCGACGTATGCCGTCTCGTCGATGAACGGATCGATCTGCTCGAAGCCGCGGATCGTCAT
>CAYZHJ010000030.1:1440-25644 GCA_964478305.1 uncultured Ectothiorhodospiraceae bacterium
ACCAGCTCTTCCGCGCTGGTGGGGTGGATTGCCACCGTGGCGTCGAAGTCGGCCTTGCGTGCGCCCATGCGCACGGCGACCGCGAAGCCCTGCAGCATCTCGTCGGCGCCGTGGCCGAACACGTGACAACCGACGACCCGTTCCTCCGCGCCGACACAGACGAGCTTCATCACGGCCGGCGTCTTGTGCGCGGTGAGCGCGTGGTACATCGGCGTGAAGCGGGTTCGGTAGACGCGTACCGCCTCGTTCCCGTGGCGCTCGCGTGCCTCGGCCTCGGCAAGGCCGACCGTTCCGATCGGCGGATGGGAGAACACCACCGTGGGTATGTTCTCATATTCCAGCCGGGCGTTCTCGTCTCCGCCGTACAGCCGATCCGCCAGCTTTCGCCCGGCGGCGATCGCCACCGGGGTCAGCTCGGCCCGGCCGCAGACGTCGCCCAGTGCGTGAATGCCTTCGGTGGCGGTGTCCTGCCAGTCGTCGACCACGACATGGCCGCGTTCGTCGAGTTCGATGCCGGTATTCTCCAGGCCCAGGCCCGCGGTGCGCGGGCGCCGGCCGATGGCCCAGAGCACGCTGTCCAGACCCTCGATCGCCGCGCCGTCCTCGCCGAACAGGCTCAACCCGGCATCGGTGCGTTCCAGCCGCGCCGGCGTGGTGCGTGGGTGAATGGCGAGGCCGTCGGCCTGCATGGTCTCCATCAGCGCCGCCTGCAGATCCTCGTCGAAACTGCGCAGCACCGAGTCGCGGCGGATGACGAGATGGGTTTCCGCGCCCAGCGCGTTCAGCATGCCCGCCAGCTCGACCGCGATGTAGCCGGCCCCGACCACGGCCACGCGGCCGGGCCGATCGGTCAACTCGAAGAAGCCGTCCGAGGTGATACCGTGCTCGGCACCCGGCAGATCGGGCACGATCGGCTCGCCGCCGACCGCGATGACGATGCGTTCGGCGGTGTAACGCGCTCCCTCGACCTCGACCGTCTTCGCGTCGACGAACCGGGCACGGCCGATGACGCGCACCACCCCATCGCGCTCGAGGTTGTCGGCGTAGATGCCGTTCAGCCGCTCGATGTAGGCGGCGCGACCGGCCACGAGACGGGCCCAGTCGTGGCCGCCGACATCGATGTCAAAGCCGTAGTCGACGGCATCGTCGAGCGCGTGCGCCAGCGAGGCGGCATGCCACATCACCTTCTTCGGCACGCAGCCGCGATTGACGCAGGTACCGCCGAGCCGGTCGTACTCGATCACCGCGGCGCGGGCACCGTGCCGCGCGGCCCGCCGCGCCGCGGCCAGACCGCCGCTGCCGCCGCCGATCACCAGCAGATCGAAATGCTGTCCGGACATGCATCGTCCTCCCTCGAAGCGGGCAAGTGTAACAGGCGCCGTTTCCTCACCACCGCCGTGCGCGGCTACACTACGGGGTCGCCGCATGTCCCGACCGTGATGACCACGCGGAGCTCAAGCCGATGTCCCTGCGCGCGCAGTTGAGCGCCCTGTACGAGCGACCGCTCGCCCGGCGGTTGTGCGAGCGTGGCTGGCAGTACGCCCTGCTGACCCGTGTCGACCGCCCGATCGGCACCTACCTGCTGCTGTGGCCGACCCTGTGGGCACTGTGGCTGGCCGCCGGGGGACTGCCCGACCTGTACGTGCTCGTGATCTTCATCCTCGGAACCTTCTGCATGCGCGCGGCCGGCTGCGCGATCAACGATTTCGCCGACCGCAACATCGATGCCCACGTGCAGCGCACGGCCGGCCGGCCGCTCGCCACGGGTGCGATCCGGCCCGCGGAAGCGATCGCCGTCGCCGTCGTGCTGGCACTGCTGGCGTTCGCGCTGGTGCTCACGCTCAACCGGCTGACGGTCTACCTGGCCTTCGTCGGCGTTGCCCTGGCGGCGATCTACCCGTTCAGCAAGCGCTTCACCCACCTGCCGCAGGTATTTCTCGGCGCGGCCTTCTCCTGGGCGGCACCGATGGCCTTCGCCGCCCAGACCGGCACCGTGCCCGCACTCGCCTGGCTGGTGTTCACCGTCAACCTGGTCTGGACCGTGGCCTACGACACCATCTACGCGATGGCGGACAAGCCCGACGACCTGAAGATCGGCGTGAAATCCACCGCCATCCTCTTCGGCGACCACGACCGGCACATGGTCGCGGTGCTGCAGATGATGACGCTGCTGGGACTGATCCTGATCGGCAGCCGGTTCGAACTCGGCTGGATCTACTACATCGGCGTGGCCGGTGCCGCGATACTGTTCGCCTACCAGCAGTTCCTGATCAACGACCGCGCGCCGGCCCACTGCTTCCGCGCCTTCCTCAACAATGCCTGGGTGGGGCTGGCCGTGTTCGTCGCACTGGCGCTGGACCTGGCGCTGCTCTGACTGGCGGAACCACGGTAATCGGTGCCAGGCACACTTTTCCCGGGAAATCGGTGCCAGGCACGCTTTTCCCCGTACAACACACTGGCAAATCGGTGCCTAAATCGGTGCCTGGCACGCTTTTTCCGAGTAATTGGTGCCTGGCACGCTTTTTCGGCACGCTTTTTCTGCAGGGAGAGGGACAGGGTGGGTGGCCGGAACCCCGGTAACCGGCAACTCGCACGTCATGCTCGTGCGATGGCGACCACCCGTACACCGCACTTGCCGTCGGCCGCCAGTTGCCGCGCCGCCTCGCGCACCGTGCTCGCCGTGGTCACCACGTCATCGACCAGCACGACCCGTCCCGACGACGGTGGACGCCGCGGCCGGAATGCGCCGCGCACGTTGATCCGGCGCCGTTGTGCCGGCAGGTCCATCTGGGCGACGGTACTGCCGCTTCGCGCGAGCGCATCGATACGCAACGGTACCTTCAGAACACGGGCAAACGGCCGGGCGATCTCGACGGTCTGATTGAAGCCGCGCCCGGCCAGTCGCCGCGGGTGCAGCGGCAATGGCACGATCGCGTCCGCATCGCGCATTGCACCGCTGCATTCGCGTGCGAGCAGTTGCCCCAGCAGCCGTCCCGCGGCAAGATCGCCGTGGAACTTGAGCCGCCGCACCAACCAGTCGATCGGGCTGGCGTACCGGAACGGCACGTGGATCGCATCGTAGGGCGGCGGTCGCCAGAGGCAGCGGCCGCAGACCCGCAGCTCGGGCAGGTCGGGGCCGGTCGCCGGCAGCGGCTCGGCGCAGCGTACACAGGGATGCTCGTTGCGCGGCAACTCGGCCAGGCAGCCGGCGCACAACGCCAGGCCAGCATGGCCGGAATCGCCGCAAAGCAGACAGTGCGGTGGCAGGACTCGTTGCAGCAGGCCCGGATCCATGGCCGTGTTCCCTCGGCTTCCGTGTCAACCAGTTCCCGTCCGCGTGGTTGACAGCGCCACGGCCGGCCGGAATCATGAAGCGCATTGTTGCCGCCCGTCCCGCCAGGCGCAACGACCACCGTCATCGGAGACACGCTCATGAGCGACCCGGCCGCGTTGCGCCACGACTGGACCCGCGAGGAGGTCGAGGCGCTGTTCGAGCGCCCCTTCAACGACCTGCTGTTCGAGGCGCAGGGCATCCATCGCCGCCATTTCGACGCCAACCGGGTGCAGATCTCGACCCTGCTGTCGATCAAGACCGGCGCCTGTCCCGAGGACTGCGCCTACTGCCCGCAGAGCATTCACCACAACACCGGCCTGGAACGCGAGCGGCTGCTGCCGGTGGACGAGGTCATCGAGGCGGCGAAGGCGGCACGGGACCAGGGCGCGACCCGCTTCTGCATGGGCGCGGCCTGGCGCAACCCGACCGACCGCAACCTCGAGCGCGTGATCGAGATGGTGCAGGCAGTGCGCGATCTCGGCATGGAAACCTGCGTCACGCTGGGCATGCTGCGCGCCGAACAGGCACGACGGCTGGCCGAGGCCGGACTCGATTACTACAACCACAACCTCGACACCTCGCCCGAGTACTACGAGGAGATCATCACCACGCGCACCTACGACGACCGCCGGGAGACGCTGGCGCACGTGCGCGAGGCCGGCATCGGCGTGTGCTGCGGCGGCATCGTCGGCATGGGCGAGTCGCGCACCGACCGCGCCGGCCTGCTGGTCGAGCTGGCGAACCAGCCCGAGCATCCCGGCTCGGTGCCGATCAACATGCTGGTGCAGGTGCCGGGCACGCCGCTGCACGGCACCGAGGCGCTCGACCCGTTCGAGTTCGTGCGCACCATTGCGGTCGCCCGCATCATGATGCCGCGCTCCTACGTGCGGCTGTCGGCCGGACGCACCGACATGAACGACGAGACCCAGGCGCTGTGCTTTCTCGCCGGCGCCAACTCGATCTTCCACGGCGAGAAGCTGCTGACCACGGGCAATCCCGACACCGAGCACGACGAGGCATTGTTCGCGCGCCTGGGCATCGAGGCGGAGACGGTCGAGCGCGAGCGGGCGTCCTGCCACGATCGCGACGAGGCGGCCCGCGCCGGCGCGGCCTGAGACGATGCGCGACCTGCGCCCGGCGCTCGAGCAGCGGCGCGCCGAGCGCCTCTTCCGCGCCCGCCGGGTGGCGGAGTCGGCCCAGGGCCCCGAGATGATGCTCGACGGCCGCCGCGTTCTGACGTTCTGCTCCAACGACTATCTCGGCCTCGCCGGCGATTCCCGCGTGATCGAGGCGATGGCCGCCGGCGCGCGCGAATGGGGCGCCGGCAGCGGCGCCGCTCATCTCGTCAATGGCCATGCCCGCCCGCACCATGCACTGGAGGAAGAGCTGGCCGAGCTTGCCGGCCGCGAGCGGGCACTGCTGTTCTCCACCGGCTACATGGCGAATCTCGGCGTCGGCAGCGCACTGCTCGCCCGCGGCGACGCCGTGTTCGAGGACCGGCTCAACCACGCCTCGCTGATCGACGCCGGACAGCGCCCGCAGGTTCGCTTCGCGCGCTATCGCCACGCCGACGCCGGCGATCTCGATGCCCGGCTGGCGAAGAGCACATCGGAAGAGAAGCTCGTCCTGACCGACGGCGTCTTCAGCATGGACGGCGACATCGCCCCGCTGGCGGAGCTTGCCGGCGTCTGCGGCACACACGCGGCCCGGCTCGTGGTCGATGACGCTCACGGGTTCGGCGTGATCGGCCCGGGCGGCCGCGGCAGCGTGGCCGATGCCGGACTGTCGAGTACCGAAGTGCCGGCCCTGGTCGGCACGCTGGGCAAGGCCTTCGGCACCTTCGGCGCCTTCGTCGCCGGCGACGAGGACCTGGTCGAGACCCTCATCCAGCAGGCCCGCAGCTACATCTACACCACCGCCCTGCCACCGGCCGTCGCCGAGGCGACCCGCGCCAGCCTGCGGATCGCGATCGAGGCCGAGGACCGGCGCGCGCACCTGCAGACGCTGATCGCACGCTTCCGCGAGGGTGCCGCGGCGCTGGGCCTCGAGCTGATGGATTCCTCCACGCCGATCCAGCCCCTGATGATCGGCGATGCGGGCGAGGCACTGGCACGGTCCGATGCATTGCTCGACGAGGGCATTCTCGTGACGGCCATCCGGCCGCCGACAGTGCCGGCCGGGACCGCCCGGTTGCGGATCACGTTCTCGGCGGCGCATACCGTCGAGCAGGTTGATCGGTTGCTCAATGCGTTGGGAAGGCTCTCGCCGCGGGGCAATTGATTTCGAGTAGTCCTTCCAACCTTTCAGGTTGTCAATTGGCGATTTGATTCTTGTGCCTGAATCGGTGGGTGATCCCGCGGATCCGCTTTCCCGGCGGTTTCGCTCTGCTACGCAGGGCGAGGTACTTTCCTTGTGGCGACCAAGTAGGCCGGAACGCGACCGAAGGGAGCTTTCCGGCGGGTGAACGAAACCATGCCGTCGCGCCGCGCGAACCGAATGCCGGATGGCTCCGGCCGTGGGCGGCCGAACGGGAATCGGCATCCGGAAACGATCTCGCCGCATCCGGTCGCAATCCGGCCTACGGCGGGCCTGACCTGACCCGCCGTTGCCATCCGCTCCCTGCGATGCTCGGCGCGCCAAACGGCGAAACCCGCCCGCGTTCGGTCGATGGCCACACATCCTTCTGCGGGCGGCCCTTCCGCCGTCGGGGCCGCCGAGCACGGGTGGGCTCGACGGATCACGGCGTAGGTTGGGCCGACGAAGAAGGCCCAACATGGGCGTTCGGATGTTCTGTTGGGCCTCCTTCGTCGGCACAACCTACACGCCACAAGAAAGTGACTCGCGCCGCGTAGTGGCGCGAAGCCCGTGGCACGGCGGGTACACGAGATCAACGCCCATTCCAGCACGGCAACCGATTCGCCAACCGAAAAACCTGTCATAAAACCGAAACCCCACGACAGTTATACTGCAACAATGTCAGTCGCTTCCCACCAGGCCGTCGAGCGCGATCTCAAGGACCCCGCGCTCTACCTCAACCGGGAACTGAGCCTGCTCGAGTTCAATCATCGCGTGCTCGAACAGGCGAAGGATCCGGCCACTCCGCTGCTCGAGCGGCTGAAGTTCCTGTGCATCTGCAGCACCAACCTCGACGAATTCTTCGAGATCCGGGTAGCCGGCCTGATGGAGAAGGTCGAGGCCGGCTCGGTCCAGGTGGATGCCGACCAGCGCCCGGCTGCCGAGGTGCTCGCCGCGATCAGCGAGCGCGCGCACGAGCTGGTCGACGAACAATACCGCGTGCTCAACGAGGTACTGATCCCGGCGCTGGCGAGCGAGAGCATCCACTTCATCCGCCGCAGCGAATGGAGCGAGGCGCAGGAGCAGTGGCTGCGCCGCTATTTCGAGCAGGAACTGCTGCCCGTGATCAGCCCGATGGGCCTCGACCCGGCGCACCCGTTTCCGCGCATCCTCAACAAGTCGCTCAACTTCGTCGTCTCGCTCTCCGGCCGCGACGCCTTCGGCCGCAGCGGCGGCACGGCCATCGTGCAGGCGCCGCGCGCGCTGCCGCGCGTGATCCAGCTGCCGCCCGGCGAGGCCGGCAACGGCAAGCACGATTTCGTGTTCCTGACCTCGGTCATCCACACCTACG
The DNA here is from genome assembly GCA_964478305.1 of uncultured Ectothiorhodospiraceae bacterium. Classification (GTDB taxonomy): domain Bacteria; phylum Pseudomonadota; class Gammaproteobacteria; order XJ16; family Halofilaceae; genus Halofilum. Next base: position 8,421 of record CAYZHJ010000030.1, read on the forward strand.
TGGAACAGCTATTCCCCGGCATGAGCGTGCGCGGCTGCTACCAGTTCCGCGTGACCCGCAACTCGGACCTGTTCGTGGACGAGGAGGAGACCGACGACCTGCTGCTGGCGCTCGAGGGCGAGCTGGCCTCGCGCCGCTACGGCGATGGCGTGCGGCTGGAGGTGGCCGACAACTGCCCGGACAACATGGTCGATTTCCTGCTGAACAAGTTCGGCCTCCACCGCGACTCGCTGTACCAGGTCAACGGCCCGGTCAATCTCAACCGGCTGCTGGCGGTATACGACCTGGCCGACCGGCCCGACCTGAAATACCCGCCATTCCAGCCGTCGCTGCCCGCCGGCCTGGGTTCGCAGAGCAACCTGTTCGAGACCATCGGCACGCGCGACCTGCTGCTGCATCACCCGTACGATTCCTTCGCGCCGGTCATCGATTTCCTGCGCCAGGCGGCGGCCGACCCGAAGGTGCTGGCGGTCAAGCAGACGTTGTACCGCACCGGCCCCGACTCGCCGATCGTCGATCAGCTCGTGGCCGCCGCGAAGGCGGGCAAGGAAGTCACGGTCGTGATCGAGCTGCGGGCACGCTTCGACGAGCAGGAGAACATCACCCTCGCCAACCGCCTGCAGGAGGCCGGCGCCCATGTCGTCTACGGCATCGTGGGGTACAAGACCCACGCCAAGATGATCCTGGTGGTGCGGCGCGAGCGCCATGGATTGCGCCAGTACGTGCACCTCGGCACCGGCAACTACCACACGCGCACGGCACGCCAGTACGAGGACTACGGCCTGTTCACGGCCGACCGGGAAATCGGCCAGGACGTGCACAACATGTTCCTGCAGCTCACCAGCCTCGGCCGGGTGTCGCGCATGAACCGGCTGCTGCATTCACCGTTCACGCTGCACGCGGGGCTGATCGAGCGCATCGCCCGCGAACGCGATCATGCCGCCGCCGGCCGCGAAGGCCGCATCGTGGCCAAGCTCAACGCGCTGGTCGAGCCGGGCATCATCGAGGCGCTGTACGAGGCGGCCATGGCCGGGGTGGAGATCAACCTGGTCGTGCGCGGCATGTGCTGCCTGCGCCCCGGCGTCGAGGGCGTTTCCGAGCGCATCCGCGTGCGCTCGATCGTCGGCCGCTTCCTGGAACACTCGCGCGTCTACTTCTTCGCCAACGACGGCGATCCGCAATACTGGCTCTCCAGCGCCGACTGGATGGAGCGCAACTTCTTCCGCCGGGTCGAGACCTGCTTTCCCGTGGACGATCCGAAGCTGCGCGAACGCCTGCAGCGCGAGATCGACGGCTACCTGAACGACAACAGCCAGGCCTGGCTGCTCGCGGCGGACGGCAAGTACGCCCGGGCACAACCGGCGGCAGGCAGCGAACCGCTGGCCGTGCAGCAGGTCCTGCTGGAACAGGGCGTGACCGAGACCTGATGATCGCCGCGGCGATTTCCGCTCAACGGTACTCGAGCCCGAATCCCGCTTCGGCCAGGTAGTCCGCCTCCCGTTCTAGGTCCGCCCGTGTCAGCGGATGCTCCGCGAGCTCCCGCTCCGGGAAGATCAGCGCCAGGGCATCCCCATCCACATCGAGCGCGAACTCGGGCAGGGGGGAGGCGCTGCGGTTGCGATGCAGCACCACCGCCAGGCGCAGCAGCACGGCCAGGCGGGACAGGCGGGTGCGATCGGCCTGGTCGAACGCTCCCGGCGTCAGCGTGCGGCGATGATTGCGTACCAGTTCCGCGAGCTGGAGCTGCTGCTCGCGGGCGAATCCCGCGAGGTCGGTGTTGGCAATGATGTAGGCGCCGTGCTTGTGATGACCGCTGTAGGCGATGTCGAGGCCGATCTCGTGCAGCGCCACCGCCCAGCGCAGCAGCCAGCGGGACTCCTCGTCGAGCGACCACGATGCCCGCACCTGGCCGTGCAGGAACTCGGCCGTCCGCCGCACGCGCGCGGCCTGGGCCGGGTCCGCGTGAAAGCGCCGGGCCAGCCGCTCGACCGCGCCCTCGCGGGCATCCGCATGCTCGAGGCGGCCCGGCAGATCGAGCAGCATGCCCTCGCGCATCGCACCCTCGGAAACGCGCATCTCGTCGATGCCGAGCGCGTCGAACGCCGCCTGCAGCACGGCCACGCCGCCGGGAAACACCGGGTAGCGTTCCGGCTTGACACCCTCGAGATGCAGCCGCTCCACGTGGCCGGTCTCGATCAGTGCCCCGCGCAGGCGTTTCAGACCCTCGCCGGTGATCGTCTCCCGGCCCCAGCCGTTTTCCCGGATCGCGCTCGCCACGGCCCGGATCGTGCCGGACGAGCCGATCGCCGCCTGCCAGCCGTGCTCGCGCAGCAGCGCCTCGATCGGCTCCAGCTCGACGGCCGCCGCCAGTTCCGCCGCCTCGAATGCCCGCTTCGTGATGCGGCCGTCGCCGAAATGGGCACGGCTGTGGCCGACACAGCCGATCGGCAGACTGGACTTGTGCAGCGGCTCGGGACCGTCGCCGACAATGAACTCGGTGGAACCGCCGCCGATGTCGACGACCAGCCGGCGACCCGGCTGCGCCAGGCTGTGAGTCACGCCGATGTAGATCAGTCGTGCCTCCTCCATGCCCGAGACCACCTCGACCGGATGCTCGAGCACGGCCTCGACGGCGCCAATGAACTCGTCGGCATTGCGCGCGTTGCGCAGCGTGTTGGTACCGACCACGCGGACGTTGTCGCGCGGCAGATCGCGCAGACGCTGGCCGAAGCGTTGCAGGCAGTCGAGTGCCCGCTGCCGGGCGGCCTCGTCGAGCCGACCGTCGTCATCGAGACCCGCGGCCAGGCGCACCATTTCCTTGAGCCGGTCGATGACCACCATCGAACCGTCGCTCTCGCGCCGCGCGATCACCATGTGAAAGCTGTTGGAACCGAGATCGACGGCGGCGTAGGTGTTGGTGTGGGTGGGCATGTCGGGCGGTGGATCTCCCCGTGGTGTGAGCGGGAGTATAACGTTCCGGGGCTGACGGCAGATGGCAGGAGGATGAGCGGGCTGGATGGGATTGCAAGGGTAAACGAAGGATGTAGGAGCGACGTCAGTCGCGAACAAATCAGGCAGGGCGTAGCCGGATTTGTTGGCGACAGACGTCGCTACGACAGCCCACCGTTACAGCCAACAGCCCCCAGCCGACGGCCCTCTTGCCCCTGAACGCCAGCGTTGCGGTTCCCGGTCACAGCAACCCCCGCTCCGCAAACGAAACCGGCTCCCCTTCCCCGACGATGACGTGATCGAGTACCCGGATATCGACCAGCGACAGCGCGTCGCGCAGACGTTCGGTCAGGCGCGTGTCGGCGCGGCTGGGCTCGGCCACGCCCGAGGGGTGATTGTGCGCCAGGATCACGGCGGCGGCGTTGTTGCGCAGAGCGGCCTTGACCACCTCGCGCGGGTAGACGCTGGCACCGTCGATGGTGCCGCGGAACAGTTCCTCGAACGCCAGTACCCGGTGGCGATTGTCGAGGAACAGGCAGGCGAACACCTCGTGTGGCAGATCCCGGAGGCGGCTTCGCAGGAAGGTCCGGGTGGAACCCGACGAGGTCAGCGCCTCGCCGCGCAGCAGTTCCTCGTCGAGATGACGCCGGCCCATTTCCAGCACCGCCTGCAACTGGGCGAACTTGGCCGGACCGAGGCCGGGACGACCGCAGAACTCGTCGAGTCCCGCCGCCAGCAGCGGCCGCAGGCCGCCGAAGGCGTCGAGCAGCTCGCGCGCGAGATCGACGGCACTTCGGCCGGCGATGCCGGTACGCAGGAAGATGGCGAGAAGCTCGGCGTCGGAGAGTGCGCCGGGGCCGCGCTCGAGCAGACGCTCGCGCGGACGTTCGCTGGCGGGCCAGTCGGCAATGGCCATGATCGACCTCCCTGTCGTCGGATTGTGCCCGGCAAGTGTAGCGCAGACACCGGCCCGGGCGCAGGGACAACGGCGTCGGTCTGCTACACTGCGCGCATGACCAATCTCGCCCAACGTCGCATTCTGCTGGGGGTCACGGGCGGCATCGCCGCCTACAAGGCCGCCGAGCTGACGCGCCTGCTTGTCCGCGCCGGTGCCGAGGTGCGCGTGGTAATGACCCGCGCGGCGTGCGACTTCGTCGGCCCGCTGACCTTCCAGGCACTGTCCGGCGAGCGCGTCCGCACCGATCTGCTCGACGCCGACGCCGAGGCGGCCATGGGCCACATCGAGCTGGCCCGCTGGGCCGAGGCCGTGCTGGTCGCGCCCGCCTCGGCCGATACCCTCGCGCGCCTCGCCCAGGGGCGGGCCGATGATCTCCTGACCACGCTGTGCCTCGCGACGGAGGCGCCGGTGGCGCTGGCGCCGGCCATGAATCACGCCATGTGGTCGCACGCGGCCACGCAGGCCAACGTGGCCACGCTGGAGGAACGCGGCGTGATGCTGTTCGGCCCCGACAGCGGCGACCAGGCCTGCGGCGAGACCGGCCCCGGCCGCATGCGCGAGCCGGCGGCACTGCTGGACGATCTCGGCGAGCTGCTCGCCCCCCGGGTACTCGAGGGTGTGCGCGTGCTGCTGACCGCGGGACCGACCCGCGAACCGCTCGACCCGGTGCGCTACCTGAGCAATCACAGCTCCGGGCGCATGGGTTTCGCGATCGCGGCCGCGGCTGCCCGTGCCGGTGCCCGGGTCACGCTGGTGGCCGGCCCGGTCGAACGGCCGACGCCCGCCGGTGTCGATCGCATCGATGTCGAGAGCGCGCGCGAAATGGAGGCCGCAGTGCTCGAGCGCGTCGACGCCAGCGACGTGTTCATCGCCACCGCGGCTGTGTCCGACTACCGCCCTGCGGAGATGTCGGCAAACAAGATCCGGAAGGGCGAGACGGATGAGCGCGATCTCGCGCTGAAGCGCAACCCGGACATTCTCGCCGCGGTCTGCGCGCGCCGGCCGCGCCCGCTGTGTGTCGGCTTCGCCGCCGAGACGGAAATCGTGGCCGAGGAAGTCCAGGCCAAGCGCCGGGCCAAGGGCGCGGACCTGATCTGTGCCAACGTGGTCGGTGACGGGCGCGGCTTCGGCGATGTCGACAGCACGCTGGAAGTCTTCGCCGACACCGGCACGACCACGCTCGGCCCGGCCGCAAAGGAAGCACTGGCGCGCGAGCTCGTGCGCCTGCTGGGCGAGCGGCTCGCACCCGCCGATCCGGTGGTCCGCGCCATTCGGGAATAACAGGCAGCCATCAACGACGCCATGAGCAAGGAAACCTTCCGCGTGCGGGTGCTCGATCCCCGCATCGGCGACAGCATCCCGTTGCCGGACTACGCCTCCGAGGGCGCGGCCGGCCTCGACCTGCGCGCCTGCATCGATGCGCCCGTCGAACTCGAACCGGGGGCAGCCGAGCTGATTCCCACCGGCCTGTCGCTGCATCTCGCCGATCCGACCCGGGCGGCGATGATCCTCCCGCGTTCCGGTCTCGGCCATCGCCACGGCATCGTGCTCGGCAACGGCGTCGGCCTGATCGACAGCGACTACCAGGGCCAGATCTACGTCTCCTGCTGGAACCGCGGCCAACTGACCTTCACCATCGAGGTGGGAGAGCGCATTGCCCAGATGGTGATCGTGCCGGTGGTCCAGGCCGCGTTCGAGGTGGTCGAGGATTTCGAGGAAACGGCACGCGGCGCGGGCGGATTCGGCTCCTCCGGCCGTCATTGATACCGAAACCGGACCGCAGCACATGACTACCGCCATCGCCCCGGGCATCTTCCGTGCCTACGACATCCGCGGCATCGTCGGCGACACGCTGACGCCCGACACGGTGGCGACGATCGCCCAGGCCTTCGCCGCCGAAGCGGCGGCCCATCACCAGGAGAAGGTGGTCATCGCCCGCGACGGGCGCCTGTCGGGTCCGGAACTGCTGGCCGCGCTGCGCGACGGCCTGATCGCCGGCGGCATGCGGGTGATCGACATCGGCGCGGTACCGACGCCGGTGCTCTACTACGCCACCGTGGCGCTGCGGACCGGTACCGGCATCGTGCTCACGGGCAGCCACAATCCGCCCGAGTACAACGGCCTGAAGATGATGATCGCGGGCGAGACCCTGGCGGGCGAAGGTATCCAGCGGCTGCGCGAACGCATCGAGCAGGGCCGGCTCGCCCATGGCCACGGCAGCGCGTGCACGCACGACGATTTCATCGAGACCTACCTGCAGCGCGTCTTCGAGGATGTCCATCCCGCGCACTCGCTGCGCATCGGAATCGACTGCGGAAACGGCATCACCGGCGCCGTCGCTCCGCGCCTGTACGAGGGGCTCGGTTGCGAGGTGCATGCGCTCTACACCGAGGTGGACGGCACCTTTCCAAACCACCATCCCGACCCGAGCAAGCCGGAGAACCTGCAGCCGCTGATCGATCTCGTGAAACGCGAGAAACTCGACGTCGGCCTCGCGTTCGACGGTGACGGCGACCGGCTCGGCGTGGTCGACAACGGCGGCCACATCATATGGCCCGACCGGCAGATGATCCTGTTCGCGCGCGCGGTACTCGCCGAGCATCCGGGCGCGCGCATCGTCTACGACGTCAAGTGCAGCAGCCATCTCGCCCGTGCCATCGAGGAAGCCGGTGGCGAGGGCGAGATGTGGAAGACGGGACATTCTTTCATCAAGGGCCGCATGCGCGAGACCGACGCCCGCCTCGGCGGAGAGATGAGCGGCCACATCTTCTTCCGCGATCGCTGGCCGGGCTTCGACGACGGCCTCTACGCCGGCGCGCGGCTGCTGGAGCTGCTGTCCGTCGATCCGCGCTCGACCTCCGAGCTGTTCGCCGCGCTGCCGGACAGCGTCAACACGCCCGAACTGAACGTGGCGTTCAAGGAGGATGGCGCCCATTTCGATTTCATGCAGCGCTTCGGCGAACAGGCGCGTTTCGACGACGCGAGATCGATCATCCGCATCGACGGCGTCCGGGTCGATTACCCGGACGGCTGGGGACTCGCCCGACCGTCCAACACCACCCCGGTCGTCGTCACCCGCTTCGAGGCCGACAGCGAAGCCGCGCTCGAACGGATACAATCGGCCTTCCGCGAACAGATGCTGGCGGTGGAACCGGGGCTGGAGTTGCCGTTCTGATCGTATGGTGAAAGCAGAAGAACGAACCACGAATGAACACGAATGTTTGCACATCAATGCCGAAAGCATGTTGGAGCTGCGCTGTCAGGGCGTGAAACGCGCCAAGCGATCCTGATAACCAAAAAATAGACTAAAAATGGTTCGTGTCGATCGGCATGAGATGAACCGAAACGAAGGGACCATTTTTCGTTCATCTTTAGTCCATTTTTTGGTTATCCGTTGGCACAATGCCAGTATCACCGCTCAGCGAAGCTCCGACAGGCCATCGGAGTAGTCGCGGCAGCATTCGTGTTCATTCGTGTCCATTCGTGGTTCTCTGAAAGACCGAGTCGAAAAGAATGACCGACCGTAACGCACAACAGACTGCCACTGTCCTCAACGAGGCGCTGCCGTACATTCAGCGCCTTGCCGGTCGTACCGTGGTCGTCAAGTACGGCGGCAACGCGATGGTCGACGAGAAGCTCAAGCACGGCTTCGCGCGCAACATCGTGCTGATGAAACAGGTGGGCCTGCGGCCGGTGGTGGTGCACGGCGGTGGACCGCAGATCGGACGCATGCTGGAGGCACTGGGCAAGGAATCGCGCTTCGTCGACGGCATGCGGGTGACCGACAGCGAGACCATGGACCTGGTCGAGATGGTGCTCGGCGGCCAGGTCAACAAGAGCATCGTCAGCCTGATCAACCAGCACGGCGGACGTGCCGTCGGCCTGACCGGCAAGGACGGGCGCACCATCCGGGCGCGGCCGCTGCAGTACGCGCCGAAGGAGGATCAGCCCGACGAGATCATCGACCTCGGTCACGTCGGCGAGGTCGAGTCGATCGACCCGGCCGTGCTGCACACGCTGGAGCAGGCGCACTTCATTCCCGTGATCGCGCCCATCGGCGTGGATGATGCCGGCCGCTCCTACAACATCAATGCCGATCTCGTCGCCAGCCGCGTGGCCACCGTGCTGGGCGCGGAGAAACTGCTGCTGCTGACCAACATGCCGGGCATCCTCGATGCCGGCGGCGAGCTGCTCACCAGCCTCTCTCTGGCCGAGGTCGATGCACTGATTGCCGACGGCATCCTGTCGGGCGGCATGCTGCCGAAGGTCCAGTGCGCACGCGAAGCCATCGAATCCGGCGTCGGCGCCGTCCAGATCATCGACGGCCGGGTCGAGAACGCGGTCCTGCTGGAACTCTTCACCGACGCCGGCGTCGGCACTCTGCTGCGTCCGTAGACGGGCCGTGCGCCCGGCCTCTCGCGAAGACGCAAGGCCCGCGAAGCAGGACTGTCTCTCGCAGAGGCGCGGAGAACGCGGAGGAAGCCAGGGAAAGAGTCAGGATTCATTCGTCCTGCTCTGGGTCCCCCGCGGCCTCTGCGAGAAGCCTTGTTCATTGCATCAGGAATCTCGCGGAGGCCGCGGAGAATGCAATGACTGCCGGCACGGAACCTGCGCTACGCAATCAATCCCCGCCCCGGTTCAATTCCCGGAACCGTTCGAGATAGCGGTCGAAGCGGGTCTCGATCTCCGCAAGCTGTTCCTCGAGCTGCATCCTGTTCGTCCGCCTCGTTTCGAGCCGGGCCTCGATTTCCGCGACCCGTTCTCGATTGATCTCCGCCGCCGGTGAATCCTCGGGCAATCTGTCGAGCTGTTGCTGATGATCGGCCCGTTGCGCCTGCAGCCGTTCGATACCGTGTCGGGCGATGTTGAGCTGTACCTGTACGGCCTCGACACGATTGGCGCGCGTGAGCGTGATATCGCGTTCGGTGGAGAAGGTCTGCTGGATGATGCGGTCTTGCTTGCGCCGTTCTTCCGCTTCGCGGCGCTCCTGTTGCGCGCGGCGACGTTCCTGTTCTGCTTCCGCTTCGCGCCGACGGCGCCGTTCCCGCTCGACGGCGGAGGAATCCTTCTCTTCCAGCACCAACCCGTCCGCACCCATCACCCGGTGCGCCGCGTCCGAGGCATCGGCGGGCATGCGATCCGTGTAATGAACATTGCCGTCCTCGTCCACCCAGCGATAGAGCTTGCCCGCATCCGCATCCGCGGGCAGCAGCAGGCAGAGCATCACTGCAGCCGCCCCCGTGGCGGCGAGATACTGGCGTGTCAGGGCGGAACCGGTCGAGACCATTGCTTCCTCCGGCGTCGATCCGGTTGCGGACCGGCCGACTTCGAGAAAGCATGTAGCAATCAGCGTGCCACGGCCCCGAATTGCGCGCGATAGGCCGCGATTTCCCTGCGGCTTTCGGGATACATCCCGGTTTCGTCAAGATGGGTCAGCACGTCGTCAAGAGTGACAATACTGAGCACGGGTGCATTCAGTACCACCTGCGCCTCCGCGGCCGCCGAGCACTCGTCCCGCCCGCGCTCCTGGCGGTCGAGCGCGGTGATCACGGCCGCCACCTCGGCCCCGGCCGCCCGGATCAGCCCGGCGGCATGGCGCACGGCCGTGCCGGCCGTCAGCACGTCGTCGATGATCACGACCCGGCCGGCCAGCGGCGCGCCGACAATGTTGCCGCCCTCGCCGTGATCCTTCGCCTCCTTGCGATCGAAGCACCACGGCAGATCGCGCCCGTGCCGCTCGGCCAGCGCCACGGCGGTGGCGGATACCAGCGGGATGCCCTTGTAGGCCGGGCCGAACAACATGTCGCAGTCATCGAGCCCGGACTCGACCAGGGTGCGGGCGTAGGCCTGCCCGATTCCCGCCAGCGCGGCACCGGTATTCAGCGCGCCGAGGTTGAAGAAATACGGGCTGACACGGCCGGATTTCAGTTCGAACCGGCCGAACCGCAGGGCGCCGCGGGCGAGGACGAGTTCGATGAAGGCGCGCTGGTAGTCCTGCATGGACGATTCCCTGGGTCGGCAGCGGTACGTCGGCTATCATACCGACCCTTTCGTCGCCGGAGGAACCATGCGGGTCATCAGCTTCAACGCCAACGGCATCCGCGCGGCCGCGCGCAAGGGTTTCTTCGACTGGCTGCCCCGACAGGGCGCCGATGTGGTCTGCATCCAGGAGACCAAGGCGCAGGTCGACCAGTTGAGCGATCCCGTCTTCCATCCGGATGGCTATCACTGCTTCTATTGTGACGCGGAGAAGAAGGGTTATGCCGGCACCGCCCTGTACGTGCGCCGCGAACCCGACGAAACGACGAAGGAACTCGGCTTCGATGAATTCGACCGCGAGGGCCGCTGGTGCGAGGCCCGTTTCGGCGATCTCGTCATCGCCTCGCTGTACCTCCCCTCGGGCTCATCCAGCGAGGAACGGCTCGCCGCCAAGATGCGCTTCCACGAGCTGTTCCTGCCGCACCTGCAGGAACTGCGCGACAGCGGCCGCCGGGTGATCATCTGCGGCGACTGGAACACCGCTCACAAGGAAATCGATCTGCGCAACTGGCGCAGCAACCGGAAGAATTCCGGCTTCCTGCCCGAGGAGCGCGCCTGGCTCGACAAGGTGTTCGACGAGATCGGCATGATCGACGCCTTCCGCGTCGTCCACCCCGACACGCCCGACCTCTACACCTGGTGGTCCAACCGCGGCCGCGCCTGGGAAAAGAATGTCGGCTGGCGCATCGACTATCAGATCATCACGCCCGACCTGCGCGACAGGGTCAAGGATGCATGGATATACACGGACGACCGCTTTTCCGATCATGCGCCGCTGGTGATGGATTACGATCTGGAGTTCTGAAGCGCCGTGCGGAATAAATCTCGCAAAGGCGCAAAGGATCGCAAAGCACGCAAGGAAAGATGAATAGAGAAATGCTCTGCTTTTGATTTCTCTACGTTCTCTGCGGCCTCTGCGAGATTTCATTCATTGCAGGAAGAATCTCGCAGAGGCCGCAGAGAACGCGGGGTGACTAAAACCCGAAGAACAATTGCCTTCTTTGCGTACTTTGCGATCCTTTGCGCCTTTGCGAGATCCTTTTCGCACTCCGCCTGAAAGCAGCCCCAACCTATGGCTTCTCGGCACCGAGCCGACGCAGGCGTTCGTGGCGCATGAGGTACAGGCCGGTGCCGGCGATTACCACCATGCCCGCGACCGCGGCCGGCGTCGGCACCTCGCCCCAGAGAATGAAACCGAACAGGACCGCCCACAGCATGGCGGTGTAGTCGAATGGCGCCAGCACGGCGGCCTTCGCGTGGCGGTAGGCCTGGGCGAACAGCAGCATGCCGGTGCCGCCGAGCAGGCCGATGACGACCAGCAGGGCGGAGTCGATGCCATCGGGTGTCACCCATACCTGCGGCATGACCGCGGCACAGGCGAGCGCGTACAGGCCGCTCGACCAGACCACCGTGCACAGGGCGCTGTCCGAAAAACCGATCCGGCGGGTGGTGACGATCAGCAGCGAGTAGCAAAAGGTGCCGGCAAGCGCGTACAGCGCGCCTGCCGAGAATACGCCGGCACCCGGCTGCACGATCAGCAGGATGCCGAGAAAACCGACGAATGCCGCCGAGGCGCGCTGGACGCCGACCCGCTCGGACAGCAACGGCACCGAAAGAAAGACAATGAAGATCGGTGCCGCGTAACCGATGGCCACCGCGTCGGCCAGCGGCATTTCACGGTAGGAGAAAATGAAGAACAGGTTGGCACTGAAGCCGAACAGGGCGCGCAGGGCCTGCATCAGTGGCTGGCCGCTGCGCAGCACGGCGCCTTGCCGGGTGACCAGGACCCAGGCGGCAAAGGGCAGGAACCCGAACAGCCCGCGGAAGAACATGATCTGCCACGGCGAGTAGTCCGCCGACAGCCACTTGCCGAGCGCGTTGTGCAGCGAGAACAGCAGCACGCCGACCACGATGAATGCGATGCCGGCCGCGCTTGAAGCGCGGCCGGCGTCGGCGGCGAGGGTGGCGGATCGCTGGCTCATCGGGTCAGGTTACTACAGAGTTGATCCGTTCCGCTCGGCATGTGCCGGGTACGTGCCGTAGTGGTTTCGGGAAGATCCGTGCGAAGGAATCTCGCAGAGGCGCGAAGAATCGCCAAGCACGCAAGGAAAGACAAAACAGGGATTGCATTGTTCTTTTGTTTCTCTGCGTTCTCTGCGCCTCTGCGAGATTCTTGACGCAGTGCATGCGAATCTCTCGCAGAGGCGCAGAGAACGCAGAGGAATGAAAAGCAGAGCATTCTTCATTTCATCTTTCCTTGCGTGCTTGGCGATTCTTCGCGCCTTTGCGAGATCTTCCCCGGCACGACGCTTCAATCAGGCACGCGCCGTGGATTCCCCCGGCGTCACGTCCGGATGAAGCTGAATGCCCGCACCGGTGCGGGCTACCCAGACGGCCAGGATGATGGCGGGGATGCCCATGAGGGCGGCGACGACGAAGAACGTCGGGTAGCCCTGCCACTCGACCACCACCCCGGAGAAACCGCCGATGAGCTTGCCGGGCAGAGTCATCAGTGAGGAGAACAGCGCGTACTGGGTCGCGGTATAGGCCCGCGAGGTCATGCTCGACAGGAAGGCGATGAACGCGGCACTGGCGAGGCCGTTGGACAGGTTGTCGCCGGCGATGGTGAGCGTGAGCATTGCCATGCTGTCGCCGGCGAGCGCGAGCAGCGTGAACAACAGGTTGGTGACCGCAACCATCGCCGCCCCCACCACGAGGATCGGCCCGATGCCGTAGCGCGCGACCAGCACGCCGCCGGCGATGCTGCCGCCGATGCTCATGGCGATGCCGAAGACCTTGGTGATGTTGGCGATCTCGGACAGGCTGAAGCCGAGATCGATGTAGAGCGGATTCGCCATTGCAGCCATCGCGAGATCGCTGACCTTGTACAGCCCGACCAGGAGCAGCAACACCAGCGCCTGGCGGCCGTTGCGCTCGAAGAAATCGACGAACGGGCAGACGACGGCATCGATCAGCCACGCGCCGATGCGCTGCAGCCGCGGCGGCAGGGTGGCATTGTCGAGCAGGAAACGCTCGACCCGCTGCTCGCGCACCTGCGTGTCGCGGTCGATCCGCCGCGGCGGTTCCGGGCGCACCAGCACCGTCACCACCCCGATCCCCACCAGCGCGGCCATGGTCAGGTAGGCCGCCTCCCAGGAGACGAAGTCGGCGATGTAGAGCGCCCCGGCGCCGGCGGCGAGGATACCGATGCGGTAGCCGACAATGTAGGTCGAGGCCATTGCCGCCTGGATGTCGTCGGCCGCCGACTCGATGCGGAAGGCATCGATGGCGATGTCCTGCGTCGCCGAACCGAACGCCACCAGCAGGGCCAGCACCGCCACCCAGCCGAGCTGGTCGACGGGATTGCTGCCCGCGAGACCGACCAGGCCGCCGGCGATGAGTGCCTGCGCCAGCAGCATCCAGCCGCGCCGCTGGCCCAGCAGCCGGGTCAGCAGCGGCAGGCGCAGGCGATCGACCACCGGCGCCCAGAAGAACTTGATCGAGTAGGTGACGCCGATCCAGGAGAAGAAGCCGATGGCGGCGACGGCAACTCCCTCGGACCGCAGCCAGGCCGTCAGGGTGGAGAACACCAGCAGAAACGGCAGGCCGGCGACGAAACCGAGGAACAGCATGGTGATCACGGGTGCCTGCAGATAGACCGCAAGCGCCTCGTGCCAGCTACGCCGTGGAACCACCTGGATCACCCGGATCTCCCGTTCCGTCCGTGTCCACCGCTCATCCGCACGCGCGGACCCTGACGGCATTCGCCCGGGAAACGCGAACAGCGCACGTGCGGCGAGGACGAGGCCGACAGCGCCCGGCAGCGGGTGAGCCGGTGCTCACCCCCTGTCCGCGCCCTCGGCGGCGTCGCCGTGGATACCGTGGTCACCCGGCGATGGTCGGCCGGGAACCTGGAACTCGGGGTGGTGTCGATCCGCCGCCCGAGCGACCGATCAGTGGTCGTCCTCGCCCGTATGGACGTGGCCGTGGTCGATCTCCTCGGGCGTGGCCTCGCGCACCTCGACCACACTGACCTCGAAATTCAGCGGCTGGCCGGCGAGCGGGTGATTGGCATCGACGGTCACCTCGTCACCCTCGACCTCCGTGACCGTGACCACGCGGCCCTGGCCCTGCTCGTCGGTGGCCTGGAAGCGCATGCCGGGCTCCACCGATTCGACGCCCTCGAAGGCGGCCATCGGCACCTGCTGGATCAGGCGCTCGTCGCGCTCGCCATAGGCCTCGGCCGGCTCGATGGTCACGGAGAGGGAATCGCCCGGATTCTGCCCCTCAAGTGCGGTCTCCAGGCCGGGGATCAGGTTGCCCTCGCCATGGATATAGGTGAGCGGTTCGCGCCCCTCGGACGTATCGAGCACCTGCCCGTCATTATCGGTCAGGGTGTAGTCGATCGAGGCGACGGTGTGACGGGCGATCTGCATCGGGCTGCTCCGTTCGCGTAAGTGAGCGATGCATTTTACCTGTCCAGCGCGAGTGACGCGATGCGGGCCGGGGATTCAGACGAGTGCGGCGACCCCGCCGCGGCGCGGATCGCCCGCGCCGCTGAAGCCGTCCGGCGCCCGCGCCACGGCATGAGCACCACCGAAGAACAGGTTGCGCTCCGGCCAGGCGCGGTGATCGGGCCACTGGCGCGCCAGTGACCGCACCACGGCCTCGTCGAAGCCGCCCTCGATCTCCAGCCGCTCGCCCTCGACGTGCAGCCGCGGCCGCTCCACCGCCGCAGTCAGCGGCAGGCCGAAATCGAGGTGGGCGGCGAGCACCTGCAGGATCGCCGTGCGGATCCGGTTGGAGCCGCCGGAGCCAAGCACCACGGTGCACTCGCCGGCAGCATCGGTCACCAGCGTCGGCGCCATCATCGAGGTCAGGCGGGTATCGGTCGGCCAGCGGCCGAAACCGCGCGGCTGCAGATCGGCCTCACCCAGCATGTTGTTCAGCATGAAGCCGGTGTCGGGCACGATCCAGCCGCAGCCCTCACCGTTGGACACGGTGAGCGCGGCGGCATTGCCGGCCGTGTCGATCACGCTGATGTGGGTGGTGCCGCGCCGTGCCGGCGGATGCCCGCCGACCGCACGCCGGAAACGCTCCACCGTATCGGCGTGGAGCAGGCGTTCGGCCGTCACCTCGTCGACACCGGCGTCCAGCCCGGTCGCGATCCGCGCCTCCTGCGTCGCCGCCAGTGCGGCGGCAATGCGCTCGACCTCGGCAACACCCTGCGGATCGCCCGGAACGTCGCCACCGGCCAGCACTTCCAGGCCGAAGGCCACCAGCAATCCGCCCGACGCGGGCGGGGCGTTGGTGAGTACCCGGTGGCCGCGGTAATCCACCGACAGCGGCTGCCTGGCCTCGACCCGGTAGTGCGTGAAGTCCTCGCGCCGCAAGTGCCCGCCGCCCGACTCGCAGGCAGCGGCGATCGCGGCCGCGACCTCGCCGCGGTAGAACAGTTCCGGGCCCTCGTGTGCCAGCGTCTCGAGGAAGGCCGCCAGTTCGGGCATGGCGTGAGTTTCCCCGGCCGACGGCTCGCATCCATCCGGGGCGAACACCGCGCGTGCCTCCGGCGTGGCCTCCAGGATCGGCCCGACCACCTCGGCGATGTAGGCCTGCAGCGGCTGGACCTCTACGCCGTCGCGGCCGGCGGCGATCGCCGGCTGCATCACCTCGCCCGCCGGCATGCGGCCGAGCTCTTCCTGGAAGGCGAAGACGCCGGCGACCACGCCGGGCGTGGCCGCGGACCCGAGACCGATGTGGAATTCCTGCTGGGCGGTGCCGAAGTCGGCGATGATCGGCCGGAAGTCGGCGTCCTCCGGTTCGAGCCGCATCCGGGGCGTATGGGCGAAGAAGTCGTAGACCCGCGGCGGCCCTTCGGCCGGCCGCGCCAGCAGGAAGCCGCCGCCGCCGGGCGACGACAATACCGGCTCGGCAACACAGGCCGTCCACAACGCCGCCGCCACCGCGTCGAACGCGTTGCCCCCCGCCCGCAGCATCGCCGCCGCCGCCTCGCAGGTCACCGGATGCCCGCAAGCCACCGCCCCGCGTTTTCCGCTCATGCGGCGTTACTCCGGGAAGAACCACGAATGAACACGAATAAACACGAATGCATACACATCAATGCCGAAGGCATGTCGGAGCTTCGCTGATGGCAATTACATGTATTCATGCTCTGGATAACCAAAAAATGAACTAAAGATGGACTAAAAATTATCCATTCCGATCGGCGCGAGATGAACTGAAACGAAGGGACCATTTTTCGTTCATTTTTAGTCCATTTTCTGGTTATCAATTCTGCTCAATGAGCTCCACACCCTGACAGCGAAGCTCCGATACCGATTTGGTTCACGCTGTTTCACATTCGTGTCCATTCGTGGTTCCGTCTTTATCCCGAAAACGGCAACCCGGCTCCTACAGGTACGCCGACCAGTCACGCGAGGCGTCGCCGAAGACGAGGAAGTCGGGGTTGAGCAGCGAGTCCTTCTGGTTGTAGCGCAATGGATTGAGAGCGGTGTCGGTGACGTGCCCGCCGGCGGCCTCGACCACGGCCTGGGCGGCGGCCGTGTCCCACTCCGAAGTCGGGCCGATGCGCGGGTACAGATCGGCCTCGCCCTCGGCCACGAGGCAGGACTTGAGCGACGAGCCCATCGGCCGCAGCTCGTGATTTCCGAGCCGGTCGAGATACGCCACCAGTCGTTCATCGGCATGCGAGCGGCTGCCGGCGACGCGCACCGGGCCGTCGCCCAGCGGCTGCACCCGGATCGCTTCCGGTTCCTCCCCGCGACGCTGCTTCCAGGCACCCTCGTCACGAATCCCGTAATAGAACGTGTCGAGCACCGGTGCGAACACCACGCCCATGATCGGCACGCCATCGTCGATCAGGGCGATATTGACGGTGAATTCGCCATTGCGCTTGATGAACTCGCGCGTGCCGTCGAGCGGATCGACCAGCCAGTAGCGCTGCCACTGCGCGCGCTCCTCGTAGGAAATCTCCGCCGATTCCTCGGACAGGATCGGGATGTCCGGCGTCAATGTCTTCAATCCCTTGACGATACCCTCGTGCGCGGCCATGTCGGCCTCGGTCAGGGGCGAACGGTCGGCCTTGTGCTCGACGTCGAAATCGCCTTCGACGCTGTTGTAGATATCCAGGATGGCATCGCCGGCACGGCCGGCGATGTCGAGCACGTCCGGCAAGAGTCGGTTGCATTTTTCGCTGGAACTCATTAGGTCTCCTCGTTGGCCAGCACATCACGTACCAGGTAAAGCGCGGCCACCCTG
>CAYZHJ010000031.1:0-22144 GCA_964478305.1 uncultured Ectothiorhodospiraceae bacterium
TGCCCCCAACCGATTTCGAGTCGGTGCCGTTATGACCGCTTCGGTACCTCTCCAGGAACTCGTTGCCTCGTTCGACCAGCGGCGCTGCGCGCCGTGCTGGCGGGGCGTAATGGTACCGCAACGTCCCGGCGCTGCCTATCGGCCGACGCCGACAGACAGGGCCGGAT
Organism: uncultured Ectothiorhodospiraceae bacterium; assembly: GCA_964478305.1. Classification (GTDB taxonomy): domain Bacteria; phylum Pseudomonadota; class Gammaproteobacteria; order XJ16; family Halofilaceae; genus Halofilum. The sequence continues at coordinate 168 of CAYZHJ010000031.1, forward strand.
CGCCTATAATGCGCGGCTTTTCCGCGGACGCCGCCACGCACCATGAACTCCGATCTCGACCGCCTCCGGCCCTATCCGTTCGAGCGTCTTGCACGGCTGTTCGATTCGGTCACGCCGGCCGCGGATCGGGAGCCGATCGCATTGTCGATCGGCGAGCCGCGGCATGCGCCGCCGGCACTGGCGGCCGAGGCCCTGTGCGACACGCTCGACGGTCTCGGACACTACCCGGCAACCCGCGGCAGCGACGAGTTGCGCGCGGCGATAGCCGAATGGCTGCGGCGAAGATACGCCCTGGAGCGGGTCGACCCGGACCGCCAGGTGCTTCCGGTCAACGGCACCCGCGAAGCGCTGTTCGCATTCGCCCAGGCGGCGGTCGATCGCGGCGGCGATGCGGCGGTCCTGCTGCCGAATCCGTTCTACCAGATCTACGAGGGCGCGGCCCTGCTCGCCGGCGCGGAACCGGTGTACCTGCCCGCGGGCGCCGACGGACAGCCCGACTTCGATGCCGTGCACGAGCGTGACTGGGATCGCTGCCGGTTGCTCTACATCTGCAACCCGGGCAATCCGACCGGTGCGGTGCTCGACACGAGTGACCTGCGTGGACTGATCGAACGCGCCGTCGCCCATGATTTCGTCATCGCCGCCGACGAGTGCTACGCCGAGATCTTCCCCGACGAAGGCTCGCCGCCACCCGGCCTGCTGCAGGCGGCACAGGAGGCGGGATACCCGGGTTTCGACCGCTGCGTGGTCTTCCACAGCCTGTCGAAGCGCTCCAACCTGCCGGGCCTGCGCTCCGGCTTCGTCGCCGGCGACGCCGGCATCGTTGAACGCTTCGGCCGCTACCGCACTTATCACGGCTGTTCGATGCCGCCACCCGTGCAGGCAGCCAGTATCGCAGCCTGGCGTGACGAGGCGCATGTGCGGGTCAATCGCGCCGCCTATCGCGAGAAATTCGATCGCGTGCTCGCGATTCTCGGCGACGTGCTGGATCTCGAGCGGCCCGCGGGCGGTTTCTACCTGTGGCCGCGCACGCCCGTCGACGACGAAACCTTCGCGCGCGATCTGCTGCGTGCCGAGAATCTGCGGGTGTTGCCGGGCCGTTATCTCGGACGCGAGGTCGACGGCGTCAATCCGGGCGCGGATCATGTACGCATCGCCCTGGTTCCCGAGCTCGATGCCTGCATCGAGGCGGCGAACCGCATCCACCGTTTTGTCACGCGCGGCTGAACGCTCGCGCGCCGTCCCTGGGAGAACACGGAATGAGCGACATCCAGACGATCATCGAGCAGGCCTTCGAGCAGCGCGCCGAAATCGGCCCCGACAACGCTCCCGGCGATCTGCGTGATGCGGTAACCCGGGCACTGGCTCTGCTCGACAGCGGCGAGGCCCGCGTGGCCGAACGCCGCGGCGTCGGTGACTGGAGCGTGAACGAGTGGCTGAAGAAGGCCGTGCTGCTGTCGTTCCGGCTGACGCCGAACCGGCCGATCGACGGCGGCTTCACGAACTATTACGACAAGGTCGGTCTCAAGTTCAATGACTTCACGGAAGAGAACTTCCGCAACGGGGGCATGCGGGTGGTACCGCCGGCGGTCGCGCGACACGGCAGTTTCGTCGCCTCCGACGTGGTCCTGATGCCTTCCTACGTCAACATCGGCGCATACGTCGACAGCGGCACCATGGTCGATACCTGGGCCACGGTCGGCTCCTGCGCCCAGATCGGCGAGGGCGTGCACCTGTCCGGCGGCGTCGGCATCGGCGGCGTGCTCGAGCCGCTGCAGGCCAACCCGACCATCATCGAGGACAACTGCTTCATCGGCGCGCGCTCGGAGATCGTCGAGGGCGTGATCGTCGAGGAAGGGGCGGTCATCTCGATGGGTGTCTACATCGGCCAGAGCACGCGCATCTACGACCGCGAGACGGACGAGGTCCTGCGCGGCCGCGTCCCCGCCGGCGCGGTGGTGGTACCGGGTACCCTGCCCTCCAGCGACGGCAAGTGCTCGCTGTATGCGGCGATCATCGTCAAGCGCGTGGACGAGAAGACGAGAGCGAAGGTGGGGATCAATGAACTGCTGCGGAATGTGAAGTGAGGCGGGAGCGCCCGGAAATGACGGCAGATGGCAGAACACGATGATCACGTTATACGGAATCCGCAACTGCGATACCTGCCGCAGGGCATGGAAATGGCTTGATGAGCACGGTGTCGAGTACCGCTTTCATGACCTGCGGCGTGACGGAATCGATCGGGAGACCGTCGATCGCTGGATGGACGCTGTCGGTGACGCGCAACTGGTCAATCGCAGGGGGAGTACCTGGCGATCCCTGGATTCACAAGCGCGCGAATCGCTGGATGATGAAGGCCTGCGCGGTCTTCTTTCCGAACAACCGACCCTGATCAAGCGGCCGGTGGTCACGTGGCAGAACGGCGAGATCACGGTGGGTTTCGACGCGGCGGAATGGCAACGGCGTGTCGGGTAATCCGTGGGTTGGGGCGCCCCCCGGGGGCCCACCAAACACCCGGTAAAACGGCGTGTCGGGTTATCCGTGGGTTGGGCCGACGCAGGTGGCCCAACTATCCGGCGTTAGAACGTTGGGCCTCCTGCGTCGGCCCAACCTACGCCATCCGGGCTCTTATTCCCTTTCTTCCCGCAACTCCCGCCGCAGGATCTTGCCGACGTTGGTCTTGGGCAGCTCGTCCCTGCTTTCGATCTCCTTCGGCACCTTGTAGGCGGTCAGATTGTCGCGCAGGTATTCCTGCAGTTTCTCCCGATCCAGCGTCGTGCCCGGTTCCGGCACGACGAACAGCTTGACCACCTCGCCGCTTTCCTCGTCGTCGATACCGACGCAGGCCGCCTCCAGCACGCCATCGAAGGCGACCGCCACCTCCTCGACCTCATTGGGAAACACCTTGAAACCGGAGACGACGATCATGTCCTTCTTGCGGTCGACGATCCGCAGCCAGCCGTCGCTGTCCATGGTCGCGATGTCGCCGCTGCGGAACCAGCCGCCCTCGTGGAACACGTTCGCCGTTTCCTCCTCCTTGTGCCAGTAGCCCTTCATCACCTGCGGTCCGCGCACGCACAGTTCCCCGGGCTCGTCGAAATCGAGTTCGGCACCATCGTCGTCCCGGATCGAGATCTCGGTCGAGGGTACGGGCACACCGATCGTGCCGTTGAACTCGGTACTGTGGATCGGATTGGCCGACGCCACCGGTGACGTCTCGGTCAGGCCGTAACCCTGGATGAGCACGGTGCCCGTCACCTCCCGCCACTGCTCGGCCACCTTGCGCTGCACCGCCATGCCGCCGCCGACGGTAAGCCGCAAGCCGGAGAAGTCCAGCTGTCGGAATTCCTCGTTGTGCACCAGGGCATTGAACAATGTGTTCACGCCGGTCATGGCCGTGAAGTTTTCCTTCGACAGAGTCTTGACGAAGTTCGGCAGATCGCGGGGATTGGTGATCAGCAGGTTGGTGGCGCCGTGCTTGACGAAGTTCAGCAGGTTCACCGTCAGGCTGAAGATGTGATACAGCGGCAAGGGTGTCACGACGGTGTCGGCGGATTCCTCCGATTTCAGCCAGGCCGACATCTGCTCGACATTGGCGACCATGTTGCGATGCGTGAGCATCGCGCCCTTGGCCACCCCGGTGGTACCGCCGGTGTACTGCAGAAAGGCGAGATCCTCGCCGTCGACTTCGGGTGGCTCGAGCACGTGCGTTCCGCCCTCGCGGAGTGCCTGCCACCAGCGGACGGACCACGGGATGGACCAGTCGGGGACCATGCGCTTGACGTGACGCACGACGAAATTGACCAGCGGCGCCTTGAGTCCGCCCAGCATGTCGCCGAGACCGGTCACGATGACGTGATCGACCGTGACCATCTTCTGTGCCTCTTCCAGCGTGTGGCAGAAGTTTTCCACGATCACGATCGCGCGCGGCTGGGCATCCAGCAACTGATGCTCCAGCTCGCGCGCGGTATAGAGAGGATTCACGTTGACGGCGATGAGGCCGGCACGCAGCACGCCGAACAGCGCCACCGGATACTGCATGATGTTGGGCATCATCAGGGCGACACGCTCGCCCTTCTGCAACCCGAGCTCGCCCTGCAGATAGGCGGCGAAATCCCGCGCGTGACGATCGAGATCCCGGTAGGTCAGCGCGGCACCCATGTTGCGGAAGGCATCGGTATCCGCGTGACGGCTGCAACTCTGCTCGAAGATGGATACCACGGAGGGGAAGGCGTCGGGATTGATCTCGGCCGGTACCCCTTCCTCGTAATTCTTCAGCCAGACATGCTCCATCGAAGCTCTCCGGTAGCGTTCGGCCTGCATTCGATTATACGCCGTTCAGTCTCTCGCGAAGGGTGGTTCTGCAAGGGAGCAGGAATGAAGTCTTTCGCAGAGACGCAGAGAACGCGGAGAAAGGGATCAAGCAGGGAACACGAACCGCGCGGTCCTCCGCTCCCGCAAGACGGGTCTCGGTTCCCGGTTGTGCCCGGATTTCCTCTGCGTGCTCTGCGGCTCCGCGAGAGACCTGTTCTCCCCTGGCGAGCTTCGCGCCTTCGCGAGGGCCATTCGCGCGGCAGGAAACGAATCAGGCAGCCTCGAACACGCCGGCAGCCCCCATTCCGGTGCCGACACACATGGTGACCATGCCGTAGCGGCCGCCGGTGCGGCGCAGGCCGTGGACCAGGGTCGCCGCGCGGATGCCGCCGGTCGCGCCCAGCGGATGGCCCAGGGCGATGGCGCCGCCACAGGGATTGACCCGGGCCGGGTCCAGTCCGAGCTCGCCGATCACGGCAAGACTCTGGGCGGCGAAGGCCTCGTTCAACTCGATCCAGTCCAGGTCCGCCTGTTTCACGGCGGTCTGCTTCAATGCCCGGGGAATGGCCTCGACCGGGCCGATGCCCATCACCTCCGGTGCCACGCCCGCGACGGCATAGCCGCAGAAGCGCGCCAGCGGCTGCAGGTCGAAGCGCTTGATGGCGTCCTCGCTCGCGACCATCACCATGCCGGCGCCGTCGCTCATCTGCGAGCTCGTGCCCGCGGTCACGCTGCCCTTTGCGGCGAAGACCGGCCGCAGGCCGGCGAGGCGCTCGGCGGTGGTATCACGGCGCGGGCCCTCGTCCCGCGACAGCGTTGTCCGGGTTTCCACCACCTCGCCGGTGGCCAGGTCGGGATCGCGATGCAGGGCCTCGATCGGGGCGATCTCGTTGTCGAACGCACCCGCATCCTGCGCCGCGATCGCCCGTCGGTGACTCTCCAGGGCGAAGGCGTCCTGGTCCTCCCGCGCGACCTGCCAGCGCTCCGCCACCCGCTCGGCCGTGATGCCCATGCCGTAGGCGATGGCGACATGCTCGTCGCCGGCGAAGATGGCCGGGTTGAAGGCCGGGCGCTGCCCCATGAACGGGATCAGGCTCATGCTCTCGGTGCCGCCGGCGAGGATCAGGTCGCTCTCGCCCAGGCGGATGCGGTCGGCGGCCTGGGCGATGGTCTGCAGGCCGGAGGCGCAGAACCGGTTCACCGTGACCCCGGGGACCGAATCCGGCAGTCCGGCCAGCAGCAGGCCGATGCGGGCGACGTTCATGCCCTGCTCGGCCTCGGGCATGGCGCAGCCGACGATCACGTCATCGATCGCGGCGGGGTCCACGCCCGGTGCATCCGCCAGTACCGCGCGGATGGCATGGGCCAGCATGTCGTCGGGCCGTGTGCGTCGCAGCGTGCCGCGCGGCGCCTTGCCGACCGGCGTGCGACGGGCCGCGACGATCCAGGCATCTCGTGCTGCGGTCGTCATCGGTTCCCCTCAATTCCGCAACGGCTTGCCGGTGGCAAGCATGTGATCGATCCGTGCCGCCGTCTCCGGGGTTCGCATCAGCTGCATGAAACCGGTGCATTCCAGCCGCAGGATCCATTCGTCGTCGACTTCCGTGCCGGCGTCGACAGTACCGCCACACAGCGCCGTGGCCAGCGCATGGCCGATGGCGTAATCGTGGTCGGAGATGAAACCGCCGGCATGCAGGTTCACCAGCCGCCCCTGGAGGGTCGCGACGCCCGGCGCACCGGCGACGGGGAAGCGCGTGCCCCGCAACGGCGGCCGATAACCGCAGTCGGCCAGCCCGATGGCGCTCGAGACCGCGGCGTACAGCAGTTCGTCCGGATGCAGTACCACGCGGTCCCCGGGCCGCAGCCATACCCCCTCGCGCGCCTCGGCGGCACTGCCACTGACGCGTGCGTAGGCCACCTCCTCGAAGAAGCGCAGCAGCCAGGGCAGCGGATCGCCGTCGGGGGACAGCTCGGCGGCTCGCCGCGCCAGCACCGCGCAGCCGCCGCCGGCGGGAATCACCCCGACCCCGGCCTCGACCAGACCGCAATAGGTTTCCAGCGCCATCACGCGGGTGTCGCAGTGCAGCAGCATTTCCAGCCCGCCGCCCAGCGCCAGCCCCGAGGCGGCCCCGATCACCGGCAGCCGTGCATGGCGCAGTGCGCTCGTCGTCTGCTGGAAACGCGCCACCAGCGATTCGATGGACTCGAAGTCACCGGCCTGCAGTGCCTGCCGCACCTGCTTGAGATCGGCGCCCACGCTGAACGGTGTCTCGTCCTGCCACAGCACCAGGGCGCGCGAACGGGTCTCCGCGACCTCCACCGCGTGGAGCATGCCCTCGAGCGCCTCGGCACTGATGGCATGCTTCGGCGTCTGCAGCGACAGCACGGCGACGTCGTCACCGGCATCCCACAGCCGCACGGCCTTGTTCTGCCACAGGGTGTCGCTGGTCGGCAGCGGCTCGCCGGCCAGCCGCGGCGGGAACATGTGATGGCGGTAGACCGGGTGATTGGAGCGCGGCAGCCAGGTGCCGACTTCGGCCGACCAGGAACCGCGTGCACCGTGCACCCCCTCGCGGCGCGCCTCGCGCACCCACCCCGGCAGCGGTTCCGATACCGGGGTTTCACCGGCCTGCACCGCGCCGTCGAGATGTTCGGCCACTTCCCGCCAGCCGATCATCTGCCACAGTTCGAAGGGACCGCGCTGCCAGCCGAACCCCCAGCGCATGGCGAAATCGACCTCGCGGGCGCTGGGCGCGATCTGTCCCAGGTGATGGCAGCAGTAATGGAACAGATCCCGGTGACTGACCCGGATCAGCTCGGCCTGCGGGTGATCGATCCCGCGCAGCATCTCGAACTTGCGCCGCGGATCGGTTTCCAGCAGGACCTCGCGCACGGAGTCATCCAGCTGGCGCCGAACGGGGCGATAGTCGTCGGCATCCGGCTGGTAGACCTCGATCGTGCCGTCCTTCGCCTTGCGATAGATGCCGGCACCGCTCTTCTGGCCGTGCGCGCCGCGCTCGATCAGCGTGTCGAGCCAGCCCGGCGCGGCGAACATCTCGCGCCAGGGGTCGTCGTCGAGCTCCTCGTGCAGGTGTGCCAGCACGTGACCGAAGGTATCGAGCCCGACCACGTCGGCGGTGCGCAGGGTGGCCGACTTCGGCCGCCCGATGCCGGCGCCGGTCAGCCGGTCGACCAGGTCGAACGGCAGTTCCAGCCGCTGCGCGTGGTGGATCACGTTGGCCAGTGCGAACACGCCGATGCGATTGCCGATGAAGCCGGGCGTATCGCGTGCGTGCAGCACCCCCTTGCCGAGTCCGCTGGTGAGATAGCCCTCGAGCCTGTGGATCACGTTGTCGTCGGTGCCCGGGTGACGGATCAGCTCGACCAGGTGCATGTAGCGCGGCGGATTGAAGAAGTGCACGCCGCAGAACCGCCGGCGCAGTTCCTGCGGCAGGGTGGCCGCGAGATGACCGATCGACAGCCCCGAAGTGTTGCTGGCCAGGACGGTATCCTTTCCCAGCGCGGGGGCGATGCGCTCATAGAGTGCCTGCTTGATGTCGGAACGTTCCGCCACCGCCTCGATCACGAGCTCGCAGCCGGCCAGGCGATCGAGATCGTCATCGTAGGAAGCCGGGCGAATGGCCTGGCGGGCGCCGCGGCTGGCCAGCGGCGCCGGGCGGATGCGGTCGAGCCCGGCGATCGCGCGCCGGGCCGCTGCGCGCGGATCGTCATCGTCGTCACCGGACAACTCGAACAGGTCCACCGGGACGCCGGCATTGGCGAAATGGGCCGCGATCTGGGCACCCATCACGCCGGCGCCGAGTACCGCGGCACGCCGTACCAGGCGAGTCGGCTCGATCATGCGCTGCCCTCCCCGCGGCCAGCGGTGGTCTTCTTCTTCGTCGCGGCGCGGCGACGGGTGGCGGTCTTCTTCGCCGTGGACTTCCCGGCCGACTTCTTGCGGACGGCCGACTTCTTCGCCGCGGGCCCCTTCTTCGCCGCCGCGGGGGCAGCCTGCACGGGCTCGCCGGGGGCGAAATCGTCGACATCGATCACGCGCCGCAACGCCTCGCGCCAGACTCGCAGCGTGTCTGCCTCGGCCGCGTCGATCACGCCCTCGTCGACCCGTTCGCGCAGCCAGTCATCCCAGTCCGTGAGCGGCGACCACTCCGCCTTGCGCTTGCGCAGGCGGGCCTCGATCGGCTCGACGTCGAGGGCAAGCTTCAATGCGTGTTCCAGGCTGCCGGTGATGTCTTCCGGCCGCTCGTCGATGTAGATGCCCGCGGTCAGGCGGTCGCGTGCCGGTGACGGTTCGAGCAGCAACTGCGCCACGCGATGACCGGTGCGGTCATTGGGATAGCGAAAGCGACGCCCCAGAGGGAACACGATCCAGCGCAGCGCGAGTCCGAACCAGGTGATCGGGAAGTTGCGCAGGATCTCGTCGAGGGCTTCCTGGGACTGATAGAGGCAGTACTTGACCGACCATTCCACCAGCGGCAGATCGGCCTGCGGCCGGCCGGTGTCCTCGTAGTGCTTGAGTACCGCCGAGCAGACGAACATGTGGATCAGGGCATCGGCGAAACGGCCCGAGAGCTTTTCCTTGCGCTTGAGCTCGCCGCCGAGCATCAGCAGGGTCATGTCGGCGACAAAGGCGAACGCGGCCGACATGCGGGCCAGCCGGCGGAAATACTTCGCCGTCACCCCGGGCCGCGGTGCCGTCGCCAGGCGCGAGCGCGACAGGCCGTAGACCAGGGCGCGTGCCGCGTTGCGCACGGTGAAGCCCATGTGGGCGAACAGCGCCTCGTCGAATGCCCGCACCGCCGTTGCCTCGTCCCCGCTCTGTGCCGCCTCGATCTCGGCGACCAGATACGGATGGCAGCGCATCGCGCCCTGGCCGAACACGATCATGCTGCGGGTGAGGATGTTGGCGCCCTCGACCGTGATCGTGACCGGTACCGACCTGTAGGCGCTGGCGAGATAGTTGCGCGGGCCCTCGCAGATGCCGCGGCCGCCATGGATGTCCATGGAATCGTTGACCACCTGTCGATAGCCCTCGGTATTGAAATGCTTGAGGATGGCCGAGACCACCGATGGCTTCTCGCCGGCGTCCAGCGCCGACAGCGTCAGCAGCCGGGCCGAATCCATCATGTAGGCGCGGGACCCGATCCGTGCCAGCGGCTCCTCGACACCCTCGAATCGGCCGATGGGCAGGTTGAACTGGCGCCGGACCCTGGCATACGCCCCCGTGTTGCGGGCGCAGAACTTGCCCCCGGAGGCGCCGACCGCCGGCAACGAGATGCCGCGGCCGGTCGACAGGCATTCCATCAGCATGACCCAGCCGCGTCCGACGCCGTCCGGCCCGCCGATCACCCATTCGAGCGGGATGAACACGTCGCGGCCGCGATTCGGACCGTTCTGGAAGGCGGTCCCGAGCGGCTCGTGGCGGCGGCCGATCTCGACGCCGGGCGTATCGGTGGGGATCAGCGCACAGGTAATGCCGAGGTCGGCCTCGCCGCCCAACAGGCCGTCCGGATCGTGGACCTTGAGCGCGAGGCCGAGCACGGTCGCGACCGGACCCAGCGTGATGTAGCGCTTTTCCCAGTTCGCGCGCATGCCGAGCACGCGCCGTCCCTGGTGCTCGCCGTAGCAGATGACGCCGGTGTCGGGGATGGCGGTGGCGTCGGAGCCCGCGAACGGCCCGGTAAGGCCGAAACACGGAATGTCGCGGCCGTCGGCCAGACGCGGCAGGTAGTGGTTCTTCTGTTCCTCGGTGCCGTACTGCAGCAGCAGCTCCGCCGGTCCCAGGGAGTTGGGCACCATGACCGTGACCCCGGCCGTGCCGCTGCGGCTGGAGATCTTCATGACCACCTGCGAATGGGCGTGCGCCGAGAACTCCAGGCCGCCGTAACGCTGCGGGATGATCATGCCGAAGAAGCGGTTCTTCTTCATGAAGTCCCAGACTTCCGGCGGCAGATCGTTGCGCTCGTGGATGATCTCCCAGTCGTCGAGCATGCGGCAGAGCTCCTCCACCGGCCCGTCGAGGAAGGCCTGCTCGCGTTCGTCCAGGTGCGGCGCCGGCACGTCCAGCAGCTTGCGCCAGTCCGGATCGCCGCGGAACAGCTCGGCCTCCCACCAGACGGTGCCCGAGTCGATCGCTGCCCGTTCGGTCTCCGACATCGGCGGCAGGACCTGCCGGATGCGATTGCGCAACGGCCCGGACAGGAAGCGTCGGCGCAGATCGGGCAGGTTGACCGGAACGACGATGGCGAGGAACAGCGCCCACAGCAGCAGACCGATCCAGAAGTTCAACAGGCCTGCGAGGCCGAGCACCGCGAGCGCCACGGCAATGCCGATCGTCCAGCTGCGCAGGGAGGCCTCGATGCGGGCAAGCGCGACCAGCGCGCCACCGATCACGAGAAGCCAGATCAGGAAGGTCATGCGCGATTCTCCGATGCCTCGATACGGCAGGGCCACCGTGACGACCCACGGTGGCCCGGGTACGGCAACTCCCCGTGCTGCCCTGTAGTCTCGGACGGCATGACCGCAACGATAGGACTGTTGCGCCGCCGGCGCAAATACCGCTCGACGCCGTTCGTCCTCACCTCGGGCCGGCGGCAGGCAAGTTGGAAACACCGAAGACACCGAACGCACCGAAGACACTGAAAAATGCAGGATCGAATAAAGGCGGGCCAATATCTCGAAGGACGGTTCCAGGGCGTCCGTCCCCCAGTTCCCGGCCGGAGGCGGCACCACGATCACATTTTCGGTGCCTTCGGTGCCTTCGGTGTTCCCATTGTTCGCGGGTCCCGGTACCTGCGCGATTCGACGAAGCACCCCGTTGTCCGCTTGCGTCAATCACCCGATACGCTACGCTGCAACGCCATGTATCGTGATGGGCATTGTCGAGAGAGAGAGGCCGCCCATGCCGCCATCGAAGGACAGGCTGGACATCGGCTGGCGCGAGTGGCTGGAACTGCCCGAGCTCGGCCTGCCCGCGATCAAGGCCAAGATCGACACCGGCGCCCGCACCTCGGCGCTGCACGCCTGGCGGGTCGAGCCCTTCGAGCAAGGCGGCGCGCCCTGGATCCGATTTCACATGCACCCGCTGCAGCGCAACACGGAACTGTCGGTCGTCTGCGAGGCGCCGGTGCACGATCGGCGCATGGTCAGCGACTCGGGCGGCCATCGCGAGATGCGCTACGTGATCGAGACCGCCGTGCTGCTGGGCGAGCACCGGCGCAGGATCGAGGTCACCTTGACCGACCGTGATACGATGCTTTTCCGGATGCTGCTCGGACGGCAGGCCATGCGCGGTCTGCGCGTGCTCCCCAGGGCGTCCTTCCTGACCCGCCCGTCCCTGTCCGCCACGGAGGCCGCCGGGCTGTACCATCACGCAAATCCGCCTGCAGAGTCGCGCACCCGATGAAGATCGCCATCCTGTCACGCAATCCGCGCCTCTATTCCACGCGTCGCCTGGTCGAGGCCGCCCGTGCGCGCGATCATGACATCCGCGTGGTCAACACCCTGCGCTGCTACAACAACATCGCCTCCCATCGCCCGTCGGTGCACTACCGCGGCCAGGTGCTGGAGGGCTTCGACGCGATCATCCCGCGCATCGGCGCCTCGGTGACCTTCTACGGGACGGCGGTGGTGCGCCAGTTCGAGATGATGGGCACGTTCTCGGTCAACGAATCGGTCGCGATCACTCGTTCGCGCGACAAGCTGCGCGCCACCCAGTTGCTGGCACGCAAGGGCATCGGCCTGCCGGTGACCGGTTTCGCCCATTCGCCGGACGATGTCGACGACCTGATCAAGATGGTCGGCGGGCCGCCGCTGGTGGTGAAGCTGCTCGAGGGCACCCAGGGTGTCGGCGTGGTACTGGCCGAGACCTACAAGGCGGCCGAATCGGTGATCCAGGCCTTCATGGGACTGGAGGCGGAGATCATGGTCCAGGAATTCATCCGCGAGGCAAAGGGCGCCGACATCCGCTGCTTCGTCATCGGCGGCAAGGTGGTCGCCTCGATGAAACGCCAGGCCGGCGAGGGCGAGTTCCGCTCCAACCTGCACCGCGGCGGCCAGGCCACGCTGATCCGGATCACTCCCGAAGAGCGTTCGACCGCCGTGCGTGCGGCCAAGGTCATGGGCCTCAACGTCGCCGGTGTCGATCTGCTGCGTTCCAACCACGGGCCGGTGGTGATGGAGGTCAATTCCTCGCCCGGACTCAAGGGCATCGAGGCGGCCAGCGGCAAGGACATCGCCGGCCAGATCATCCAGTTCATCGAGAAGAACGCGCGCCAGGGACGGACCAAGACCCGTGGCACGGGCTGAGCGTCGACCGCCGCTGACCATCGGCGACACCACGGTCGCCGTCGGCGAACGCGCCACCATCGAACTGCCGCTGGCGCGGGTCTACAGTCACGTCGATCTCAACATGGTGGTGCAGGTCGTGCGCGGCCGTCGTCCCGGCCCCACCCTGTGCGTGGCGGCCGGCATCCACGGCGACGAGATCAACGGCGTCGAGATCGTGCGCCGGCTGCTGCGGCAGAAGGCACTGTCGCGCCTGCGCGGGACCCTGATTGCCGTGCCCGTCGTCAACGTGTTCGGCTTCATCCAGCAGACGCGCTACCTGCCCGACCGGCGCGATCTCAACCGCTCCTTCCCCGGCTCGGATCACGGCTCGCTGGCCGCACGCCTCGCCCACCTGTTCATGAGCGAGATCGTCACCCACTGCGACTACTGCATCGACCTGCATACCGCCGCCGTCCACCGCACCAACCTGCCGCAGATCCGGGCGACCCTGGACGACGGCAACGACGAGCTGCTGCGCCTGGCGCGCGCCTTCGGCGCGCCGGTGATCATCGACGCCCGCGAGCGCGAGGGCTCGCTGCGCGAGGCCGTGCAGGCCCGCGGCATCCCGCTGCTGCTGTACGAGGCCGGCGAGGCCCTGCGACTCGACGAGGTCGCGGTGCGCGCCGGCGTGCGCGGCACGGTCTCGGTCATGCGCGAGATCGGCATGCTGGCGCAGAGCCGCAGTCGCGCACAGCGCCCCCGGCCCACCGTGGCCCGCGACAGCAGCTGGATCCGGGCGCCCGGCAGCGGCATCCTGCAGTCGAACGTGAAGCTGGGCGAGCACGTGCGCGAGGGCCGGATCCTGGGCCGCCTGGTCAGCCCCTACGGCGAGAGCGAGACGAAAATCGTCAACGACACCGAGGGCATCGTCATCGGCATGACCCGGATCCCCCTGCTCAACGAGGGCGACGCCGCCTTCCACGTCGCCGACGTCAAGCGCCCGATCGCGGTGGAAAAGGCGGTGGAGGCGTTTCGGGGGGAGCATACGACCGGGGATGATTGAGGGAAGGGGAAACGGGCCCGGGGTCCGGCATCAAGCTGCAAGCGCTAAGCGGGAGAAAGGATCAAGGAGCGAGGGCCGAGGAGCAAGGAACGGCTCGTAGGTTGGGCCGACGAAGGAGGCCCAACATGGAGGCGAATATGCCACCGCCTTTGTTGGGCCTCCTTCGTCGGCCCAACCTACAGGGCCTTCCTGCCGTCTGCCATCTGCCGTCTGCCATCTGCTTCGCCCGCCTCCACCTTCCCCTCCGGCCGGAACCATTGCAGGGTGCGGTGCAACTGGACGACTTCGCCGATAATGATCAGCGTCGGCGACTGCACGTCATGGGCCTCGACCAGTTCCGGCAGGGTTGCCAGTGTGCCGACGTAGACCTGCTGCTCGGGCCGCGTGCCCTGCGCGACCAGGGCGGCGGGCGTGTCCGCGCCGCGGCCGTGCTCGATCAGCCGTTCGCACAGCAGGCGCACGGCCGCCAGGCCCATGTATACCACCACCGTCTGCCGCCGGCGCGCCAGCATCGGCCAGTCGAGGTCGAGCGTGCCGTCGCGCAGGTGTCCGGTCACGAACTGCACCGACTGCGCGTGATCCCGGTGGGTCAGCGGAATGCCGGCATAGGCGGCGCAGCCGGATGCCGCGGTGATGCCCGGCACCACCTGGAACGGGATACCGGCGGCCATCAGCTCGCCGATCTCCTCGCCGCCGCGGCCGAAGATGAACGGATCGCCGCCCTTCAGCCGCACCACGCGCTGACCCGCCCGCGCCCGCCGGATCAGCTCCTCGTTGATCCGGTCCTGGGTCAGGTGATGATTCGAGCGCCGCTTGCCGACGTAGATCTTCTCGGCGTCGCGCCGGCACAGCTCCAGCACCGGTTCCGACACCAGCCGGTCGTACAGGATCACGTCGGCTTCCTGCATCAGGCGCAGCGCGCGGAAGGTCAGCAGGTCGGGATCGCCGGGTCCGGCGCCGACCAGCGCCACATCGCCGACGACCGGGCGGCCGTCCGCCCGCCGCAGCTCGGCCTCCAGCGCCCGGCCGGCCTCTTCCTCGCGGCCGGCGTGGACGAGGTCGGCGATCGGCCCCTCCAGCACGCGCTCCCAGAACCGGCGCCGGTCCTCGCCCCGGCTGATGCGCATCATGACCCGCTCGCGGAAGCGCCCCGCCAGCGCCGCCAGCCGCCCGTAATTCGGCGGAATCGAGGCCTCCAGCCATGCCCGCAGCCGCCGCGCCAGCACCGGCGCCACCCCGCCCGAGGAGATCGCGATCTGCACCGGCGAGCGGTCGATCATCGCCGGGGTGATCACGCTGCACAGCGGCGTGTCGTCGACCACGTTCACCGGCACGCCGCGCGTCCCGCACAGCTCGGAAATGCGCGCGTGCAGTTCGCGATCGTCGGTGGCCGCGACCACCAGCGCCGCGTTCCCGATGTCGCCGGCAACGAAGCGCCGGCCGAGGTGCACGATTTCCCCACCGGCGCGACGTCGTGTCAGTTCCTCGCCGAGTTCGGGCGCAACCACGCGCACCCGCGCACCGGCCCGCAGCAGCAGCGCCACCTTGCGCGCCGCCACCTCGCCCCCGCCGACCACCAGCACCGGGCGGTCGCGGAGGTTCATGAACACGGGGTAGAAATCCATCGGAACGGGAACGCCTCGGGAAACGGCCGGATTATCCCAGAGTTGCGGGGGGTTGAGTGGAATGTGTGGGTATAAGCTTAGAAAGCGCCCAGGTGCGTAGGTTGGGCCGACGGAGGAGGCCCAACAAGTCGTCCGGGATGATCGCCGGTGCCGGAATGTTGGGCCTCCTTCGTCGGCCCAACCTACGCCCTTTGCTTCCCCCCGGAGACCGCGCTACAGTCCTTCCCATGACCACCCGCATCGCCCCCGTCGACCGGTTGCGGCGACCGCTGCGGGACCTCCGCATCTCGGTCACCGACCGCTGCAACTTCCGTTGCACCTACTGCATGCCGCGGGAGAAGTTCGGGGCCGATCACGCCTTCCTGCCGCGCTCGGCGCTGCTCGACTTCGACGAGATCGAGCGGCTGGTGCGGGTATTCGCCGCCCACGGCGTGGAGAAGATCCGCCTGACCGGCGGCGAGCCGATGGTACGGCCGCGGCTGGAGGAACTGATCGCCCGCATCGCCCGCATCGAGGGCATCCGCGACATCGCCCTGACCACCAACGCCTCGCTGCTGACCGCCGGCAGGGCACAGACGCTGGCGGACGCCGGCCTGCGGCGGATCACGGTCAGCCTCGACGCGATCGACGACGACGTCTTCATGGCCATCAACGATGTCGGCTTCCCCGTCGGCAAGGTACTGGAGGGCATCGGCAACGCCGCCGATGCCGGTCTGCCGGTCAAGATCAACGCGGTCATCCAGCGCGGCGTGAACGACGACCAGATCCTGCCGCTGGCGGGCTATTTCCGCGGCAGCGGTCACATCCTGCGCTACATCGAGTACATGGACGTCGGCACCACCAACGGCTGGCGGCTGGAGGACGTGGTGTCGGCGCGCGAGATTCACGACCGGATCGACACGGTGTTTCCCCTCGAACCGCTCGATCCCAACTATGCCGGCGAGGTCGCCAACCGCCATCGCTACCGCGACGGCACCGGCGAGATCGGCCTGATCGCCTCGGTCACGCAACCCTTCTGCCGCGGCTGCACGCGTGCCCGGCTGTCCGCCGAGGGCAGCCTCTACACCTGCCTGTTCGCCGGCGTCGGCCACGACCTGCGCGGGCTGCTGCGCTCGGGCGCCGACGACGATCGCCTGGGCGCGGAGCTGGCGGCCGTCTGGGGCGCGCGCAGCGACCGCTACTCGGAACTGCGCACGAGCGAGACCCGTCCGCATCACCGCGTGGAGATGTCCTACATCGGCGGCTGAGCGGCACCCGCGACGTGCAGCGAACGCCGCGGTATGCTACATCTTGCAATACGCGATGAAGGTGATCGTCCGCCGCTCCGTACGCCGGGCCGGGCCGGAGACGAGGGGAGAAACACGATGAAGGTATCGCGGATCCTGCAGCACAAGGGCAGCGAGGTCGCCACCGTCAGGCCCGAAACACCCGTGATCGATGTCGTGGCGCAATTGCGGGAGCGCCGCATCGGCGCCATGGTCGTCGTCGACCCCGACGGCAGCATCTGCGGCATCATCTCCGAGCGCGACATCGTGCGCGCACTCGCCGAACACGGGCCCGATCTGGCGACCCTGAAGACATCGGACCTGATGACCGCGGATGTCTCGGTATGCAATTCCGACGTCGGCATCGACGACATCATGCGCCAGATGACCGATGGCGGTTTCCGCCATGTACCGGTCGTCGAGGACGGGACGCTGGCAGGCATCGTTTCGATCGGCGACGTGGTCAAGGCGCGGATCCGCGAGCTGGAACAGGAAAAGTCGGCGCTGCAGCATTACATTGCGGGTTGAAAGCGCCCAGCGCGAGAATGGGCGGCTTCGATTCGATGTCAAGGCAGAACGAAGGTCGCACTTCAGTGCGACAGCTCAACGCCGGCACTGCCTCGGCAGAAACCTGATTCCCCCTGCCCGCTTCCGGCTGTCGCACTGAAGTGCGGCCTGCAATCTCCGTTTTCCCGGGCGCTGGGCGCTTGTAGCCGGGCGCTTCTTCAATCCAGCCACTGCCTTCGCCGCAGGAACCAGATCTCCGCGGCCAGCAGCACGACCAGGCCGATGCAGACCGCAAGAAATGCCCAGCCGGCCTCGGCGCCCGGAATGCCGCCGACGTTGATCCCCAGCAATCCCGTCAGGAACGACAGCGGCAGGAAGATCGCGGCCACCACCGACAGCAGGTACATGTTGCGGTTTATCTGCTGCGACAGGCGCTCGCGCAGTTCCTCGTGCGTAACCGCGCCGCGTTCGCGCGCGGCATCGAGGTCTTCCACCAGCCGCATGATGCTGTCCGCGGTATAGCGCAGGCGCAGGCGCTCGTCACCGTCCAGCCATTCGTCGCCCATCGGCGCCAGCTGAGCCATCACGTCGCGCTGCGCGAGCTGGGCCATGACATCGCGCTGCGGTGCCAGGTAACGACGCAGTTCGATGGCGCGCCGGCGCATCGCGCTCACCGTTGTCGCGCTGGGATTCTCGATCGAGTCATCGATCAGCGCCTCTTCGAAGATGTCGAACGCATCCTCGATGCCGTCGACCACCGGGCGCATGCGCTCGGCCAGTGCCTCGGCCAGCGCTGCCAGCACGCCGCCGCTGGTGCGCGGCCCGCGTCCGGCCGTCAGCCGGGCGGAGACATCATCGGCCGCCAGCAGCCGCCGGCCGCGCATGCTGATCACGCGACCGGAATCGAGCCACAGCCTCACCGAGACCATGTCCTCGGGATCCGCGCCCGGGTTGAGATTGACCCCGCGCAGGTTGACCAGCAGCCCATCCCCGTGACGCATGATGTGGGGACGCGTTTCCTCCGCCAGCAGCGCATCGACGACCATCTCGTCCAGCCCGGCCTCTTCCAGCAGCCAGCGCCGCACGCCGGCATGCGTACGGTCGAGATGCACCCACAGCGTTCCCTGGTCCGGAATCCGGCCGTCGACGTCGCCCGCCGCCAGCGCCGCCGCCCCGTCCCGATCCAGATGCCAGGCGAACAGGATTCCGATGTCGCTCTGTTGCATGGGAAGCTCCTGATGACCCGTCGAGGAATTCGTGTTCTTTATCACGCAAAGACGGAGGGAATGCAAAACGTGCCCGGTGTCCGGGAACGATGGCAGTCGGCAGATGGCAGATGGCAGATGGCAGGAAAATGATGGCGGAATGACGGGGCAGGCCAGACCGGCTTTCTGTCCTGCCATCTGCCGACTGCCATCTACTGCCGGGGTGCCGGGTCCTGGATGCTTGCCACCTGTTCCTCCTCTTCCCGCTCGACCTGCTGCAGGTGCCACATGTGGGCATAGAGACCACCGGCGGCGAGCAGATCCGCATGGCGCCCTCGTTCGGAGATGCGGCCGTGGTCGAGGACCAGGATCTCGTCGGCGTCGGCAACCGTGGACAGGCGGTGGGCGATCGCGAGCGTGGTGGTGCCGCGCGAGACGCGTCCCAGGGCGGCGAGGATCGCTCCCTCCGAGCGCGAGTCGAGGCTCGAGGTCGCCTCGTCGAACACCAGGATCGGCGGGCGCTTGAGGATCACCCGCGCGATCGCCACCCGCTGCTTCTCGCCACCGGAGAGCTTCAGGCCCCGTTCGCCGACGACCGTGTCGTAGCCTTCCGGCAGCGAGGCGATGAAGTCGTGGATGTCGGCCAGCCGCGTGGCCTCCTCGATTTCCGACTGCGTGGCATCCGGCTTCGCATAGCCGATGTTGTAGCCCAGCGTATCGTTGAACAGCACCGTGTCCTGCGGAACGATGCCGATCGCCGCCCGCACGCTCGCCTGGGTGCAGTCGCGCAGATCCTGCCCATCGACCATGATCCGGCCGGCGGCCGGATCCCAGAACCGGAACAGCAGTCGCGCGACGGTCGACTTGCCGGCACCGGAAGGGCCGACGATGGCCACCTTTCGTCCCGGCGGAATCGCGAAATCCACGCCGCGCAGCACCGGTCGATCCTCGCGGTAGCCGAAATCGACCCGCTCGAAGCGCACGTGCCCCTCGCTCACACGCAACGGGCGGGCATCCGGGCGATCCACCACCCCCGCCGGCGTGTCGAGCAGCTCGAACACGAGATGCATGTCGGCCAGCGCGTATTTCATCAGGCGATAGACGCTGCCGAGGACGTTGAGCGGCACGAACAACTGCAGCAGCAGGGCGTTGACCAGCACCAGGTCGCCCAGGGTCATGCTCCCGTCCGCCACGCCCATGGCGGCCTGGGTCATGATCGCCGTCACCGCCAGCGCGATGATCGCCCCCTGGCCGAAGTTGAGCACCCCCATCGATGCCTGTGTGCGGACCGCCGCATCGGTCCATTCATGCAGCGTATCGTCGTATGTCCTCAGCTCCTGGCGCTCGTTGTTGAAGTACTTGACCGTCTCGTAGTTGAGCAGGCTGTCGACGGCGCGATCGTTGGCACGCGACTCGAGCGCGTTCATGCGATGACGGAATTCCATGCGCCACTCGGTGACCGACAGGGTGAAGCCGATGTAGATCCCGACGGCGATCAGCGTCGTGGCCGCGAAGGTCCAGTTGTAGTTCGCGACCAGGATCCCCGCCACCAGTAGGAATTCCGCCCCGGTCGGCAGCAGGTTGAGGACGAGATAGTTGAGGATGTTGCTGACACTCTGCGTGCCGCGTGCCAGGTCGCGCGAAATCGCCCCCGTGCGCCGTTGCAGGTGCCAGGCCAGCGACAGTTCGTGCAGATGCTCCAGCACCTGTCGCGACAGGTTGCGCATGGCCGAATAGCGCACCCGCGCGAACACGGCATCGCGCAGTTCCGACAAGCCGGCATTGACCAGGCGCAGCGCACCGTAGGCGGCAAGCAGCGTCAGCGGCACGGTGAGCATCACGTTCCCGCCGGCGCGATCGAGCGCGTCGACGATCTCCTTGAGCACCAGCGGCACGCCGACGACGGCCAGCTTGGCCGCGATCAGGCAGGACAGTGCAACGGCAACGCGCCCGCGCCATGGGCGCAGGTACCGCAACATGCGAAGCAGGCTGCGGCCGTCGGCCGGCACGGGTTTCTCGGTCGGTCTGAATCGGCGCAACAGGCAACCGGCTCCGTCTGATGAAACGGGACGTGGACCATCGTCCACCGTCAACGACGGTCAGGAATTCTCGAACACGCAACCGATCCGCTGGCCGCCGTCCTCGTGCTCGTCGATCCAGACCACCCGCATATCGATCCCGTTCTCGTGGCGCCGGCCGGATTCGCTCAGGACCTCGAGGACCTCACAACCTTCGTCGATGCGACCATCCACGGTCAGACGGACACCACGGGTGCTGGAATCGTTGACCCGGCACGGATGGCCGATGCCGCTCGAGCCGGCCGGGCGCACGCGTATGCGGGCATTGAGGGGAATGCGGTGAAACACGCGGCGTTCGCCGGTTCCGTCGGTCACAAGCCTCTCCCTGTCGTTCCATTGCACCCCGGCAACCTTATGACCGCCACGAGGTGCGCGCAAGCGGACCTTCGAGTTCACCGCAGCATGCGGTCGCAACTGCCTGTCAGCAGGCAGCTTCCATGGCCGGCATCCTTGTTTCGAATTCCCCGATCCGGGCGAGTGCGTGTTCGATGACCTCGATGCCGCCGCCGCCGGCGGCGCCCTCGGACAGGGTGCGGCGCCAGGCGCGAGCGCCGGGACAACCCTGGAACAGGCCGCTCATGTGGCGCGTCATGCAGTGCAGCGGCACTCCCTCGGCGAGGCGTGCGCGGACATACGGCAGGTAATGCCCGACCACCGCCTGCCGGCCGTCGGGTTCGCGCGCGTCGCCCCACAGGCGGCGGTCCGCCGCCGCCAGGATCCACGGATCGCGATACGGTGCACGGCCGAGCATGCAGCCATCCACGTGACGCAGGTGTTCTTCCACTGCGTCCAGATCGTGGATGCCGCCGTTGACGATGACCTCGAGATCCGGCCGGTCGCGCTTGAGGCGATGCACCCGCTCGTGATCGAGCGGCGGGATCTCGCGGTTCTCCTTCGGTGACAGGCCCTGCAGCCAGGCCTTGCGCGCATGCACGATGAGCGCGTCGCAACCGGCCTCGACCACGCAATCGGTGAACCGCAGCAGATGGGCGTACGAATCGAGGTCGTCGATGCCGATGCGGGTCTTGACCGTGACCGGGATCGATACCGCCGCCTTCATCGCCGCGACGCACGCGGCAACGGTTTCGGGCTCGGCCATCAGGCAGGCACCGAAGGCGCCCGATTTCACCCGGTCGCTGGGACAGCCGACGTTGATGTTGACCTCGTCATGGCCGAAGTCCTCGGCCAGCCGTGCGGAGGCCGCCATCGCCTCCGGCTCGCTGCCACCGACCTGCAGCGCGAGAGGATACTCGAACGGATCGTGGGCCAGCAGCCGTCGTACGTCGCCGTGCATCAGCGCGTTCGCCGTGACCATCTCGGTATAAAGCAGCGTGCGCCGCGAAACCAGCCGCAGCAGGTAACGCGCATGCCGATCCGTGCAGTCCATCATCGGCGCCACGGACAAACGACGGTCCACCATCAACTTCACCTCCGGGGGCTCATTCTAGCAGCCGCTTTCGGACGTCTCGAAAAAGAAGAGAACCACGAATGAACGCGAATACTGCTGCCGGGTATCCGACACGTGGTAGGTTGGGCCGACGCAGGAGGCCCAACAAACGGACTCCGGTGGGCCTCCTTCGTCGGCCCAACCGAAGCGGTCCATTGGCCCTCAGCGAAGTCCGGACACGCGT
>CAYZHJ010000031.1:22154-24477 GCA_964478305.1 uncultured Ectothiorhodospiraceae bacterium
CCGCCCCGGGCCCCCCCACCGTTGGTTTTTTGGTGGCCCGCCGGGCGCCCCCCAACCTACGCGTTCCATTGGACATCAGCGAAGTCCTGACACGCTTCCCGTCGCCCGGCGGCAGCATTCGCGTTCATTCGCGGTTCTTTTCATTTCTCCGCAACGAGATACGCGATGTACGAGGCGTAATCGGGAATCACCTCGGTCTCGTCGAACCGGTCGATCGGTTCGTCGGTTTCCTCGTCGAAGGCCTGGACGTAGAGGCGGGTCCTGCCGAAACCGGCTTCGGCGAGGATCTCGCGCAGCTCCTTCGCGCCCCACAGCCGCCAGTGGTAGCTGAACGCGCGCTTGAGCTTCGAGCCGTCCGGGAAATGGAAATGGATGTAGCAGGTCATCGCGGCGGACAGGGGATTGTACTCGGCTTGCTCCCAGATGTAGGTGAAGCCGTCGAGCTTGCTCTTCTCCCGCTGGCAGCGGTGGGCCTCGAAGCCGCCGAAGGCGTCGAAGAAGGCCACGCCGTCATCGACCAGGGCATCATGCACGCGCTGGAAATAGCGCTTCATGTCCGCCCGCTCCTGGAAGAACCAGTAGCTGAAGTTGAACGCCTGCACCACGTCGAAGCGCCCGGCATCGACCGTCATCACGTCCTCGGCGAGCAGTTCGATGCGCTGCTGCTGGTCCGGCTTGAGCTCGGTGAGGTTGTGCTGCCGGCCCCACTCGAGCACCTCTTCGTCGATGTCCACGCCGACCGCCTCGTTCTCGGTCGAGCGAGTTACCCACTCCGAGGCCGACAGGGCCGTGCCGCAGAAGTCCTCGCGAATCCGCTTCGGCTTGCGCCCGCGGATGGCCTCGAACGTGTCGCTGACGAAATCCAGCTCGAACTCGACCCCCTGCACCGACTCCTGGTACAGCGCGTGCGGATCGGCCCGATCGGCCATGCGGGTTTTCTTCTTCTGTACGCGGGCGTTGCGGGTCATGGTTTTTCCTTGTCAAGAAGATGCTCTCGCAGAGGCGCAGAGAGCGCAGAGTCCGAAAAACAATAATGCAGGCCCGCTTGCGTGCCAGCGCATGCGGGCGTTTTCGTCCGGCAAGTGCTGCCGCGCAGACCTGCCTGCATCATGTTCCTTTTTGGCACGCTCGGCGTTCTCTGCGCCTCCGCGAGATTCATTTTTACCGTCATCAGGACTTGATGCCAGTACCGCGATGCAGCAGCACCAGCGAAGCGGTGGACAGTATCACGATGAAACCGACGATGATGGTGAAGGCCGCGATCACCGGGATGTCCGACACGCCCAGGAACCCGTAGCGGAACGCGTTGACCATGTACAGGATCGGGTTCGCCAGCGACAGATTCTGCCACAGCGGCGCCAGCAGCGAGATCGAGTAGAACACGCCGCCCAGGTAGGTCAGCGGCGTGAGCACGAAGGTCGGCACGATCGAGATGTCGTCGAAGCTCCTGGCGAAGATGGCGTTGATGAAACCGCCGAGCGAGAACACGGTCGCCGTGAGCAGCGCCACCAGCAGCACGAGCCACGGATGCGCGAACTGCAGCTCGGTGAACACCGCGGCCACCCCCGTCACCAGCACCCCGACCACGAGACCCCGTGCCACGCCGCCGCCGACATAGCCGGCGAGGATCAGCCAGTTCGGCACCGGCGAGACCAGCAGTTCCTCGACGTGGCGCTGGAACTTGGTGCCGTAGAACGACGACACCACGTTGCCGTAGGAGTTCGTGATGATCGACAGCATGATGATGCCGGGCACGATGTAGTCCATGTAGCTGAATCCGTCCATCGGCCCGATCCGCCCGCCGATGAGGCCGCCGAAGATCAGCAGGTACAGCCCGGTCGTGATGGCCGAGGGCAGGATGGTCTGGATCCAGATGCGCGAGAACCGCGTGATCTCCTTGAACAGGATGGTGCGGAACGCGACCCAGTTGCGCGACCAGTGCTGCGGCATGATCAACAATCCCCGGCAGTCAAATGAAACCACCGAACACACTGAATGCACCGAATACACCGAAAATACTGAAAAGGAAATCGGCGAAGACCGCCTCGGGACGAGAACGAGTCGTGCAGTAGCCTCATCTTCGCCGTTGGTTGTCGGGCAAGCCGGTTGCGTGCAGCCCGTTCCGATCTTTCGGTGCCTTCGGTGTGTTCGGTGTCTTCGGTGGCTTTTGGCCGGCTTCCGAATTCGAAACTATCGCGTGAACAAAAGGGCATTGAAGCAGGAACACAGGACCTCATACGGGAACCTCAGGCCGCTTCGCGACGCTGGTCTTCCACCAGCCGCATGAAGAACTCTTCCAGCCGGTTGGTCTTGTTGCGCATCG
>CAYZHJ010000032.1:0-23957 GCA_964478305.1 uncultured Ectothiorhodospiraceae bacterium
ATGGTGGACTGAGGAACGACATCTGCATGTTCACCAGGTAGACCACGCCGAACCACAGGGCGACATTGCCGGGATCCACACCATCGAAGCCGAACAGGCCGTTGAACTCCAGGCTCTCGATGATCGGGATGAAAATCGGCACGGCCAGCAGCAGGATGCCGACCCAGTCGAGGAACATGCCGAGCACGATCAGCAGGATCATCATGATCAGCAGGATGCCGTAGGGACCGAGACCGGTGCCCTGGATCATCTCGATCACGAAGTCCTGTCCGCCCTGCCGGATGTAGAAGCCGACGAACACCGTGGCACCGAAGATGATCCACATCACCATCGCGGTGGCCTTGAGGGTCGTCATGCTGGCACTGTGCAGGTTCGGCCAGGTCAGGCGTCCGTGCATGGCGGCGACGATCATCGCGCCGAGCGTACCCAGTCCGGCCGCTTCCACCGCCGTGGCCATGCCGGTGAAGATCACGCCCAGCACGACGACAATGAGCACGATCGGCGCGATCATGTTGCGCAGCAGACGCAGCTTCTCGGCCATGCTGACGCGGTCCTCCACGGGCAGCGCGGGTGCCGTGTCGGGCTTGACCGTCGAGCGAACCCAGATGTAGAGGCAATACATGCCCGACAGGATCAGGCCGGGGATGACGGCGCCGATGTAGAGCTCACCCACCGACTGCTGGGCGACGACACCATAGATGATCGCGAGAATCGATGGCGGGATCAGGATGCCCAGCGTGCCGCCGGCCATCACCGAGCCCAGCGCGATCTTCGGATCATAGGCGCGCTTCAGCATCGCCGGCAGGGCAATCAGCCCCATGGTGACCACGGCGGCACCGATCACGCCGACCATGGCGGCAAGCAGGGTCGAGGCGACCACGGTCGCGATGCCGAGGCCACCCTTGAGCGCGCCCATCCACTTGTAGGCGACATCGAACATTTCCTCGATCAGGCCGGCTTTCTGCAACACCGTCGCCATGAAGATGAACAGCGGGATCGCCGAGAGCTGATAGTTGGTCATCAGCGGGAAGATGCGCGACGGGGTGATGTGCAACGCTGCCTGGTCGCCGATCATGTAGAGGAACACGATGCCCAGTCCGCCGGTAACGAACGCCAATGGCAAGCCGGCCATCAGCAATACGATGAGCGAGCCGAACATGATCACCGTCAACCAGGAGATGTCGACGTCGCGCAGCAGTGCCTCGAGCGTGAAGGGCGCCTCAAGCGGGAAATAGATGAGAATGTTGGCGATCTCGCCGGCTGCGATCACGGCGATGATGATCGCTCCGATGATCAGCGCCCAGCCGAGTCGACGGCTGCCGTCGCCCCTCGCCATGGCAATGCGGAATGCCTGCCAGTCCCGGGCCAGGCAGGCAATTCCCTGGATGAGCAGCAGCAGGCCGCCGAGGAACATCGTGAACTTGACGGGGTAGTACTGGATGGCCCACTCGGTGAACGAGACCTCGTTGCGGTAGCCGGTTGCCCAGAAATAGTCCTCGGCCGCCATCGAGCGGGCGAAGAAATTCCACGCGGTCGCGCCCAGCGACAGCGTGAAGATGAAGAAGAATGTCGAGGTGAGAACGTCGAGCCCGCTGCGCGTGATCGACTTCATGCTGGCGTAGATCACGTCCACCTTCACGTGGCCGCCTTCCCGCAGGGTGTAGGCGCCGGCAATCAGATACTGCATGCCGAACATCAGGAACATGGACTCGTGGGCCCAGTTCGTCGGCGAATTGAAGGCGTATCGGGCAAGCACCTCGTAGGAGTAGACGAACGGCGCGATCAGCGACCAGTAGGCGACATAGCGACCGGTGAACCCCGAAATCCGGTCCGCGACCCGGGTCACCACATTGCCGGGTCCCGCCTCGGCGATGGCCTGCTCGGAGAGTTCGGTTGCCGGATCGGTCGTCGGTGCACCGCCGCGCCGATGGCTTCGCTCGACCAGGACCATGATGATCAGCGGTGCGATCAGCAGGACCGGCCAGTAGATCCAGTGCGGGAGCTCCCAGGTGATGTTGATATCGAACATCGCGCTTCTCGCAGGAACAGGGGTCCGAAGAGAGCCGCGCCCGCTCGGGCGCGGCTCCCCCGGATCCGGGTTGCGTCAGTGGCAGATGGTCTGGATCAGACGTTGAGCTCGTGGCCTGCCACGTCCTCGTCGGTGATCACCGCGATCGAGGGATCCTTCATGGTCTCGAGATGAACCTTGAACAGCCGGGCGGCGTCCTTGTCCTTGTTGGCCCACTCGAACCATTTCGGAACCGCTGCCTCGCGGAAGCGCTGGGCATCCTCCTCGGTCAGGTGGATGACCTCGGTCCCGGCCTCGCGGTACTTCGGCCAGGCCTTGCGGTTGGCTTCCTGGATCGCGGCATAATGCTGCCGGGAATAAGCCGCCACCAGATCGTGCATCAGGTCCTGCGTCTGCGAGGACAGGCGGTCGAAGGTGCGCTTCTGGATCGCGATGTCCATCAAGTCGACAGGCTGGTGCAGGCAGGGAGTCGAGGTCGGACCCATGATGATGTAGTCGGTGACCTGGTGGAATCCGAGCTCGTAGTTGACCGCCGGGCCGACGAAGTCGGCCGCGTCGATCGTGCCCTTCTCCAGCGCCGGATAAACCTCGGAACCCGGCAGCAGCGTCGTGCGTACGCCGACCGATGCGAACGTCTCGGCCACAATGCCGCCGGGGAAGCGGATCTTCTTGCCCTTGAAGTCGTCGAAGCTGCGCAGTGGCGTCTTCGAGTGGATCAGGTTCATGTCGTGATGGACATGTCCCAGATACTCGATGCCGAACTTGCGGTAGAGGTCCTTCACCAGGCCGGTGCCACCGTAGGCGTCGTACATCACATCCCAGTGGTGGGGTACCGACAGCGCCATCGGGTAGGAACTGAAGAATACGCCCGCGGGCATCTTGCCGGCCCAGTACACGGTGAACATGTTCTGGCCCTCGATGACGCCGTCGCGTACGCCGTCGACAAGCGAGAAGTCACCGACGATCGCCCCGGCCGGATGGGGTTCGATCCGTACTTCACCGCTGGTCAGCTCCTGGACCGACTTGGCCCATTTCTCGAAGGTCTGGTAACCCGTCGTTCCGGGCTGCCAGGAACTCTGGATCCGGACCCGGACCCCGTCCTGGGCCTGCGTACTGATGAACGGCGCACCGAGAATCGCGCCACCGACACCGAGGGCCGCGCTCTTCTTGAGGAAACCGCGGCGCTCGGGACTGACAGCCTCGTCTCGCGTGAATTCGTCGTGAAGATCGTCGTGTTTCGCATTGCTCATGGCTGGTACCTCCGGTTTGACCGTTGCGGGATGCCGGACGCGGACCGGGACACGGAATGCCTGCCGCCTGCCGTCTCACTGGCCGGATTCGTGCACCATGGTTCGGTGATGGAATCGGCGAGTGAATCCGGCATTCCACCGTTGCAGTGGTTGTCGGAATGGAGCGGAGGGATTCCAGGCATTGTTCCTCTATCTGTTCCTCGGTGACCGGCCCCGCGACCCGCGCGGGCGTCTGCGTCCCCGGGCAGTCGTGTCCTGCAATCCATCGAGTGCGTTGCAGAACCATGCCCGAAGCTTGCATGTCGGTACCGGAATTCGCGTGGACGAATCCGGCATGCCGGATTCGAGCACGGGATGATGCGATTTCCCGATCCGGCAGCAGCGACCATGGGGTTATAGCAGATCCGGTTCACATAACCGATCCGAATAGTCCCGGTCGCCGAGTCCCGACATTGCCCCAGCATAGCGCCGGAAGAGCATCAATGCATAATTTTGGGTCATTGAAGAGGGCTGCTCCGCATTGGTGCGGACGGCGGGTGGTGTATGCTGCATCCCGCTGAAACCGACACCATTCGTCCGATCCGCTGGAGGCAGTGACTTGCATGCCTGATGATCCCGGAATCCGGGTACTGTTTGTCTGCATGGGCAATATCTGCCGGTCCCCGACGGCCCACGGCGTGTTCCAGACCCTGGTTCGTCAAGCCGGGCTGGATTCACGCATCCGGGTGGAGTCGGCCGGTACGCACGGCTTTCATGTGGGTGTGCCGCCGGACCGGCGCGCGGTCGAGGCCGCACGGGCGCGCGGCCATGACCTGTCCGACGTGCGTGCACGGCAGGTGGAACCGGTCGATCTGGAAGTGTCCGACTACGTCCTGGCGATGGATCGTGCCAATCTGGAGGCGCTGCAGGCCATGGCCCGCGGCAGGGACGTGACACGGCCGACGCTCCTGCTCGATTTCGTCCAGGGCATCCCGGAGCGGGAAGTGCCCGATCCGTATTACGGTACGGTCAATGGGTTCGAGCGGGTCCTGGATCTGGTGGAGGCGGGCTGTGCAGGTCTGCTGGAGGAAATCCGCCGCCGCCACGGCTGGTAGCCGGCCTAGTGCGAAGATGCAGGAAATGCGTCGAAAATGCGGGAAAAGCCGTGAATTATCACGAAAACCCGAAATGATTACATTGTCGACGAAAAGTTCATGGAAGCATCGGCAAATGACGGAACACCGAAGACACCGAACGCACCGAAGATATCGGGAGAGCCGAGCGACCTGCGCGTTTCGCCCGCACCGCCCTGCACCGTCCGTTCGCGGCTGACGTCGTTCCCACAATTCCCTTTTCGGTGTCTTCAGTGCGTTCAGTGTGCCTTCGGTGGTCATGGCTCCTCGGCGGTCTCGCCATGCCCCCCGGGTACTGATGTTCCCGTATCCATTCGCGTTCATTGCTCGGCGCATCCCTGCGCCTCGCCCCTTCGGGCCCGTGCTTCGCGCAATCCTGATCTGCTCCCGGCAGATTGGTCGCGGTTCCCGGTTCACACCAGGTCGCGGGGAATCTCCTCGTCCCAGGTCTTCGAGAAGATACGGCTGTCGCCCTCGAAGGCGTCGAGCATCGCCCGGATTCGGAAATGGGTTTCGCTGGAGGTCAACAACGTGCGCGTGACGGTGTGCACACGCCAGTCGCCGCGGCGGAATCCCCGGACCCATTCGCACCAGCCCGTCAGCGAGTCGTAGTCCGCGTCGACATAGCTGTAACGTTCGGTCACCTTCGCTCTGATCTCGAGATCGATGTCGTCGATGCGATGGCTGCCCTCGTCGTTCATGACCTGCAGGGTGGTACGGTCGTTGGCGAGATCGCGGATGACGGTCCATTCCTCCTGCCGGGGTTGCAGCAGGGTGTACCCGAGAGGCGGTCCCGCCTCGGGTTCGCCGAATGGACGCAGGTTCGCTTCCTCCTCGGGCCTCGGGGTGCGTACGGGCAGGGTGAGGGCGCTTTCTCCGCTGATCACGGTCAGCCGCACCGGCTGCGGTGCCGGCCAGGCCAGCGGCCAGTAGACGGTCGAGATCGAAAGGCGGATCGCGTGCCCCGCCGGGAAACGCTGCGCGATGTGCTTCAGTGGCACGGTCACGCGATAGCGCTTGCCCGGTTCCAGCGGCTCGGGATTCTCGTCGCTGTCCCGGTGGGTCAGGTTCATGACGCCGTAGGACACGCGCGTGGCACTGTCGTCGGTTGTCACGTCTATCAGACGTACTGCGATCATGGCCACCGGGCGGTCGGCCTCGATGTCGAGCGTGACCTTCGGCTGCCCGAAGATCTCCAGTGGCTCCTCGAGCCGCGGAGTCTGGAACCAGAGCGCACCGCCGTCCTCGTCGCGCTGATCGTGCGGCAGATCCGGCGGGGCATTGTAGGAGCACCACTTGCCGGCATACAGGCCGACGAACAGCGGCGACTGGATCGTGTAGTTGCGTTCCTCGACCGCCTGGCTGCCCGCCACCAGGTCATAGCTGTCGTTCAGCCGGAACGGGGTCGGCTCGATGTTGGCCGACGGCCAGCCCGGCTCGGCGATCCAGCGACCGGGCCGGGTCTCGTAGCGGGTGCTGGGCGGGACGCTGTCCTGCATCCAGACCCGCACCCGCGGTTCGTCGATGATGCCGGTGTCGACGCCCTTGAGACACCAGTCCCACCAGCGCAGTGCCTCCTGCAGGAAACCGATCGCCGGGCCGGGCTCTCCCAGATGCGGGTACTTGTGGGCCCAGGGGCCGACCAGCCCCTTGCAGGGCGCCTCGAGTCCTTCCAGCAGCCGGAAGACGGCGTTGCAGTAGCCGTCGGCCCAGCCGGAGACAGCGTAGACCGGGCATTGAATGGCGCCGTAGTGCTCGCAGACCGAGCCGTGCTTCCAGTATTCGTCACGGCGCTGGTGCCGCAGCCATTTCTCCAGCCACAGGCCGCTGCCATCGAGGCGCTCAAGCCACATGTCGCGCCATCGTTCCCCGACCAGGGCCGGGTCGGGCGGGCAGGCATTGTGATCGAACATGGTCGATGCCCAGGACAGGTTGTCGCCGAGCAGGCAGCCACCCATGTGATGTACATCGTCGGCATAGCGATCGTCGGTCGAGCACAGGCTGATCACGCCCTTGAGCTCGGGCGGACGCAGTGCGGCGATCTGCAGCCCGTTGAAGCCGCCCCAGGAGATCCCGATCATGCCGACCGCGCCGGTGCACCAGGATTGCGATCCGATCCAGCGCAACACTTCCACGCCGTCATCGAGTTCCTGCTGCAGGTATTCGTCCTCCAGGATGCCGTCCGATTCCCCGCTGCCACGCAGATCGACCCGCACGCAGGCGTAACCGTGTCCCGCGAAGTACGCATGCATGGGAACATCGCGTTTGGCGGTCAGATCGCGCTTGCGATAGGGAATGTATTCCAGGATCGCCGGGACGGGTTCGTTGTCGGCCGGACGCCAGATGCGTGCCGCCAGACGGCAGCCGTCCGCCAGCGTGATCCAGGTCTCTTCCTCGAATACCTGACGTGGAAAATCCTCGACAATCCGCATGATGTCGCCATGCTCCCGATGGAAACGGCAATGGTGTAACGGGTTGGGGGCCTGCCTCAGGCAGGCGGTTCGCTTTCCTCGTGCACACGCGGCAACGACTCGTCGATCTGCTCGAACTCGAATCGAAGATTCCTGATGACGCGCTCGTAATTGCGCAGCAGGGTCGACTGGTTCTTCGCGCCCATGTAGATGTAGGCGATGGCATAGCTGTAGCTGTCCTGCTCGGACAGCTCCGACAGCCACATGCCCGATTTCACCTGCGGCAGGATGCGGGTACCCGGGATCTTCTCCTCGAGCTCGGCGATCTCCTCGGCGGACGGTACCCGCTTGACCTTCGCATCGCCCTGGAACAGGCGATGGAAGAACTTGGCCGCGAGAGGATACTTGCCCTCGCGATGCGGCATGTCGGGCTTGCGGCCGAGTGCCAGGTCTATGGTGAGCTGCTGATTGCTGACCCCGTCCACCTGCTCGAAGATATTGCTGTGCGACTGCGAGATGCGGGTGTTGATCTCCAGCAGCCAGACCTTGTCGATCTGCTCGTCCCAGAAGTACTCGATGTTGAACGAGGAATTGTCGTAGCCGACGTGCTTCATGATGCGCTGGGTGATCGTCTCCATCTTGCGGCGCACACGGGCAGGCAGTCTCGACGGATACTGATAGCGGAAGAAGCTGATCACCTGGGGGTAACGGATCGAGTCGACGATACCCGTACTGACCACCTTGCCCTCGAAGGAATAGCCCTCCAGGGTGCACTGGCGACCGCCGATGATCTCTTCGGCCACGCAATGACCACCGCCGATTTCCGCTACTTCGGGCGGCAGCTCCATTTGCTGCAGGATGTAGTCGAACGGTTCGGAGATGGTGCCGATTTCGGCCCGCAGTATCTCGATGGCGTGATCAAAGTCCTCGGGGCCGTCGATGCGGAAACCCAGCCGTGAACCGGAAGACTTGATCGGCTTGACGAAGAAGGGGAATTGCAGGCCGATCTTCGCCAGTGCATCTTCGTCGAAGGGGTCGAACGCCGCAAATCCCGGGATGTGCTCCGGGATCGCTTCACGCTGGCACAGTCGGCTCCAGTACTTGTGCTCGCATTTCAGCAGCGCCTCGAGAGAGACCGACGAGGCCCCGAAGCGTTCGCACAGCAGGGGCAGCATCGTCGACACCGGGAAGTCCATGTAGCCGCAGATCGCGTCGATCGAGCCGTCGAAGGCCTCGAGCCTGGCCGTGGCCTGCTCGATCATGCCGGGGATGTCGAATTCCTCCGTTTCATAGAACAGGGCGGGGTCGAGCAGCCGGTGGAACTCGATCCGGTCGGCACCGCGCAGGTGCTTGAGCATGTTCAGATTGAAATCGTTGAGGCCGATGACGAAGACGTTGCTGCGTGTCATGAAATGTTCCTTCGGCCGGGGGGCCGGGACGGGTAATGAATCACGAGTGTTGCGGTCGGTTTCCGTTCGGAGCCCGTCGACGATACGGATTCGCTGGTGTCATTGTTGAACTTTCCCTGTCCGAATGCCAGCGAATCGAGTGCACGGTTGACACCGGTGGGCAGTGCGCACCGGCCCGGGTTGAGCCGGCGAGCCCGGAGATCGCCCGCCGGCGGACGGGTCAGTTGTCGCTGCTGCCGGTCTTGCGTTCCTTCGGGTCGGGCTCGCCGGTGGGCGTTTCCGTGTCGCCATCCCGGTCCGGCTGGCCCGGCACGGGCTCGGGCTCGGATGACGATGGAACATCCAGTGCCGGTTCCGCAAGCGAGCGCACCTCGTTGCCGTAATCGCTCGGCTGACGCGCCGAGATCGGCGATTCCGTTGTGACAGGCGAATCGTCATCATTGCGATCGAGTGTTGCTGTCACTGGTGCACGGTCATTCCCGGCCGGGTCCGGTGCCGCCGTCTTGCCGGGGACATCCTCGTGCACCGGCGTCGGCTCCTCGACGATGGTCCCGATCGTATCGTCTCCTTCCACGGAGGTTGCCGGGATCCGCCTCGTTTCCGTGGGCGACGTCTCGTCCTTGTTCACTGCCGGTGCGGGAGCCGCCGTTGCACGCTTGTCTTCTCGCGGCTGTTCCGTGTCGCTGCCGCCGGATGATTCTCCTTCGGCCCGATTACCGGAGTTCGCGGACATGGAACCTTCCTTCATTGCCGGGGTCTCCTGCGAGGAAGCGCCCGACTCGGCGGTGGTGTCGGTACGGGTGTCGCCGTTGCGCCGGCCGCCGCGGCGACGTCGTCCACCGCGTCGCGAACGGCCGCCACGCGAGCGCGACTTGCTGCCGCCATCCGCCGAGTCGTCCTGGCGGGATCCGGCCGGCTCCGCCGTCGTCCCCGTTTCACCGTTCCTGTCGGCAGCGGCTTCATTCCGGCTCGCGGTACTTTCGCCGGTGGATTCGGCAGCTGATGCCGCCTCGCCGGAGCCCGACTCGTTCTTCCGGCCGCGGCCGCCCCGCCGGTTGCGGCCACCGCGGCGGCCGCGGTTGCTGCTGCGGTTGCCCTCGCTGCCGGATCGCTGTCGTTCCCCCCCGGTCCGTGTCTGCGTCCCTTCAGTCCGCTCGGCTCCGGATTCATCGGCGCGGGCGTCATCGTCCGACGACGGGAACAGGACACGGGTGAGGCGACTGATGAAACCGCTCCTGGGAGCTTCAGCGCCGCTCGTGGTGTCGTCCGCGGCGATTTCTTCCCTGCCTGCAGGTGCCGGCGCGGAAGGCGAGATCGACTTCACCGCGGGTTCCTCGCCGGACGGGCGTTGCTCTTCCCGGGTCGGCAGCGGCTCCGGGCCGCGGGCGGGCCCGGCCAGCTCATAGCTGCGCTGGATGTTCGAGACATGTTCCGTATCGGAATTGCGGACCCGCTCGATGTGGTAGTGCGGTGTTTCGAGCGAGGGGTCCGGCACGATCAGCAGATGCACGCCACTGCGCTGTTCGATCTGGATGAGCTGGTCGCGCTTCTCGTTCAGCAGGAAAGTGGCCACCTGCACCGGCACGCGCGCGACGATACGGCCGGTGGCCTCCTTCATCGTTTCCTCGCCGAGTACCCGGAGAATGGTCAGCGACAGCGATCCCAGGCTGCGAATGGTGCCGTGACCAAGGCAGCGCGGGCAGGTGATCGAAGAGGATTCGCCCAGCGAGGGCTGCAGCCGCTGGCGCGACAGCTCCAGCAGGCCGAAGCGCGAAATGCGGCCGAGCTGGACCCGTGCACGATCCATCTTCACGGCATCGCGCAATCGATTCTCGACTTCCCGCTGGTGGCGGTTGCTCATCATGTCGATGAAATCGACCACGATCAGTCCGCCCAGGTCGCGCAGACGCAACTGTCGCGCAATCTCGTCGGCAGCCTCCAGGTTGGTGTGGTAGGCCGTCTCCTCGATATCCGCGCCCTTGGTCGAGCGCGCCGAATTGATGTCGATCGAGACCAGTGCCTCGGTGTGATCGATCACCAGTGAACCGCCGGAAGGCAGTGGCACCTCGCGTTCGAACGCGGTCTCGATCTGCTGTTCGATCTGGAAGCGCGAGAACAGCGGCAGGTCGTCCTCGTACAGCTTCAGCTTGCGCAGGTTGCTCGGCATCGTCTGCTCGATGAACCGGTAGGCCTGGTCGAAGACCTCCTTCGAATCGATCTGGATGACACCGATGTCGTTGCGGAAGTAGTCGCGCAGCGCGCGGATGATGACGTTGCTTTCCTGATAGATCAGGAACGGTCCCTTGCGTTCGGCGGCCGCCTTCTGGATCGCCTTCCAGATGTCGATCTGGTAGTCGAGATCCCACTGCAGTTCCTCGGCCGTGCGACCGACGCCGGCGGTGCGCACGATCGTGCCCATGCCCTCGGGTACCTGCAACTGGCTGATGGCCTCGCGAACCTCGGTGCGATCATCGCCTTCGATGCGGCGGGAAACACCGCCCGCACGGGGATTGTTCGGCATCAGGACGAGATAGCGGCCGGCAAGGCTGATGTAGGTGGTCAGCGCGGCACCCTTGTTGCCGCGTTCCTCCTTTTCCACCTGGACGACCAGCTCCTGGCCTTCCTTGAGCGTATCCTTGACCGATACGCGGCCGCCCTCGTTCCTGTCACCGTCGAGATAGCTGCGCGCGATTTCCTTGAAGGGCAGGAAGCCGTGGCGTTCCGCGCCGTAATTGACGAAGGCCGCTTCGAGGCTCGGTTCGATGCGGGTGATGACACCCTTGTAGATATTGGATTTCTTCTGCTGCTGGGAGCCGTGCTCGATATCCAGGTTGTCCAGCCGCTGGCCGTCCACGATGGCAACACGCAACTCTTCCGGCTGAGTCGCGTTGATCAGCATTCGTTTCATGATGAACCCGTTCGGTTGAACGCGGCACAAGGCATGGCGAAACCGTGCGCCGGCATGCACTGCCGGCGTCCGCGGATCCGAATGTCGAGGATGCACGAAGCACCACTCCGAAATGCAGCAGCATCGGAATCAGGTGGGCATCGTCGCCGATCCAGCGGCTTGCGCGCGCGTTGAATTCCATTACCCATGCGTCCGCGATTCACTCGCGGATGCTCGCTGTCTGTCGGCCGGCCCCGCGGGCCGGCATCGCCGGCATCGCGACCCGTTGGACGCCAGCCGGCACGGTTGCTGTCGGTCCGCCGCCACGCACACAGGCGAACCGGCACACCGAATGTTCCTCGTCCCGGCGCGCATTCCACGATTGCGCCCGGGCCGGTACAATGCGGCACCCGAAACGGCGCCGCCGTGGCGGCATCCGCAGGGCCGTGCGTCTGCCTGCACCGGCGGTGCAGCAACTGCCGCGGGCCGGTTTCCGCATCCATTTGAATTGCGGGCAAAAAACGCGGCTGCAATATAGCAGTAACCCCGGAATGCCGCAATGGAGTGCCCGCCTCTCCAGAGGTCCGATGAATCAGCCGGCCGAATCCGCACGCAGGGCACGGGAAATCGTTGCCACCGACGACGACCAGGGGCAGCGGATCGACAATTATCTGCTGCGGGTGCTGCGCGGGGTGCCGCGGATGCATGTCTATCGCCTGCTGCGCCGGGGCGAGGTGCGGGTCAACGGCGGCCGGGTCAAGCCCGGCCGCCGGCTGCAGGCGGGCGATCGCGTGCGCCTGCCGCCGGTGCGGCACGAGCGCCATGCCGGTGGCCGCCTGCCCTCGGCGCAGCTCGAGCGCCTGCGTTCC
The DNA here is from genome assembly GCA_964478305.1 of uncultured Ectothiorhodospiraceae bacterium. Classification (GTDB taxonomy): domain Bacteria; phylum Pseudomonadota; class Gammaproteobacteria; order XJ16; family Halofilaceae; genus Halofilum. Next base: position 11,968 of record CAYZHJ010000032.1, read on the forward strand.
TCGATCCGGCACGAGGATGCCGTCTCCCTCGTCATCGACAAGCCGGCCGGGCTCGCGGTGCACGCGGGCAGCGGACTCGGCGGCGGCGTCATCGACGGGTTGCGGCAGTTGCGGCCCGATATCGGCAATCTCGAACTGGTCCACCGGCTCGACCGTGACACCTCCGGCTGCCTGCTGCTGGCCAAGGGACGGCAGGCATTGCGGACATTGCAGGAGGAACTGCGCGCAGGCGGGTTCGTCAAGGTGTACCGGGCGCTGCTGCTGGGTGACTGGAAGGGACCGGAAGCGAGGGTCGATGCGCCCCTGCAGCGCAATGTGCCTGCTTCGGGAGAACGCGTGGTGCGGGTGGATCCCGCGGGCCGCCATGCCGTCAGCCACTTCCGGCGGCTCGATGGCGACGGCCGCTGCACGCTGGTCGAGGTGGAGATCGAGACCGGGCGCACGCACCAGATCCGGGTCCACGCGGTGCATCTGGGGCATCCGGTCGTGGGCGATTCGAAGTACGGCGATCCCGCGCGCGAACGGGAGTGCCTGGGGCGACGCGCGCGCCGAATGTATCTGCATGCGGCTCGACTCACGTTCACCGGCGAACGGGGACCGGTGACGGTGGAATGCCCGCTGCCGGGCGGGTTTTTCGATCTGCTCGAGGGAGGTGGCAACGGATGCGGTCGCGCGAGCTGATCGTCTTCGACTGGGACGGCACGCTGATGGATTCGACGGCCCGCATCGTCACGGCCGTACAGGCAGCCATCGCCACCAGCGGCCTGCCGGAACGCGCGCCGGGAGAGATCCGGTCGATCATCGGCCTCGGCCTGAACGAGGCCGTGGAGGTGCTCTATCCGGATACGGCGGACGAGGCGCGACGGCGGCTCGCGCGAATCTACGGCGAGACCTTCGTGCAGACGGCGGCGCGTACGCCGGCCGAGCTGTTTCCCGGCGCCCTGCGGGTCCTGCAGCGACTCGGACAGGCGGGCTGCCTGCTGGCGGTCGCCACCGGCAAGAGCCGTGCAGGCCTGCAGCGGGATCTCGAACAGACCGGTATCGGCGAGTACTTCGTCAGTCTGCGCACGGTGGACGAGTGCCCCTCGAAACCGGATCCGGCCATGCTCGAGGACGTGATGAACGAATGCGGTGTGGACGCCGACGGCACGCTGGTCGTGGGTGATACCCTGTTCGATCTGGAGATGGCGGCAAATGCGGGAGTCGATGCCGTCGGCGTCGGCTGGGGTGCCCATTCCCCCGAGCGACTGCTGCAGGCACGTCCGCTGGACGTGGTTCATGATTTCGATGAGCTCGACCGCTGGCTCGATACCACGGGTCTGCTGAACTGAATACCGAATCGGATCGGAGAAACGCAAGCATGGCGGAAACGGATGAAGACGTCGCTGCCCGGGACGGGGACGGCACGGGCGAGGACCGGTGGGCACGCGAGTCGTTGCTGCGACTGGCCGAGGCGGGACTGATGGAGCAGCGCCGTTCGCGGCGCTGGGGGATCCTGTTCAAGTCGCTGGTACTGCTGTACCTGTTCGCACTGCTGTTCGCCGCCCTCCAGATCGGTCCACTGGTGGAACGGGGAGAGCGGGCGGCGGGGCCGCATACCGCCCTGGTCGACGTGCAGGGCCTGATTGCCTCCGGCGCCGATGCGAGTGCCGACCGTATCGCCACGGGCCTGCGCAAAGCATTCGAGGATCCGGGCACGCAGGGCGTGCTGATCCGCATCAACAGTCCCGGCGGCAGCCCGGTGCAGGCCGGCATGATTCACGACGAGATCCGGCGTCTGCGCGAGGAATATCCGGAGACCCCGGTGTACGCAGTGACCACGGACATCTGTGCCTCGGGCGGCTATTACGTGGCGGTGGCGGCGGACCGGATCTATGCCAACCGAGCGAGCATGGTCGGCTCGATCGGCGTGCGCATGGACAGCTTCGGTTTCGTCGACGCCATCGACAAGCTCGGTGTCGAGCGGCGCGTGATCACCGCGGGCGAGGACAAGGCGCTGCTCGATCCGTTCCTGCCGGAGGATCCCGGCCAGGTAGCGCATGTGCAGCAACTCGTGGATGAAATCCACGACCAGTTCATCGAAGCGGTGCGGCACGGGCGCGGCGATCGCCTGCAGGACGATCCCGCCCTGTATTCGGGCCTGATCTGGACCGGCGAGAGCGCCATCGACAAGGGCCTCGTCGATGAACTGATGACGCCGGCCCAGGTGGCGCGCGAGGTGATCGGTGCCGAGGAAATCGTCGATTTCACGCCGCGCAAGGATTTCTGGCAGCGCATTTCCGAGCGCGTCGGCACGGCACTGGCGGGGGCGATCGAGACCCGGGTGCGCCCGCACCTGGAGTGACATCCGCATCATGACGCTGCGTCGGCCACCGTCGCTGTACACCGCCGAACAGGTTCGCGAGCTGGATCGGCGCGCGATCGAGGACCACGCCATCGACGGCTACGCGCTGATGACGCGCGCGGCCGAGGCGGCCTTCCGCTGCCTGCGCCTGCGCCGGCCCGCGGCGCGGCGGCTCGCCGTGTACTGCGGCGGCGGCAACAATGGCGGCGACGGACTCGTGATCGCACGCCTGGCCCGGGCCGCGGGCCTCGACGTCGAGGTGGCGCTCGCGGGGGATCCGGAACGGCTGCACGGGGCCGCGGCGCGTGCCTGGCAGGACTGGGACGGGGCTGCGGTCACTCTCGGGGAACTGCATCCGGGCGATGCCGATGTCGTGGTCGATGCAATGCTCGGCACCGGTCTCGATCGACCGGTCGAAGGCGCAGCCGCGCGGGCGATCGAGACGATCAACCGGGCCGGCCGGCCGGTGCTCGCGGTGGACGTGCCCTCCGGGCTGGACGCCGACCGGGGTGCCGTTCTGGGGACGGCGGTTCGTGCCGACCTGACGGTGACCTTCATCGGCGCGAAACGCGGCCTGTTCACCGGTGCAGGCATCGAGCACGCCGGCATCGTCCTGTTCGACGATCTCGAAGTGCCGGACGCGGTTTACGAGGGGATCGGTCCCTCGGTCGCGTCCTTCGGTCCGGAGATGCTGTCGTCGCAGCTGCCGCCCCGGGCGCCGGGCGCGCACAAGGGCGATGCCGGTCACGTGCTCGTCGTCGGCGGCGGTCCGGGCTTCGCCGGGGCGGCGCGGATGACGGGGGAGGCCGCCCTGCGCGCCGGCGCCGGCCTGGTTTCGGTGGTTACCCGGCCGGAACACGTCGGACCACTGGTCGCCGGCTGCCCCTCGCTCATGGTCCACGGCGTCGAGGACGCGGACTCGCTGGCACCCCTGCTGGAGCGAGCCGACGTCGTCGCCCTGGGACCCGGGCTGGGGCGCACGCCCTGGAGCCACGCACTCCTGCGCGCGGTGCTGGCCGCGACACCCGGGCGCATGGTGATCGATGCCGACGGTCTCAACCTGCTCGCCGAGGAGGCACGGCCGCTCGGCGGTGACGCGCTGCTGACCCCTCATCCCGGCGAGGCCGCACGCCTGCTGAACCGAACGGTGGACGCGATTCAGCAGGACCGGTTCTCGAGCTGCGGGGAACTGGCGGACCGCTTCGATGCCGCCGTTCTGCTGAAGGGACCCGGGACGATCGTTGCGGCGCACGATAGCGGCGCGATCGCGCTGCTGCCGGGTGTCCGGCCGGCACTGGCGGTTGGTGGCAGCGGCGACGTCCTGACCGGCATCGCCGCCGGCCTGCGCGCGCAGGGTTGCGCGGCGGTGGAGGCGGCCTGCTGCGCGGGCGTGCTGCTGACCGAGGCGGCACGTAGGGCGGAGCGGGCGGTGGGGACCCGCAGTGTCGTACCGACCGATCTGCTCGCGCTGCTCGGGCCGGCCATGGCGGCGTGGACACGTGGCTGAGTTCCACTCCGGCAGCGCCGACGATACGGCAGCGCTCGGGGCGGCACTCGCCCGGCTAGTTGCGGCACCGTGCGTGATAGCGCTCGAGGGCCCGCTCGGTGCCGGCAAGACCACCTTCGTGCGGGGTTTCCTGCGTGCGAGGGGTTGCGAGGGACTCGTACGCAGCCCGACCTATACCCTGATCGAGACCTATCCGTTGGACGAGGGGCCGGTGCACCATCTCGATCTCTACCGGCTCGCCGATCCCGAGGAGCTGGAATATCTCGGGGTACGCGACCTGGTGACCGACGACTCGATCTGGCTGATCGAGTGGCCCGAGCGGGGGCGTGGATTCCTGCCGCCGTTCGACCGGCATGTCCGGATCGATTGCGAAGCGGATGGCAGCCGCCGGCTCAGTGGTCTGCCCGAGGGTTGACGAGGCGGGTCGGCTCCTGGAGCTCACCTTAGGTTTCCCTCGTATCTTGTTATTCACATTGGAAAAACTACTTGACTTGAGAGGGAAAACCGGCAGACTTGTGTGTCATCGATCCCCATGGGGACGCGCCGAGGTTGCGCTGATGCGACTGCAACGCCCGTCAGCACCGCCCGAACCGGCCCTGCCGGCACGGCTCGCGACAATGTTGCCGGCGCTGGTCGTGCTGATCCTGCTGCCGCTGGGGGCCGCGGCCGATACCACCCTGACCGGCGTGCGCATGTCGGCCAACGACGAGCGTTCACGCCTCGTATTCGATCTGGATGGTCCGGTCGAGCACCAGGTCTTCACGCTCGCCGGGCCTCATCGCGTGGTACTCGATATCGAGGATGTCCGCCTGAATGGCGCACTGCCCGCCGATGCACCGGCTCCTTCGCTGATCCGCCGCATCCGCAGTGCCGCGCGCGGCGACGGCGATCTGCGGGTGGTGCTCGACATGGAACGCGAAGTGCGCCCGAAAAGTTTCGTGCTGCAGCCCAATGGCGAACACGGCCATCGTCTCGTGGTCGATGTCATCAATCCCTCCGGCGGCACGGGCGGAGACAACCGCTCCGCATCCGGCAGCAAACCCCGGCGCGACCTGGTGATCGCGATCGATGCCGGGCACGGCGGTCGGGACCCGGGCGCGGTCGGTCGTTCCGGCACGCTCGAGAAGAACCTGACCCTCGCCGTCGCCCGCCGGCTTTACAAGGTACTCGATCAGACACCGGGATTCCGGCCGGTACTGACCCGCGAGCGGGACGTGTATCTCGATCTGCGCGAACGCATGCTGCGGGCGCGCAGGGAACAGGCGGACCTGTTCATTTCTCTGCATGCCGATGCCTTCCGCGATGCACGGGCGAGGGGTTCCTCGGTCTATGCCCTGTCGCTCAACGGCGCGACCTCGGAAGCGGCCCGCTGGCTGGCCGAACGCGAGAACGCGTCCGATCTCGTCGGTGGCGTTTCGCTCGGCGACAAGGACGAGATGCTCGCTTCCGTGCTGCTGGACCTGTCGCAGAGCGCGACCATCGAATCCAGCCTCGACGTCGGCCACGAGGTGCTGGAATCGCTCGGCGGAATCAACAAGCTGCACAAGCGCAGCGTGCAACAGGCCTCGTTCGTGGTACTGAAGTCGCCCGACATCCCGTCGATCCTGGTGGAAACGGCGTTCATCTCCAACCCGAACGAGGAACGCAGGCTGCAGACGGCGCAGCACCAGCAGCAGCTCGCCGAGGCGATCCGCGACGGCGTGGTGGACTATTTCAAGCGCCAGGCGCCGCGCGATTCACGCTTCTACGCCGAAAACGTCGCCTCCAGCGGTTCCTGATCCGTCGCTAGCCACTGGAGCCATGCCGGCCGGACGCGGATAATGGCGCCCGATGCCGATCCGTTCCCTGCCCGAGACCCTGATCAACCAGATCGCCGCCGGCGAGGTTGTCGAGCGCCCGGCCTCGGTGGTCAAGGAACTGGTCGAGAACAGTCTCGATGCGGGCGCCAGCCGCATCGATATCGAGATCGAGCAGGGCGGGGCACGGCTCATTCGCGTGCGTGACGACGGCTGCGGCATCGATGCCGATGAGCTGCCGCTGGCACTCGCCCGCCATGCCACCAGCAAGATCGCCTCGCTCGATGACCTGGAGCGCGTCTCGAGTCTCGGTTTTCGCGGCGAGGCATTGCCCAGCATCGCCTCGGTCGCGCGCCTGCGGATGATTTCCGCGCCGCCCGGCGCGGAGCATGGCACCGCCCTCGAAGCGGATGGCGAGATCGCGCCGGCCGCACATCCGCCGGGCACCACCATCGAGGTGCGCGACCTGTTCCACAACACGCCGGCACGGCGGCGCTTTCTGCGCACCGAGCGCACCGAGTTCGGCCACATCGAACGAGTCGTGCGACGTCTGGCACTGGGCCGGTTCGAGGTCGAGTTCCGCCTGGTTCACAACGGCCGCAGCGTGACTCACTGGCCCGCCGGCACCACGGACGAAACCGCCACCCGGCGGCTGGCCGCGACCTTCGGCGACGAGTTCGTCGGCCACGCCCTGCAGGTCGAGCACGCCGGCGCCGGCATGCATCTGGCGGGCTGGATCGCGCAGCCGACCTTCTCGCGCAGCCAGCCGGACCTGCAGGAGTTCTACGTCAACGGCCGGGCCGTGCGCGATCGCATGGTGAACCATGCCCTGCGCGAGGCCTATGCCGACGTGCTGCACCATGGCCGCCATCCGGCGTTCGTGCTCTACCTGGAGATCGATCCGGGGCAGGTGGATGTCAACGTGCATCCTGCCAAGCAGGAGGTGCGTTTCCGCGAGGGCCGGCTGGTGCACGAATTCCTGCGACGCACCCTGCAGGAGGCGCTGGCCGGTACCCGCGCGGGCACGGCGCCGGCCGCGCCGGGCCGGGTGGAGAAGCTGTGGCCCGGTGCCGGCGGTGCCGTGCCGCCGCGGCAGGAAACCATGGGCCTGCCCGTTGCCGAGGTCATGGCGGCCTATGGCGCGCTGCACGAGCCGGCGACCGCGGCCGGCGGGCAGGCCGGCGGGGAACGGACAGCGACCGCGGACGAGACCATTCCCCCGCTCGGCTTCGCCCGCGCCCAGATCCACGACGTCTACATCGTCGCCGAGAACGCCGCCGGTCTGGTGCTGGTGGACATGCACGCCGCGCACGAGCGCATTACCTACGAACGACTGAAGGGCGCACACGACGACGGCCCGATCCAGGCCCAGCCGCTGCTGGTGCCGATCGCGCTCGCGGTCGGCCGCGACGAGGCCGACATCGCCGAGAACCGGGCGCAGGACTTCGCGGCACTGGGATTCGAGATTGACCGGACGGGGCCCGAACGATTGCAGGTACGACAGGTGCCGGCCCTGCTGGCCGACGGCGATGCGGAACAGCTCGTGCGCGATGTGCTGGCCGACTTCCGGGCGCTCGGCGACAGCCACCGGGTGGACGAGGCGCGCAACCGGGTGCTGTCGACCATGGCCTGCCACGGTTCCGTGCGGGCGGGTCGCCGCCTCACGCTGGAAGAAATGAATGCACTGCTGCGGGCGATGGAAAGGACCGAGCGCAGTGACCAGTGCAACCACGGTCGTCCCACCTGGGTGCAACTCGACATGCAGGGACTCGACCGGCTGTTCCAGCGCGGTCGATGAGCGCGAGGGACGAAGCGCCGCCAGCGGTATTCCTGATGGGGCCGACGGCTTCCGGCAAGACCGGTGCCGCGGTCGCCCTGGTCGAATCGCTGCCGCTGGAGATCGTCAGCGTCGATTCGGCTCTGGTGTACCGCGGGCTCGACATCGGCGCGGCAAGACCCGATGTCGATACCCTGGCCCGCGCACCGCATCGCCTGATCGACCGCGTGCAGCCGGAAGAGACGTACTCCGCCGGCCGCTTTCGTGACGAGGCGCTGGCGACGATGGAACGGATCCGGGCGGATGGGCGCGTGCCGCTGCTTGCCGGCGGAACGATGATGTACTTCCACGTGCTGGAACACGGTCTGGCCGGGATGCCGCCGGCCGATCCCGATCTTCGCGCCGGACTGGAACGGGAAACGGCCGAGCGGGGACTCGCGGCGCTGCATGCCGAACTGGCGGCGGCCGATCCGGACGCCGCCGCCCGCATCCATCCGAACGATCCCCAGCGCATCCAGCGCGCGCTCGAGGTGTTGCGCCTGAGCGGCCGCCCGATCAGTGAGCTGCAGGCGGAAAGCGAGCCATTGCCGTATCGGTTGCTGCGGCTGGCCGTTGCTCCCGCCGATCGCGCGCGCCTGCACACGCGCATCGAACAGCGCTTCGACGCCATGCTGGAACAGGGGCTGGTCGAGGAGGTACGTGCGCTGCGGGACCGGCCGGGCATGCATGCCGAGCTGCCGTCGATGCGCGCCGTCGGCTACCGCCAGGTCTGGCAGTACCTCGACGGAGATCTTTCACGGGAGGAAATGCGCCGCAAGGCCATCGTCGCGACCCGTCAGCTCGCCCGCCGCCAGCTCACCTGGCTGCGGCGCATGAAAGGCGTCGAATGGTTCGACAGCGACGCCCCCGACCTCGTCCCGAAACTTCGTGCCCGCGTGGAGGCTTTCCTGTCCGGAGACTGACTGGAGAAGGAATCTCGCGAAGGCGCCAGGTACGCGAAGTGCGCCAAGAAAAACATGGATCTCGCAGAGACGCGGAGAACGCGGAGAAAGAGAGAAGAATCTGCAAAACCGCACTCCCCAACATCCGTGGTCTCACCGCGGTTCTGTATTTCCTGATTTCCTGTTTTCTCTGCGTTCTCCGCGTCTCTGCGAGAGATTTGTTGTTCTGCTTCTTGCGTACCTGGCGCCTTTGCGAGAGATCCTATTTTCCGGTTTCGGGTGCCCTTCCGCAGGACCAGCAGAGTTCGAAGGCGGGGCCATTGTCCTCGCCGCAGCGGGGGCAGCGCCAGGTGTTCTCGTCCGGCGTGGTTTGCTCGATCTCGGTGACGATCTGTCGCGCCCGCTCGTACAGGTCCTCGTCGGCGATCCAGACGCTCGGGCGGGTGTCGGCGGGGAGCTCGCCCACGCCGCCGGTGAGCATCAGGCCGTGGACCTCGGCCTCGATGCCGGCCTGCAGCAGGCGGTCGCGCACGAGATGGGCGTCGAAGGTGTTCTCGGCCCGGTAGATGCGGCGCATTCAGGCGGCCTCGTCGAGCGGGTAGGGCGGATCCTGCCGGATGACGGGCGTTCCGTCGGCCAGCGTGAGATCCGCATCGAGCGCCTCGAGTCGCAGCACCGCCAGCGCGAGCACTCCGCCGTCCGGATGCGGCGCGGCGCGCACGAGTTCGCCGACCGGGTTCCCGCCGTCGGCCTCGAGCACATTCTCGCCCGGCATCGGCAGTTGCGCGGCCGCGGATGCATGCAGCGGGAACATGCGCCGCTTGATCCGCCCGAGATAATGCGTGCGAGCGATCACCTCCTGGCCGGGATAGCAGCCCTTGTGGAAATCGATTGCCTCGAGCCGGTCGAGATTCACCATCTGGGCGACGAAACGTTCCTCCGTTCGTGCATGGATTGCCGGCAGTCCGGCCTCGATGTCCAGCAGGTCCCAGTGGTGCGGCGGTGCGACGGGCAGGTCATCGAACCGTTGCCAGTTTGACTGCATTGCCGCTTCCGGACCGAACACCAGCCAGCGCGGCCGCCGGCCGTCGATTGCCGCGACGCGAACGCCGTCGTCCAGCTCGTGCCATTCGCCGGCCCCGGGCAGGCCGGTTCCCGGCCATCGGCTCGCGATCCCTTCGCCGCTCAGTCCGAAGGCGCACAATGCGGCGGAGACGTTCTCGATTTCCACTTGCGAACGCAGCACGTAGCGACGCAACCGGGTCGCGATCGGGTCGAGGCGATCATCCGGCATCTCGAGCAGGAAACCGGCCTCGCTGGCGAGCACGCGCAGGATGGCGAGCAGACGGCCGCGGGCATCGGAATAGGATGTGAACCGTACCTGCCCCGGGGAAAGATCACGGATGCTGCTGCTGAATTGCGCATGCAGGAACTCGGCGGCATCGGTTCCGGTGACAGCCAGCAGACCCCGGTCGAGGATCGGCACGCGCTGGTCCTCTTCCGGCATCGGGGCCGGATCGGTCGGTGGTAGCATCCAGTCCGGTCGGGCAAGACCCTCGCTCACGTGGTGCTGGCTCCAGGGCAGGTGGATCGGGCGGGACCCGTTCGCTGGCGCGGGTCGGCATGGTTCATGATGCATCCCAGCCGATGGCGGGCCAAGACCTCCGAATCCCGCAGGGCGCTCCCGGCCGGCTACGCGGACGCCCGGGTTGCATGTCACTCATGGAACGACAGTTCATCTTGTTCGCAATCGTTACAGCAGGAATATCATGGGGCAATTTCATGCTATCCAGCAACAAATGCTGCAAAAAGCCCTTTTGTGGGTGCTGCGTTTTGACATTCCCGTAACGACTCGTAACAATGACCCCGGCTTGTGGAGGTTTCGTGCAATGAAGCCACGAACGACACCCCGGTCCGATGGCAACGATCCGGCGCCGGATACGGAGCGGGACTCGATCGATCGCGACGAGGTGACAACCGGAAGCGGGGAAATCGGCGGGCCGAAGGGGCTCGAACCGACCCGCTACGGTGACTGGGAAAGGAACGGACGCTGCATCGACTTCTGATATCTGTCGCCACGCTGGATGGCCTGCCATCCGGAACTGGCGCGAGTCTTGGAGATTCGAACATGGCCGCCGAACGCGACCGCCCGCTGTCCCCGCATCTCCAGATCTACAAGCTGCCCCTCAATGCCCTGCTGTCGATCACCCATCGCCTGACCGGCCTGCTGCTGGCGCTCGGTGCGGTCGGCGTGGTCGTGATGCTGGTTGCCGCCGCCAGTGGCTCGCAGGTCTACCAGGCATTCCATGGCGCGACCCTGCACTGGCTCGGCCAGGTGATCCTGGTCGGTTTCACGCTGGCCCTCTACTACCACCTGTGCGCCGGCATCCGGCACCTGGTCTGGGATGCCGGATACGGTTACGACCTGCGTATCGCATACATCGGCTCCTGGCTCGTCATCCTCGGCGCCATCGTGCTGACCGGGCTGACGTGGATGCTGGCATACGCGGCCGGCGGAGGCTGAAACGATGAGTCTGCGTACCCCACTGGCGGAGGCCCGCGGTCTCGGCTCGGCGAAGGAGGGTGTCGGCCACTGGTGGCACCAGCGACTGACCGCGGTCGCGCTCGTGCCGCTGACGCTCTGGTTCGGCTTCTCCGTCGCGCTGCTCGGCAGCGCCGACTACTACACCGTGATCGACTGGGTCGCGCATCCGGTCAACGCCGTGCTGTTGATCCTGCTGCTCGCGGTCGGCTTCTGGCACGGCGCGCTGGGCGTGAAGGAGGTCATCGAGGACTACGTCGCCAGCGAATGGAAGAGGATCACCCTGCTGCTGGCCGTGCAACTCGCCGCCGTCGTACTCGCGCTGGCCGGCATCTTCGCCGTGCTGCGCATTGCCCTGGGAGTCTGACTGCATGACCGCCGATTACACCATCGTCGATCACAGCTATGACGTCGTGGTCGTCGGCGCCGGCGGAGCCGGTCTGCGCGCGACCCTGGGCATGGCGGAGAAGGGCCTTTCCACCGCCTGCGTGACCAAGGTGTTTCCGACCCGCAGTCACACGGTCGCCGCCCAGGGCGGCATGAGCGCCGCGCTCGGCAACATGGGCGAGGACAGCTGGCAGTGGCACATGTACGACACCGTCAAGGGCTCGGACTGGCTCGGCGACCAGGATGCGATCGAATACATGTGCCGCCAGGCGGTGCCCGCGGTGATCGAGCTGGAACACTCGGGCGTGCCGTTCTCGCGCACCGACGATGGCCGTATCTACCAGCGGCCCTTCGGCGGCATGACCACGCATTACGGCAAGGGCACGGCCCAGCGCACCTGTGCCGCCGCGGACCGCACCGGTCACGCCATCCTGCACACGCTGTATCAGCGCTCGCTGGCCGAGAAGGCGGAGTTCTTCATCGAGTACTTCGCGCTCGACCTGATCATGGAGGACGGCGCCTGCCGCGGCGTGGTCGCCTGGGATCTCGCGACCGGCGAATTGCACCGGTTCCGGGCACAGGTGGTGGTGCTTGCCACCGGCGGCTACGGCAGGGCGTACTTCTCCGCCACCTCCGCGCATACCTGCACCGGCGACGGCAACGGCATGGTGCTGCGGGCCGGCCTGCCGCTGCAGG
>CAYZHJ010000033.1:0-1289 GCA_964478305.1 uncultured Ectothiorhodospiraceae bacterium
CAAGGGCAGTTGCCACTGCGGCCAGGTCTCGTTCGAGGTGGATGGCGACCTGGACAAGGTGATGGAGTGCAATTGTTCGCATTGCAGCCGCAAGGGCTACTTGCTGTGGTTCCTGCCACGCGCGAACTTCACATTGACCAGTTCCGAATCGGCGCTGTCGACTTACACTTTCAACAAGCATGTCATCAAGCATCATTTCTGCCCGGTATGTGGCTGCGCTCCGTTCGGATTCGGTGCTGACCGGTCTGGCGCAGAGACGGCGGCGATCAATGTGCGTTGCCTGGAAAATGTCGAGCTGTCGGGTCTGGAGAGAGTGCCCGTTGATGGCCGTTCCCTGTAGGGCTGCCCATGCCCGGCGACGGGATAAGCAGGATCACATGGTCAGAAGTACCGGCAAATGGCGGAACACCGAAGACACCGAACGCACCGAATACACCGAAAAGAAGTTTGCAGGAGCGACGGCAGTCGCGAACGGACGGCGCGCGGCCGGTACCCGGAACGCGAGTTCCCCGGGCATCTCCAGTGAACCGGATGTAGAATTTCCGTTCGATCAGCGCCGGAGCCGACAGCGGCATGACGGAGTATCGGTACCACACCTGTGACGTGTTCACCCGGGAGGCCTTCGGCGGCAATCCCCTGGCCGTGGTACCCGATGCCCGTGGCCTCGACACCGAGGCAATGCAGGCCCTGGCGCGCGAGTTCAACTATTCCGAGACGACGTTCGTGCTGCCGGCCGGGCAGGGATGCACGCGCAAGGTGCGGATCTTCACCCCGCGGATCGAGGTACCCTTCGCCGGCCACCCGAACATCGGCACCGCCTTCATGCTTGCCGCCCTGGGCGAGGTTTCCCTGGCCGAAGGCGCCGGCACCGTCACCTTCGAGGAACGGGCGGGCGTCGTGCCGATACGCATCGAGCAGGACGCTGAAGGCCGGACCTTCTGTGAACTCACGGCACCCGAGCCTCTGTCGCTCGGGCCGGAGGTCGCGGTCGAGGTGCTCGCGGAGGCAGCGGGACTGGAACCGTCCGAGATCGTGACCGTGACGCAGCCTCCGCGGGTTGCGTCCGTCGGTCTGCCGTTTCTCGTGGCTGAGGTTGCGACTCGCTCCGCGCTGGCGCGGGCCACTGCCGACATCGGCAGCCTGCGCGAGCTGCAGGCGCAGGGCATCACGCCGGACGTTCACCTGTACACGCGCGACGCCGGCGAATTCGACCTGCACACGCGCATGTTCGCGCCGCTCGACGGCGTGCCCGAGGATCCGGCGACCGGCAGCGCCAACTGCGCGCTGAT
>CAYZHJ010000033.1:1389-3454 GCA_964478305.1 uncultured Ectothiorhodospiraceae bacterium
CGTCGACCGGAAGCGCCTGAAGTACCGGTCAACCCGAACAGCCTGACAGGTGATGGACATGGCGAAATCGAATGGTACAAGACATTCCGGCCGGTGCCGCTGTGGCGCCTACCGGTTCCGGGTGTCCGCCGACCCGATCCAGGTCTCGTACTGCCATTGCAGCGATTGCCGCCGGGCGACGGGCGCGCCGGTTACCGTGTTTGCGGGCTTCAGGGAGGAGGAGGTGGAACTGCTCGGTGACGAGGCGGCTGTCCATCGGCCGTCGTCCGAGGTGGAACGGCTCTTCTGTTCGCGATGCGGAACGCCGATCGCGTACCGGGATCTGCGACTGCCGAACGAGATCTACTACTACCTCGGTTTGCTCGAGGAGCCATCGAGACTGGTTCCGCAGTTGCATGCCTTCGAGTCGGAGAGGCTGGCATGGTTGGACATCGTGGACGATCTGCCGCGACACGATCGTTTCAGTCGATCCAGATAGAGGAACATCCGCGGGCATGGCCGGGGCGATTGCCGGAACGGGAGCCGGACATGGCATCGAGGATGATGAACGAGGCGCATCCACCGGCACGTCACTTGCGCAGCGGCGTAGTGAACGGGCTCCTGCTGATCCTTGCCTATCTGCTGGCGGCGTTGTCGCCATTGATCGTCGCCATCCTTTCGGGCGCGCCCGGGCGTCCGGGCATGCACGACATCGCTTCCGCCATCGCCATGGTCGGTTTCGCCGCGCTGCTGCTCGAGTTCGTGCTCTCCGGCCGTTTCCGCGTGCTCACCGATCCGGTGGGCATGGATGCGCTCATGCGCTTCCATCAGTTCAGCGGCCATGTGGTGCTGGGACTGTTGCTGCTGCATCCCTACCTGTACGGGCTGTTCCCGGCGGAAACCGGCGCGATCGGCGGCCGGGTGGTTACCGGCTCCGGCGGCAGCGCGCTGTCCGGCGTGACGGGCTTCGTCGCCTGGCTCGGCCTGATCGGACTGGTGTTCATGGCGATCTTCCGCGACGAGCTGCCGATGACCTACGAGCGCTGGCGGCTGACACACGGTGTCGGCGCGGCCGCCATTGCGGTGCTGGCGCTGTTGCACACGCTGGGCGCGGGCACCGCGGCCGCCGCACCGGCGGTCGCCGGCTTCTGGATGGTTGCGGTGGCACTCACGCTGCTGACCCTGCTGCTGGTCTACGCGATCAAGCCGTGGTTGCGGCTGCGTTACCCGTGGCGTGTACGCGAGGTCAAGGCGCTCGCCGAGGACATCCACGAGCTGACCATCGAGCCTGACGGACACGACGGGCTCGACTTCCGGCCCGGGCAGTTCGGCTGGTTGCGCATCGCGGCGCGCCCCTGGGGGCTGCGCGAGCATCCCTTCTCGATCGCATCCGCGCCGGGCGACGGGCCGGCGCTGCGGTTCCTGATCAAGGCGAACGGCGACTTCACGCGGCAGATCGGCGGCATCGAGGCGGGCGCCCGCGCCTGGATCGACGGGCCATACGGCCGTTTCGGGGCAATGCGTGATGATGAGGCGGGTCTGCTGTTTCTCGCCGGGGGTGTCGGCCTCGCGCCGATCCTCGGCCTGTTGCGCGATCGGCTGCATCACGGCGACACCCGGCCGATGCGACTGATCCATGCCTGCCGCCGGCAGCGCGACATGGTGCTGGAGGCGGAACTCGACGAGCTTGAACGGCAGCTCGATCTCGAGGTCGTGCGCGTGGTCGACGAGCCCGACCGGGCGGCCGGCACGCACCCTGGGCCGGTCGACCGCGAACTGCTGGAACGTAGTCTTCCCCCTGTCGAGCGCGAGCGGATCGGCTGCTTCGTCTGTGCCCCGCCCGGCATGATCGATGCAATGGAGACGATGCTCGTCGATCTCGGGGTGCCGCCCGCACGCATCCACAGCGAACGCTTCCGCTATCGCTTCGGCAGCGCCAGCCCGCTCGCGCGGCGCACGAGACGCCTCTACATGGCGGTGGCAGGCATACTGGTCCTCGCCGCAGTGATGTTCGCGGCCACCACCTGAGCCGAAGCCGGCAACCCGGAACATCGCAAGCCGCGGCAATCAACGGCATGCTCGTGCC
>CAYZHJ010000033.1:3554-9760 GCA_964478305.1 uncultured Ectothiorhodospiraceae bacterium
CGCTGTCGCGACTACGTGCTGTTCCTGACTTCCATGCTGCGTGCCCGGGGCATTCCCGCGCGGGCGCGATGCGGGTTCGGCGATTACTTCAATCCGCCCGGTTTCGAGGATCACTGGGTCTGTGAATACTGGAAGGCCGATGAAGGGAGATGGGCCCTGGCCGATCCGCAGTTCGACGAGACATGGTGCGAGAAGATGGGCATCACGCACGACATCCTCGATGTGCCGCGGGATCGCTTCCTGGTCGCCGGGGAGGCATGGCTTCGATGCCGTGAAGGCAGCGTCGAGCCGTCGCAATTCGGCGTGTCGTTCGCGAATGTTCGCGGGCTGTGGTTCGTTGCCGGCAATCTCGTTCGCGACATTGCGGCACTCAACAAGGTCGAGATGCTGCCCTGGGATGTCTGGGGCGCGCAGCCCCGGCCGGACGACCCGATTGCCGGCGACCGGCTCGCGTTCCTCGACCGGCTTGCCGCGCTCTCGCGTGCACCGGATACTTCGTTCGCGGATCTGTGCGATCTCTACCGGAACGATGACCGGTTGCGAGTCCCTGCCACGGTGGTCAACGCGATCCTGGACAGGCCGGAAACCGTCGAATGAGCAAATCGGCAGGATCGGGGTTCGATCGTGGCCGGGAGAAGGAGCATCCCGTCCGCGTGGAATCGGCGGCGACCGGGCATCGTGGCGCACGCCGGGCATCTGCAATCGCGGTTGAAGCCGGAGGTCGATATGCAGCCAACGTGTCTGATTCGGGTCCCTTATGATTCCGGCTGGCCGGACAGGCGGATGGGCCGGGGTCCCGAGCATTTCGTCCGGATGGGTGCCGCGGATGCATTGAAACGCATCGCCGGATCGGTGCAGGAGGTCATGGTCCGGCATGACGTTGACTTCACCAGCGAGAACGGGACGACGTTCGCTCTCCTCCGGGCGATCGCCGCGCAGGTGAACCGGGCATCGAACGCCGGCCGGTTTCCCCTGATGCTCGCCGGCAACTGCAGCAGCACCGTGGGCGCGCTCGCCGGTCTCGGGTCTTCCCGTGTCGGCCTCGTCTGGTTCGACGGCCACGGGGATTTCAATACCCCGGAGACGACCACGACGGGGTTCCTCGACGGCATGGGAGTATCCATGGCGGTGGGACACTGCTGGACGACGATGTGCGACTCGATCCCCGGATTCGAACCGCTTGCGGAGGAAAGGGTCGCGCTGGTCGGACCCCGGGACCTAGATGCCGGGGAAAGCGAGCGCCTGCGGGAGTCGGGAATCCCGCATGTCACGTGCGAGAACGTACACGATGCCGGGCCCGTTCGGGCACTGCGGCCCGTGCTCGATCAGTGGACGGGAAAGGTGGACGGCGTCTACCTGCACATCGACATGGACGTCCACGATCCCGGGCTGGTCCCGGCCAACTCGTTGCAGCCGGCTGGCGGCTTGTCGCCGCGGGAGGTCCTGGATTGTCTGCGGACCGTTGCCGATGCATATCCGGTGGTCGGTGCTTCCATTACGGCCTATGACCCCGCCTGCGATCGGGACGACAGGGGCGCGGCGACCGGCCTCGACATCGTGGAGTTCCTGGGAAACGTCGCGCACGGACAGGGTGCCTGAAGCCCTGCAGGAACCGACCGGTTTCCGGAAGGAGCGCGTTTACCGGGCAGTGTCCCGCGAGAAGGTCGCCACCTCGTCGAGCAGCCATTCGCGGAAGGCCCGTGTTTTCGGCATGTCGGCGGTGTTCTCCGGGCAGACCAGCCAGTAGCCGAACCGGACCGGGAACGACACGTCGAACGGTCGCACCAGCCGGCCGGCCGCGAGGTCATCAGCCGCAAAGATGTTGCTGGCCAACGCCACGCCGCGGCCGGCGACGGCCTCCTCGAGCGCCAGCGCTTCCGAGCTGGAGCTGGCCTCCAGTTGCCAGCCGTACTCGACCGGCAGGTCGGCCAGGCCCGCGGCCTTGAGCCACATGCGCCAGTCGGGCCAAGTCGGGTAACTCGGGTTCCAGCCGCTGTCGAGCAACGGATGGTGCTGCAGGTCGGCCGGCTCGCGGAGCGGATGCGATCCCTCGAGAAGCTCCGGACTGCACACCGGGTAGATCTCTTCGATGATCAGCCGATCCACGTGCAGTCCCGGATAGTCGCCGGTACCGTAGCGAACAGCGGCATCGACCCGGTCGCGGGCGAAATCCACCACGCGCTCGGTGGCGTCGAAGCGAACGTCGATTCCGGGATGGGACTCGCGGAAGCCGTCGAGACGCCGCAACAGCCACTTGCCGAATACGGGCACGATACTCACGACCAGTGGCCGGTCCTCGATCTTTCGCCGCAGCAGGTCGACGGCGCTCGATACGCGCGAGAAGCCGTCACTCAGTCCCGGTAGCAACGTGCGCGCTCCCTCGGTCAATTCCAGGCTGCGATTGTGGCGAACGAACAGCGTGATCCCGAAGTAGTCCTCCAGTGTCCTGATCTGGTGGCCGATGGCCGCCGGCGTGACGTGCAGCTCCTCGGCCGCGCGCGTGAAACTGAGGTGCCTGGCGGCGGACTCGAAGGCGCGCAGCGCATTGAGCGAGGGCAGGCGGTCGGGCGCGTCGCAAGTCAAGTTTTTCTATCCCGAAAGCAGGAATGCTCGTTTGTGGTCTCGACACCGTCTTTCTAGTCTAGCCAGCAAGTAATGACTGCGTCGACAACGACTGCTCGTCTCTCCTTGCCGGTGCACGAGGGAAGGACGGGGAGGAATTTCGTCATGAACAAGCAGCTTCTGCAGGTGTTCCCGTCTGTAATCGTCAGCGCCTTCGTTCGGACCGAGCGTCATGACTTCGGTATCCGGCGCGAACGTTCCACCAACCTCTTCGCCGGGATCCGTTGCATCGGTCGTGCACTCGCGAAGATCCGTCGCCGGCGCGCCGCGATGGCCGAACTCCGGGCGTTCCCCGATCATCGACTCGCCGACATCGGCATTGACCGGGCACGGATTCCCGACGTCGTCGATGCCATGCTCGAGCTCGAGCAGGATCGGCTCCGTACCGGCTCATGCCCGAAGCAGTGAGATGAGCGCCTCGATCGAGTACTTCGGTGAGCCCGGCCGTGCCGACTGCGGTTCACCCTGGAACTCGAGTCCGGCGCAGGCCACGGCGATCGGGTCGTCATCGGTCTTCCTGTGGGCAGTCTGGCCGTCTCTCGCTGTCCTCGCAGCGCCCACCCCGACCTTCCAGACGCTGGCGCTCGGGATGGCCGTCGGGTTTCTCTGTCTTGCGGCGATACGGCTGCTGCGCGGGGAGCGCATTCGCGACATGCGCCCGCGATCGCGGGGCCTTCTCGTGGCCGGCGTGATCGGCATCTTCGGGACCAACGCCTTCAACTTCATCGCGATCACGCGCATTTCACCCGCCCAGGCGAGCCTGATTGCGTATTCGTGGCCCATGATGGCCATTCTCCTTGCGGGCGCGTTCGGTCTCCGCAGGCTCGGGCTGCGGCATGCAGTCGCGGTCACACTCGGTTTTCTGGGTGCTGCCTGCGTGATCGATCCATTCGGCAACCTGACATTCGACGCGGCCGGCATCGGCTTCGCGTTCCTCGCCGGCCTGTCCTGGGCGGGCTATACCACGTATCGATTGGTCGACGACCGCAGCCCCTCGGACGCCGTGGGAATCTATTCGCTCATCGCGGCCACGTTCTGTCTGGTCGTTCATCTGTTGTTCGAGACCACGCATGCAATGGAGCCGGTCCAGCTTGCCGCCGTGCTGGGCCTGGGACTGGCGCCCATGGGCCTGGCCAATGCGGTCTGGGACTTCGGGGTTGCGCGCGGCGATGCGCGGACGCTCGCGATCCTCGCGTACGGCACGCCGCTGGTGGCCGCCATGCTGCTGGTGCTGTTCGGTCTGAGCAGCGTCACTCCGCTGCTGATCATTGGCGGACTGCTGATCGTCAGCGGTGCCGCCGTCGGTACCTGGCCGGGGCGCCGGCCGTCGTCCTGAGCCGGGCGGAGGGTTGTCGCCGTTTCCCCGTACCGACACCCTAACACGGGCAGTTGCGGCAGGTTCGTCTCCGGTCCAGGATTCGCCGGAATCGATACGGGGAACGAAATGCCTGAAAACAAGCCCGCCTACGTGGTCGGATACATCACCGTGAGGGACCCCGGGAAATGGGCCGAATACAAGAGCCGGATGCCGGCCACTCTCGCGCCATGGGGAGCCGAGCTCGTGTTTCGTGGAACCCGGCTGGCCGTTCTGAGCGGTGAGCACGAGCACGAGGATATCGTGGCGATTCGATTCCCGGATGCTGGATCGGCTTCCGCGTGGTACCACTCGCCGGCCTACCAGGCACTGATACCGCTTCGCACCCGGGCCGCGGACGTCGTCCTGGTGAGCTACGAATCGGCCGCCGAGTAGCATCCATGCGACTGTGGTCTCTCCATCCCCGTTATCTCGACGCGAAGGGGCTCGTGGCCCTGTGGCGCGAGAGCCTGCTGGCCCAGGCCGTGCTCGCCGGCCGGACACGCGGCTACAGGCAGCATCCGCAGCTCGTGCGGTTTCTCGAGTCATCCGATCCGCAAGGGTGCATCGCGGCCTATCTGCGGGCCGTGCACGCGGAATCCGTCTGTCGAGGCTATCGTTTCGACGAGCGGAAGATCGGCCCCGAAGGCACGGTGGAACCCCTGACCGTCACGCGGGGCCAGCTCGAACACGAGTGGGAACATCTTCGCGGCAAGCTCGCCGTGCGTTCGCCGGCGTGGCTCGCCCGGCTGGGCGACATCCCCGAACCGGAGTCGCATCCGTTGTTCCGGGTGATCGCGGGCGGTGTCGCCGCATGGGAAGTCGCCGCGGCTCGATAAACGGCCCCGCCTGCAGGATAATCGCCGGGGTCCGGTTCCGGACCCGGCGGCTGGCAGGAGCCGGCCCCGGATCGCCGGGAACGGGCCACGCCCGCATCGGTTCGGGGCAGGTTCATGGATACGACGCGCGAACGATCACGATACCGGGAATTCCCGCCGCCACGGCCACTGTCCGATCGCCTCCTGTGCCTGTGGTCGCAGCATGTGGACAGCCGGGGTGACGAGCATCATCAGCCGGTCCTGCCGGATGGTTGCGTGGACATCGTCTGGATCGGTGATGCCCCGCCCATCGTCGCCGGTCCGGCGACGCGCAGGACGATCGTCGCATTGCCCGCCGGCACGAACGTGGTCGGGGCCCGATTTCGGCCCGGCTGGGCGGGCAGTTCGCTCGGCATGCCGGCGGACCGGCTGCTCGACCGGGACGTGCCGCTGGTCGATGTCTGGGAACGCGGGGCAGGGCCGTTCGCGGACCTGATGGCCCGGCACCGCTCTACGCCGGCAAGACTGGCCGGGGTGTCGGCGGCACTGGCGCCCCGGCTGGCGGATGCCCGCGAGGCCGAGCCGGTGGTTCGCGCGGCCGTTCCGTGGCTCGCGCGTCATCCCGCCGGGCAAATCGGCGAACTCGCCCGATCGCTGGGCATGAGCCGCCGGCAGTTCCAGCGGCGCTTCCGCGCGGCGGTGGGATACGGTCCCAAGGTCTTCCAGCGCATCATGCGATTCCAGCACCTGCTGGCCGTGGCGTCCGAGCGACGGGATCCGGCCGATCTGGCCGCGGCCGTCGGCTATGCGGATCAGGCGCACATGTGCCGCGAGGTGCGCGCATTCGCCGGACAGACCTCGCGGGCGTTGCTGGGAGACACCGGCACCACGCTGGCGATGTCCGATCTGTTCAATACGGACGACCCCTGAAGCAGCATCGTCGCGATGTGGACGAGTCATCCGGGGAGATCGATCAGTGAGATCACGAATCAAGGTAGTCACGCTGGGCGTGGACGATCTGGAAAGGTCGCTCGCCTTCTATCGCGATGGCCTGGGACTGCCCACCGAGGGGATCATCGGCACCGAGTTCGAGGACGGGGCGGTCGTCTTCTTCCACATGAACGACGACCTGATACTGGCGGCCTACCCGCGGCCCGCACTGGCGAAGGACGCGAATGTGCCGGTCGGTCCACCGAGTCCGTCGGAACTGTCCATCGGCCATATCGTCCGTTCCAGGGAGGAAGTCGACGCCGTCATGCAGCAGGCGACCGATGCCGGCGCGCACGTAACCGATCCCGCCCGCGACCGCTTCTGGGGCGGTTATTCCGGCTACTTCCAGGATCCGGACGGCCACTTGTGGGAGATTGCCTGGAATCCCGCATGGGAAGTCCGGGAATAGAGATGCCCGGCAT
>CAYZHJ010000033.1:9860-14982 GCA_964478305.1 uncultured Ectothiorhodospiraceae bacterium
GGGCCTACCTTTCTCGACCCGACACACTTGATGAATGGAGGGTTCGAGATGGACGTACTGGCCGGCAAGGTAGCGATTGTCACCGGAGCGAGTTCCGGCATCGGTCACGCGACCGCGAAGCTGTTCGCGCGGGAAGGGGCGAGGGTGGTGGTAACCGCCCGGCGCCGGGACAGGCTGGACGAACTGGTCGCCGGGATCCGGGAAAACGGAGGGGAGGCAGTCGCCGTGGCGGGCGACGTCAGGGACGAGGCCGTGGCGAAGCTCGCCGTCGAGACGGCCGTGCGTGACTACGGCGGGCTCGACATTGCCTTCAACAATGCCGGCATGGTGGGCGAGATGGCGCCGACGCCCGACATCTCGCCGGAGCAATGGAAGGAAACGCTCGACACGAACCTGACCGGCGCATTCCTCGGCGCCAGGCATCAGCTGCCCGCGATGATCGAACGGGGCGGCGGTTCGCTGATCTTCACCAGCACGTTCGTCGGCCATACCGCCGGCATGCCCGGAATGGCCGCCTATGCAGCGAGCAAGGCGGGGCTGGTCGGCCTGACGCAGGTGCTTGCCAGCGAGTTCGGTGCAAGGGGCATCCGGGTGAACGCGGTCCTGCCGGGCGGCACGGATACGCCCGCCAGCATCACCAATGGGCCCGACGCCACGCCCGACCTGCTGGAGTTCGTGCAGGGGCTCCATGCCCTCAAGCGCCTGGCGCGACCGGAGGAGATCGCGCGTTCGGTTCTTCACCTCGCCTCGGACGCTGCGAGCTTCGTTACCGGCACGGCCTTCCTCGTCGACGGCGGCGTTTCCGTTTCCCGGACCTGATCGCGTCATGCGTGCGGATCATGCCGGTACCCGGAGGTCGCCGAAAGCGGGCTGCCGGCCGATGAGGCGCGACCGGGCATGAACGGGCATGCCTTCGGATTTCCGGGTCGGCTGGGTTACGCTGCGCCATGTCCACGGCAGCGGAATCTCCATGAATACCACCGAGATCAGGGAAGGGCCGGTGACGGGGCAGTGGGACGAGTTCGATGCCCCGTGGAGCACGGCGCTGCGTGTGATGACGACGATCCTCGCGGCGGTGCTGCTCGGGGTGATGCTGCTCGGCCTGCTGCGGCCACCGGTGGGTGGCTGGATCTGGTACGCGGCGCTGGTGGCGACGCCGCTGTTGCTGCTTGTTGCCGCCCTGTTCTGCATGGTCCGGCGTTATGTGCTGACGGCGGACACCCTGTTCGTGCAGAGACCGGGCCGGGTGACGCGTATCGAACTCGACGATCTCCAGTCGGTGGCCGCCGATGCGCACGCGATGGTCGGGTCGAAGCGATTGTTCGCCAATGGTGGCCTGTTCGTGTTCGCCGGCCGGTTCCGCAACCGGACCCTGGGCATCTACCGGGCGCTGTTGAACGATCCCGGTCGCGCCGTGGTGTTGCGCTGGCCGGACCGGCGACTGGTCATCGGGCCGGATGATCCGGAGCGCTTCGTGCGCCGCTTGAGCGAGTTGCGCGGCTTCGAGGTCGCGCGGCCGGATGCCCGGGAAGCCATCGAGGAACAGGGACCGGAAGAGCGGTAGCCCGGATGCCGTGCAGCGGCATCCGGGCTGCCTGCCCGGAGATGAAAGGGGATGTCCGCGGGCATGCCCGCTCCCGCCAGCTCCTGGAGACGACGTGAACGACTCGCCGGGGAAGCTTGTGCATCTGCCCGCCGGCTCGGTGCGCGAGGTGTTCGTGGTCTTTCTCGGTCTCGGCCTGACCTCGTTCGGCGGGCCGATTGCGCACCTGGCCTACTATCGCCGTGCACTGGTCGAGCGCCGCGGCTGGCTCGACGACGATCAGTACGGGCAACTGATGGCGCTTGCCCAGTTCCTGCCCGGCCCGGGGAGCAGCCAGATCGGCTTCGGTCTCGGCCTGATGCGTGCCGGCTGGGGCGGGGCGCTGGCCGCGTTCGTGGCCTTCGCGCTGCCCTCGGTGCTGCTGATGCTGGCCTTCGCCGCGATCCTGCCGGCGCTGTCGGGACCCCATGCCGGGGCCGGCGTGCAGGGCCTGAAGCTGGTCGCGCTGGCGGTGGTGGCGCACGGCGTGGTCGGCATGGCGCTGCGCCTGTGCCCGGATGGTCCGCGGGCATTCATCGCCCTGGCCGCGGCGGCGGCGATCCTGCTGGCCGGCAGCGTGCAACTGCAGTTGCTGGTGATCGCCGTGGCCGCGCCGGCCGGTCTGCTGCTGTGCCGGCACATCCTGCCGAGCGCCGCCCGCGATCTGCCGTTGCCCCATGGCCCGCGTGTCGGTGCCTCCCTGCTGGCCGTGTTCGCGCTGTTGCTCGTGCTGTTGCCGTGGGCCGCCGGCAGCGGCGGGCTGCCGGCGGTGGCGGCGGCGTTCTACCGGGCCGGCGCGCTGGTGTTCGGCGGCGGGCACGTGGTCCTGCCGCTGTTGCAGGAAGGCGTGGTCCGGCCCGGCTGGATCGGTGCCGACGAATTCCTGGCCGGCTACGGCGCGGCCCAGGCGATACCGGGCCCGCTGTTCACGCTGGCCGCCTTCCTCGGTGCGCGCCTGCCCGGAGCGGACGGGGGACTGGCCGGCGCCCTGGTCGCGCTGGCCGCGATCTTCCTGCCGGGACTGCTGCTGATGGCCGGGGCCCTGCCGTTGTGGCGGGCGCTGGCCCGGCGTCCCGCCGCCGCCCGCATGGTCGCCGGCGTCAATGCCGCCGTGGTCGGGTTGCTGGCGGCGGCGCTGTACGACCCGTTGTGGGTGACGGCGGTGCGCGGGCCGGTCGATTTCGCGGTCGCGGCGGTCGGCTTCGTCGGGTTGCAGTCGGGGCGGGTGCCGGTGCTGGTCGTGGTCGGATGGTGTGTGCTGGCTTCGCTGGGGCTGGCCGCGCTGCCCGGATAGCATGCAGCGATGATCGGGAACCGGCCTGCTGATTCGGTGTCCCGGTATCATGGGTATGCCGGTTATCCATGTCGGGGTCCGTGGACCCCGGCGCATCCGTTCGTGATTCCGGGAGGCGAACATGAGCAAGACAGTGGAAGAGATACTGCAGGCGAATGCCGAGTACGCGGCGAGTTTCGGCGACAAGGGCGAATTGCCGCTGCCGCCGGCACGGCGCTTCGCGATCCTCACCTGCATGGACGCGCGGCTGGATCCGGCGAAATACGCGGGACTGGCCGAGGGCGACGCGCACGTCATCCGCAACGCCGGCGGCCGTGCCAGCGATGACGCCATTCGTTCGCTGGTGATCTCGTACAAGCTGCTGGGCACGCGCGAGTGGTTCGTGATCCATCACACCGACTGCGGCATGCTGACCTTCAACGACGAGATCATGCGCAACCTGCTGGCGAGCAGCCTGGAGACGGCGACCATCGACGCCGACGGCTGGCACGACACCGGCAAGGGGCCGGGCTCGACCGAGGGCGAGTACATCGACTGGCTGACCTTCGGCGACAACGAGCGCAGCGTGGTCGATGATGTCACGCGTATCCGCAATCACCCGCTGGTACCAGGCGACATCCCGATCCACGGCTACATCTACGACTGCGGCACGGGCCGGCTGAACGAGGTGACGGCAGCGACGAAGGCCGGCCGGCCGCGGAAGTGACAGTCGCCGGATGTCCGCGGCGTGAAACGAGGCCCGCGGATCGCACTTCGGTGCGACAGCCCGATGCCCGCACCGAGGCATCGATTGACGATCGCCTCGCGATTCAGTCGGCGTAGCCGGCCAGCTCGACATAGCCGCGGCCGACGGGCTCGCCCGCGCGCAGGACATCGACCGCGCCTTCCCAGTAGCGCACGCTGACATCGAGCTCCTGGTCGGCCATCACCGGCGCGATCGTCAGCGGCCCCTCGATGCCGGCGATGTCCAGGCGCCAGCGCGACGGGTAGGTGGTGCCCTTCGGACCGGTCCAGCGGTCGAGTACCTCCAGCGCGACATCGTCGCGGTCGAGCGGGGTGGTCGCGCCATGGGGCAAGGCGATGCTGCCGGCCGACAGGGGGGCGGTGCTGCCGTCCCTGCGGCGCAGGCGGTAGTACATGATGTCGGTCCCGTCGTCGAGCTGCAGCGCGAACCAGTCCCAGCCGGCCTGGTTCTCGCCCAGCGCGCTGGTGCTCCATTCGCGATCGAGCCAGGCATTCCCGTTCACCCTGCGCGATTCTCCCTCGACCCGAATCTCGCCCCGGGCCGCGAGGCGTGTCAGGGAGTAGTAGTACGAGGCATTGCCGGGCGCATCGCTCTTCTGCGACAGACCGCGGTCGCCCTGCAGCACCGGCGGCCGTTCCGGATGCAGCGCGAGATCGAGCGCGAATGCGTCGGTGGCGGCCCGAAGGCGCCAGTCGCCGCCGGGATCGCGTTCCAGCCGCCAGTCCTCGAGCCAGACTTCCACCGGATCACGCCGGGCGCCGGCGAGGCCGATGTCGCCGCCGCGGGCGAAGCGTTCGGCGGCTCGAAAGCGATCACCGGCAACATCGGTCAGCGCCAGGTGTCCCATCCAGACCTGGTGCGTGGCCCAGCGCGAGGGCCGGTCGGCGCGTCCGGGCGCCAGCCCGATGCGGAACAGGGTGAGCTGGAAGCCGTGACGCCGCCCCGCCTCGTCATCCAGGTTGCCGGCGACGTACCACCACTCGTTGCGATATCGCGGATGCGGCCCGTGGTCACGGGGGAAATCGAACGGCCGCACCTCGGTGGCGCGTGCAAAGGCGGGGTCGGCGGGGCCGCCGAGCGCGGCAACGAGCCCGTCGCCATTCCCGGTTTCCGTCGATGCAGGTTCGCCCTGCCCGCCGCAGCCGGTGGCGGCGAGCAGCAGCCCGAGGACGAATGGCAGGCGGCGTTTCATGTCGTTGCTCATGGTCGTTTCATGCGTGCCGGCGGCATTGACCGGCATGGACGTCGAGTCGCGGGCGAGCCCGCTTCCACCACTCGTTCATTCTCATTCCTCCCGCAGCGCGTCCGCCGGTTCGATGCGGCCGGCGCGCCAGGCGGGCCGGAGGCCGGCGAGCAGCGCGGTGCCGACCGCCAGCGCCAGGGTCTCCAGCGGGGCCGCGGCCGGGATGCGGGTGACGATGCTCCAGCCGAAGGCGCGCTGGTTGATGACATCGATCAGGACCTCGGCCAGTGCCAGGCCCAGCGGCAGCGCGAACAGGCC
>CAYZHJ010000033.1:15082-23873 GCA_964478305.1 uncultured Ectothiorhodospiraceae bacterium
GGCCAGTTCGTTGCGGATCCGGTTGGCTACGTCCTCGATCGTGCTGCCATCGGCAACGAAAACGCCAACCGCGGAGACATGCCTGACATCCCACCAGCGGTCGAACAGGCGCCGGTGGATCAGCACCACGCCGCGGTCGGTGTTGTAGTCATGGAAGATGCCGGCAATGGGCACGGCCTTCGGGCCGCGATCGGTCTGCAGGGTGACGCGGTCGCCCGGAGCGGCGTCGTGGTGCACTGACCAGGGCTCGCTCACCCACACCGCCTCGCCGGCGCGGAACCGCTCGCGGGCGATCGCCGGATCGCCGGCCTTCAGCCGCAACGCCTCCAGGCTGGCCGGTGCCGGGTCGAGCACCTGCAGGCGGACCTCGCCGCCATTGCCCTCGACCAGCACGCGCCAGCCGGTGGAAATCGCGGTCACGCCGTCGATGGCGGCCACGCGGTCGGGAACGTCGTCCGGCAGTGCCGCGAAATGGCGCGCGGCGACGCGCTGTGGCGCGGTGACGTACAGGTCGGCCGCCAGCGTGCGCCCGAGCCAGGCCTCCACCGTGCCACGAAAGCTGGTGATCATCACCTCGATGCCGATCGTCGCCGACAGCGCGATCGCGAGGGCGATGACCGCCAGGGCGGTGCGCGACAGCGCGGCGGTGATGCCCCGCGCCGCCATCGCCGCCAGCGGGCCGGCCAGGCGGCGCAGGATCCGGGACAGCGGCGGCACCAGCAACAGCAACATGGCGGGCATCAGGCCGGCGGCGCCGATCACGAGGAGGAACAGCGCCGCGAAGCCGAGCGTGACGTCACCGCCGGGCACCTGCAGCAGTGCGACCGCGGCGAGCAGGAGGATGCCGCCGGCCGCGGCGAGTGCGGGTACCAGTCGGCGACTGCGGCGTTCGATCACCGAGCGGCGGCCGGCCGTGTCCGGCGGCGCGCCGGCGGCCTCGATTGCCGGGCCGAGTGCGCCGAGCAGCGCCGCACCCAGGCCGATGGCCGCGCCCCGGGCCAGCTCGGCGGTCGAGGGAAACAGACCGGTCACGGTCAGCACGAAGTAGAGATCGTTGATGGTGCGCGTGACCAGCCCGACCAGCCCCTGGGCCACGAAGATGCCGGCGACCAGGCCGGCCGCGGTGCCGATCGCTCCCAGCAGCAGCGTCTCGGCCACGACCTGGCCGACGATCTGGCCGCGCGTGACCCCGAGCGAGCGCAGGGTGCCGATCAGGCGGCGCCGCTGGATCACCGAGAAGGTCATGGTGTTGTGGATCAGGAACACGCCGATGACGATCGCCAGCAGGCCCATCGCGCGCAGGTTGGTGCGGAAGGCCGAGGTCATCCGGTCGGCCTGGCGCCGGCGGGTGTCCGCGCTCTCCAGCGTCAGTCCGGTCGGCAGCGCGGCGCGCAGGGCCTCGGCCCGTTCCGGTTCGAGTTCGAGGTCGATGGCATCGAGCCGGCCGACGCGGTCGAACCATTCCTGTGCCGTGGCGATGTCGACCACCAGCAGGCCGTCGGCCGCGGCGGCGGGGCCGGTGTCGGGCTCGATCAGGCCGATGATGCGCGCACTGCGCTCGCCGCCGGCAATCGACAGCCCGAGCCGGTCGCCGCCATCGATGCCGAAACGGCGTGCGGTCACGCCCGCCAGCAGGGCGGTACCGGGTTCGGTCAGGAGCCGCTCGAGCGATTCGCCCTCGACGTCGGCCAGCCGCCGCGCGGGCCCGACCGAGGCCAGCGGGTCGATGCCGAGCACGCGCAGGGTCTCGCCGCGGGCCTCGGCAAAGCCCTCCACCAGCGGTGCGCTGGCACGCATGCCGTGCTCGATCCGCAGCTCGCGGTAGAAGTCCTCGTCGAGGCCGGTGGGCGCACCGATGATGCGATGGCTGGCGCCGCCGGTGACCTGTTCCATCGACAGGTCGAAGGCACGGCGGGCGCTGCCGGTGGCGAGATCAACCGCGACCATCACCGCCACGCCCAGGGCGATGCCGATCAATGCCAGCACGAGCTGCCAGGGATGGCGGCCGAGCCAGCGCAGGCTGGCGCGGCGCCAGCGCGGCAGGTACGCGCGGGGAACGGAGGCGCCGGTCATCGGCATCAGGCCGGTGCCAGTCGGCCGTGGTCGAGCCGCAGGACCCGGTCGGCCACGGCGGCGATGGCCCCGGAATGCGTCACCAGGATCAGGCTGTGACCGCCCTCGCGGACCAGCCGTTCGAGCAGTTGCAGCACGGCGCTGCCGGTGTCGACGTCGAGATTGCCGGTGGGCTCGTCGGCCAGCACCAGCCCGGGTCGATGCGCCAGGGCGCGTACCACGGCGACGCGCTGCTGCTCGCCGCCGGACAGGCGGTCGGGGTATGCGCCGGCGCGGTCGGCGAGGCCCACCGTGGTCAACAGTTGGTGCACGCGCTCACGGCCCTCGCGATCGGCACCGCCGTCCAGTTCCAGTGGCAGCAGCACGTTGTCGCCGACGTCGAGCGTGTCGATCAGGTTGAAGAACTGGTGGATGAAGCCGATGTGACGCCGGCGCAGCAGCGTGCGCTCGCGCTCGTCCATCGCCACGAGATCGCGGCCGGCGATGCGGATGTGCCCGCGCTCGGGCCGGGCGAGTCCGGCGATCAGGTTCAGCAGGGTCGACTTGCCCGCGCCGCTGCGTCCCACCAGTGCCACGATCTCGCCCGCTGCCACCGTCAGATCGACCCCGTGCAGGATCTCGTGACGGCGGCCGGCCTCGTCGTAGCCGTGGGAGACCTGTTCCAGTTCGACCGCGGGTTGCGGGATCGTCATTGCCGGTCCGTGATTCCGGGTTGTATCTCAGGGCAAGGGATTTGCGTAGAGTTCGAACGAAACATGCAGGAACGGCCTCCCGGTCGCGAACGAACAGGGGCAGGGCGTTTCAGCGCCGGATTCGCGGGCAGGAGCCCGCTCCTGCAGGCTCGGTTTCCCGCTTGACGCAAGCTCCCACCCCGTCATCATCTGTTTGCCCCGGGGCGCGACCAGCGGCCCTCGTTGCCCCCCTGCAGGGTCGGTTCGCGCTACGATGCGGTTTCCGAATCCGGCCCGCAAGCCTGACCCGATGCGTTCGTTCAAACCCGGCAGTCTTCGTTCATTCCTGCAATATGCGCTGCGCGGTCTCGTGCTGCTGGTGGCCGTTGCACTTGTTGCGGTGGTTCTGCTGCAGGGCAGCTACTACCTGCGCATCCGGGCACTCGCCTCCGAGCCGCCGGCGACCACGGCCTACATGCAGTTGCGGCTGGAACAGTTGCGCGCCACTGACCCCGACGCGGAGCTGGCACATGAATGGGTACCGTACGAACGCATCTCGCCCTGGCTCAAGCGCGCCGTGATCGCCGCCGAGGATGCCCGCTTCGCCGAGCACGGCGGGATCGACTGGGAGGCGTTGCGCAAGGCGTTCAGCGAGAACATCGAGGCCGGCCACGTGGTCCGCGGCGGTTCGACCATCAGCCAGCAGCTCGCCAAGAACCTGTTCCTGTCGCCCGAGCGCAGCTACTGGCGCAAGCTGCAGGAGGCGGTGCTCGCCATGATGCTCGAGCAGGCGCTGTCGAAACGGCGCATTCTCGAGCTGTATCTCAACCTGATCGAATGGGGCAACGGCGTGTTCGGTGCCGCGGCCGCGGCCGAGCACTATTTCGATGCCGAGCCCGGCGACCTGGGGCGCTGGCAGGCGTCACTGCTCGCCGCCCGTATCCCGAACCCGCGCTACTACAGCGATCGCGGCGTGACGCCGTATCTGTACCGGCGGGCGTTCGACATTCATCATTGGGCGAACATGATCCGCCTGCCCGAGTGAAAGATGCGCGCGATTCCGGTCCCCCCGCTGCCTTCCGATGACCCGTACGGACAGGATGCAATGCAGGGGATGAACGGCGCGGGTCCCGGTCAATGATCCGCGCCATTCCCAACCTGCTCAGCCTGCTGCGCCTGCTGTCGGTGCCGGTGCTGCTCGGGCTGGCCTGGTACCGGCAGCCGATGCCGTTCCTCGCGCTGCTGCTGGCGGGGATCCTGTCCGACGCGCTCGACGGCTGGCTCGCGCGCCGGCTCGACGCGGTCACGAAACTGGGCATCCGCCTCGACAGCATGGCCGACTTCGCCCTCTACATCGCGGTGCCGCTGGGCGGCTGGTGGCTGTGGCCGGAGCTGCTGCTGCGGGAGGCGCCCTGGATCGCGCTGATCGTGATCGGTTATGCGTTGCCGGGGGCGCTGGCACTGATCCGTTTCCGGCGCCTGTCGAGCTACCACACCTGGTCGGCCAAGCTGGCGGTCGCGCTGAGTGCGCTCGGCCTGTTCCTGCTGTTCGCGATCGATGTCGCCTGGCTGCTGCACATCGGTGCGCCGCTGGCACTGCTGGCGGGGCTGGAGCAGAGCGCGATCACGCTCGTCGCTCCCGGCCCGCGCGACGAATTGCCGAGCATCGTGCACGCATTGCGCGCAAGACGAGCGCGTGCCTGAGGGAGGAACTTCCGATTCATGCAGAGGTTCCCGCGGCACATGGATGTGCCGCCATCCTCAGCGGCTGCAAGCCGCTGAAAATGAAGGACCGTGGAAATCGCATCTTCATGGCCCTTGATCAGACTTCCGCTCAGTGCAGCTTCAGGCGCGGCCGCGTGCGGCGGGAGACCAGATCGGACAGCAGCAGCATCAGTGCCCGCACCGATCCGTGCAGGGCACGCTGGTGCGCGCGATAGAGCCAGCGATAGCTCACGCGGGCGAACCAGCCCTCGATGGTGACGCGGCCGAGCAGGGCGCCCATCAGGGTACCGAAGGCGCTGTCGTGGACGTTCACGAGCGAGCCGTGGTCACGGTAGCGGTAGCGGGGCAGCTCGCGTCCCTCGACATGACTCGGGAGTGCGCGTGCCAGGAACGCGGCCTGCTGGTCGGCTGCTTGGGCCCGCGGCGGCACGAGATGGCCGTCCTCGTCGGCCGGACAGGCGGCACAGTCCCCCAGGGCGAATATGTCCGGGTCACGAGTCGTCTGCAGCGTGCGTTCCACGACGAGCTGATTGCGCGCGTTCGTTTCCAGTCCGTCGATCCCGCGCAGGAAGGCCGGTGCGGCAACACCCGCGGCCCAGACCTTGAAGCGGGCCGGGATGAAATCCCCTGCGCGGGTGTGGATGCCATCGGCGACGACTTCGGAGACCTCCTCGCCGAGCCGGGTCTCGATGCCGAGCCGTTCCAGTTGTTCACGGGTCGCCTCCGCCAGCTCCTCGGGCAGGCCCGGCAGCAGGCGTGGCGCGCGCTCGAGGATCAGCAGGCGGGTGTCGCGGACCGGGTCGATCGCGCAGGCACCGTAATCGGCGAGGGCGTGACGCATCTTGTCGAGTTCCGCCGCCAGCTCGACGCCGGTGGCGCCGGCCCCGACGATGGCGACATCGAGGGAACCGGGCCTGGCCCCGACATGTTCCGGCTCCGCGCGCAGCCAGGCCCGGAACAGGTCCCGCCGGAAGTGTTCCGCTTCCGCGGCAGTTTCCAGGCTGAAACAGAGCTCGGCGACGCCGGGGATGCCGAAGTCGTTGCTCACGCTGCCGACCGCGATCACCAGCGTGTCGTAGTCCAGGTATCGCGGTGTGGCCGGCAGGCCGTCGTCGTCGGAATCATCAAGCGGTGCCAGCCGGACGCGTCGGGACTGCCGGTCGAGTCCGTCCATGCGTCCCCAGACGAACGTGAAGTGATGGGCGCGGGCATGGGCGATGTAGTCGCACTCGTCGTCGTGCATGTCCAGCGTGCCGGCCGCGACCTCGTGCAGCAGCGGTTTCCAGACATGAGTGAGCGCGGCGTCGACCAGCGTGACCCGGACGTCCGGGTTGCGGCGATAGCGGCGCCCGAGGCGGGTGGCAAGCTTGAGCCCGCCGGAGCCGCCGCCGACGATGACGATGCGGTGGGGGCCCTGGGTCATGCCGGGTGTCCTCGTTTCCGGGGTCGGGGTTTATTGTACGGTGTGGTCTGCAGGTAATGAGCCCGAAAGCACCCTGTAGGTTGGGCCGACGGAGGAGGCCCAACAAATCCGCCGCCGAGAATGTTGGGCCTCCTCCGTCGGCCCAACCTGCATGCGCCGGGCGCTTGCCCCTATTCCTCCACCCCGCTCTCGGCCACTTCCACCGCGTCGCCGCCGCCATCCTCGCCGGCGCTCGGCTGGCGTTCGACCGTCGGGATCGTCACCGGCATGCCGGGGTGCAGGGCGTCGAAATCGAGGTCGGGATTGTGCTGACGCAGGAGCCAGAGCGGCACGTTGTCCGAGCGCCGCGCCAGGGTCCAGAGCGAATCGCCGTTGCGGACCAGCATCTTCTCGGTGCCGGTGATACGGAACTGCTCGAAGAAGCGAGCCTGCAACTGCTCGTGGTACTGCATCCGCCGCTGCTCGAAGGTCTCCGGTTCCACCCGGCCGAAGTCGAGCTTCAGGCGGTGGCCGATCACCACCGGCGTGCCGTAGCGCATGTTGTTGATGCGGCGCAACTGGCTGGCGCGGAGGTCGAGCCACTCGGCGTAATGTCCCAGGGTCTCGGCCGCCTGGATCTCAATGGTGGCGTCGTCGGCCACGCTGTAGTCGCTTGGGTCGGCGGCCAGCTTCGGCGGACCCTCGTCCGCGACCGCGCCGGTGCTGACACTGTCGTCCGCGGCGACATCCTCGCCGTCCCCGGCACTGTCGATGGATCGGTCGGGACGGCCGGGCACCCGCGTCCACAGGTCGTCCAGACGGGCCAGCAGCGAGTCGTCCGGGGTGGTGCCGTCGCTGTCCTCCGGCGACGAGTCCATGGCTGCCGGTTCATCGACGGGTTCCGCGGCCGCTGTTGACGTTTCGCTCGCTTTGGCCGCTGCCGGGGCATCCGTCGCGGTAGCGGGGGCGGTGTCATCGCCGGTCTCGGCCTCTGCCACGACGGTGGATGCGGGCTCGGCGGGTTCGTCGGCGGGTGCCTGCCGGTTGACCCGCAGCTTCTGCCCGGGATGGATCGTGTTGGCGTTGTCGAGCCCGTTGATCGAGGCCAGCGTCGAGGCGTTCAGGCCCACCCGGGTGGCGATGCCCGACAAGGTGTCGCCGCGCTGCACGGTGTAGACACCGTTTTCCGCCAGTGCGGGTGCGCTGTCGGCCACCGGGAGTCGCAACCGCTGGCCGGCCCGGATGAAGTTCGCATTGCCCAGGTTGTTGAGCGCGATCAGCTCGCGCATCGAGACGCCGTAGCGCGAGGCGATGGTCGACAGTGCCTCGCCGGGTCGCACCCGGTGGAACTGGTCCGGGATCTGGGCGTAGTAGCGCTCGCTGCCATCGATCCGGGCGAGCAGTTCGCTGGCCGGCGGACGGCCGTGTTCCTTCGGCAGTCTCAGCGTATGGCCGCGCGGCACGCGCTTGAGTCCTTCCCAGACCGGTCCGCGCAGCGAGCGGTTGAGCTCGCGCAGGGTGGCACGGTCGACCTCGAACGCGCGTGCCAGCGCATCGACCGGCGCATAGAAGGGCAGTTCGATGGTCTCGGTCCGCAGCGGGTCGGCTCGGCGCACGTTGCCGAAGTACTCCTCCGCGTGGAAGTCGACCTCGACCGCGGCGAGAAACGCGGCGTAGAAGTTGCGCGAGGCAAAGCCCCACGTGCGGCTGCGGTAGCTGCTGACCAGATCCGCGATGTTGTCGCTGCCCACCTGCCGCACCGCGCGCCGGATGCCGGCGAGGCCGTGGTTGTAGGCGGTGATCGCCAGCGCCCAGTCGCCCGTGACCGAATGATTGTGCTGCAGCAGCCGGGCGGCGGCGATCGAGGACGCGAACGGGTCCATGCGCTCGTCGACGACATGATCGATGCGCATGTAGCGGCGCCCGGTCGAGCGGGTGAACTGCCACAGGCCGGCGGCGCCGACGCGCGACCAGGCATCGGGATTGAACGAGGACTCCACATGCGGCAGCGCGGCCAGCTCCTCGGGCAGGCCCATCTGTTTCAGGGTGTGCCGGATGTGCGGTTCCCAGGCGCCGGAACGAACCAGCCCCGCGCGGAACTTGTCCGCCTGGCCGAGCTGGAAGCGGATGTTGTACGCCGCCTTCTGCAATCGGGCATTGCTGACGTCATCGGGCCATAGCTCGAGTACCCGGCGCTCCTCCTCGCTCAGGTCGTCGTGCCCGCCCTTCGCCAGTCGCAGCAGGATCTCGCGATAGTGCGTCTTGCTGTCGCGCACGGTCTGGATGCGCGCACGGCGACTGCCGTCCGGGTCGAGCCGGATTGCCTCGTACACCACCGCCAGGTTGTCGCGGTCGTGGATCAGGCCGGCGTTGGTGTCGACCTCGGTATAGACGCGCGCCCAGAACGCGACGGCCGGCTCCAGCTCGGGCGGCCGGGGCAGGTCGTCGGGTGCGGCGGATACGGGGGCGACGATCACGCACCACGAGAGCAACGCAAGGGCAAGACGCTTCATGGGGGTGTTTCATCCGGACAAGGGTGCCCACGGTCCGGGCACTGGCTGGGCGCTATTGTTATGTCGCGGCGCTTCGCATGCAAGGGCCTGCGTCACGAAATGCCGCGCCGGCTGCGTTATGATGCTCGCCTGATTCCGAGGGGAGTCCCGTTGGTGAACGAGTGCAAGATCCTGCTGCCCGAGTCCGACCTGCCCACGCACTGGTACAACGTGGTCGCGGACATGCCCAATCCGCCGGCACCGTATCTGGGTCCCGACGGCAAGCCGGTACCGCCGGACGCCATGGCGGCATTGTTCCCGCCGGGCATCATCGAGCAGGAGATCTCCACCGAGCGCTGGATTCCCATCCCGCAGCCGGTGCGCGAGGCGCTGGCCCTGTGGCGGCCCTCGCCGCTGTACCGGGCGAA
>CAYZHJ010000034.1:0-16000 GCA_964478305.1 uncultured Ectothiorhodospiraceae bacterium
CACGTCGATGCCGCGCGCCTCGAGCACGCGCGGCACCAGCGCCATGCGTACCAGCAGGTCGTGGTCGGTCTTGACGGTGGTGTCCCACAGGCCGTTGTGGGCGGGGAAGTCGCCGTAGTCGTGATCGCGGGCGAGAAGCAGCTCGCGCAACATGGTGAAGTGGCGCG
The DNA here is from genome assembly GCA_964478305.1 of uncultured Ectothiorhodospiraceae bacterium. Classification (GTDB taxonomy): domain Bacteria; phylum Pseudomonadota; class Gammaproteobacteria; order XJ16; family Halofilaceae; genus Halofilum. The sequence goes on from CAYZHJ010000034.1 coordinate 168, forward strand.
ATTCGTCGTCGGCGACGCGAGCCCAGTCGACATAGAAGTCGTGCGGCATGGCCGGAAAACGGTAGACCGCGTCGGCGGCGAGATTGATGGCGTTGAACTCGATGTGGGCCAGGGCGTGAATCAGCGAGGCGCGGCCGTGCTCGCTGCCGAGTCCGCGGCGGGACAGCTCGCGCGGCGGGACCAGGGCGGGTTTTTCCGGCCGGCCCGGGTCCTCGATGCGTTGCGGACGCCCCGGGTGGGCAATGTCGACCCGTTCGGCGAGCAGGTCCTCGTGCAAGGCCCTCGCCCGTTCGCGCTTGGCGGCGGGGTCCGGCTCCATGACCAGCCGCAGGGCGCGGGCCTGTACCGTTTCGTCGTTCGTCATCGATGGCTCGCCGTTGCCGAACGCATGACCATACCGGTGCCGGGGATGCCGGGTGAATCCCCGGCCGGGATCTGCCGGCACTCCTTCGTCAACCCGGCCCGCGGCTCCGCCCGTTTTCATGTGTCGCGGACGCGCAGGACCGGGCCGGCGATCAGCAGCGCCACGAACACGCCGAGCAGCGGCAACAGCACGAGGTCGAGGTACCTTGCCGCGGCAGCGATCCGAGCGCGATGACCAGTACCGGCGTGAAGCGGCAGATCGCGGTGACGATGATACCGATCCGGCCGGTGGCGATAAGGCGCATGCCGCGACCAGCCATGCCCGTCGCCGCTGCACCGGCCTTGCGTCGTTCACTCGCCACTGACGTCGCTACTACAAGCTTCCTTCGGTGTACTCGGTGCATTCGGTGTCTTCGGTGTTCCGCTGGTTGCCGGTGCTCCTGAACATCCGGGTACGGGAGTGAGCACCCACACGCCATGCCGAAGACCCGTTCGCGACCCGAGACCGCTTACACCGCTTTCGCTTGTCCCTCACCGGATTCGTTCGCTTCTCGTGTCCGGAGACCGGTCTCAGGTGCGGCCGTACATGGAGCGGTAGAGATCGCGGGTGTGGAGGGGGCGGTTGCCGAGGTGAGGCTGGAGAGCGGCCCGGAGGATGCGACGGGCGGACTGGAGAACGGCCTCGTCCTCCAGCTCGCCGGCGGCCAGGGCCCGGAGATGGGCGCCGGGGACGCGGACGATGCCTTCGGCGCGGACACCGCCGGCGGACTGCGGGCCCTGTTCGGGGAGGTAGTCGTATTCCACCCCGGGTTGCACGGGCTCGCCGGTGGCGATATCGGTGGTCAGCGGCGGCGCGTAGCCAAGGGTGCCGAGCAGTTCCAGCTCGAAGCGCCTGAGAGCGGGCTCGGCGGGTTCGGATGCGGTGGCGAGCGCGGTCACGGCGCGGTCGTAGGCGGTATAGGCCTCGGGGTTGGGATCGTCGCGGCCCAGCAGGCGCAGGATCAGCTCGCTGCAGTAGAAGCCGGCGAGCAGTGCGCGGCCGGTCGGCGGCGCGCGCCAGCCCTCGGATTCCACGTTGGTGAGCGTGTGCAGCTCGCCACGGCCGGACCAGGACAGCAGCAGCGGCCGGAACGGCTCCAGTAGCGGGCGGATGCGGCTGCCGCCGCGGCGCGCGCCGCGCGCGACCAGGCCGACGCGGCCGGCATCGGCGGTGAATGCCTCCAGCAGCATGCTGGTGTTGCGGTAGGGCCGCTGATGCAGCACGTAGCCGCGCACCAGCGCAGCGCGAGAGGCCGTCATTCGATCTCGTAGCCCAGTTGCCGCAGTGCCTTGACGTCGTCGGACCAGTCCGCCCGCACCTTGACCCAGAGCTGCAGGTGGATGCCGCTGCCGAACAGCTTCTGCATCCGCAGGCGGGCGGAGGAACCGATTTCCTTGAGCCGTTCGCCGCCGGCGCCGATGACGATACCCTTCTGGCCCTCGCGCTCGACCCAGATCACGGCATCGATCGCCATGCGGCCGTCGTCCATCGCCTCGAAACGCTCGATCTCGACCGTGGTGGCATAGGGCAGCTCGTCGGCCAGGCGCCGCACGAGCTGCTCGCGCACCAGTTCAGCCGCGAGGAAGCGCTCGCTGCGGTCGGTGAACGTGTCCTCGTCGAAGGCGTGCGCGCCGGGCGGGATCAGCGGCGTCAGCTCGGCCCAGAGCGCGTCGACGTTGTCGCCGGTGCGCGCCGACAGCGGGATCACCGCCACCGGGTCGAGCCGTTGCTGCAACTGCTCGAGCTGCGGCAGCAGAGAACGCTTGTCCGCGACCCGGTCCACCTGGTTGAGCACGGCGATGACGGACACGGGACCTGCCTCGGTCAGTCTGCGGCAGACGAGATCGTCGTCCTCGTTCCAGCGGCCGGCGGTAACGAACACCGCCGCGTCGACGCCGGTCAGCGCGGCGGTGGCGGCGCGGTTGAGCGCGCGGTTGAGCTGCTTGCGGATGCCGCCGTGAATGCCGGGCGTGTCGACGAACGCGACCTGGGTATCATCACGCGTGACGATACCGAGAATGCGGTGGCGCGTGGTCTGCGGGCGCCTCGCCGTGATGCACAGGCGCTCGCCGATCAGCCGGTTGACCAGGGTGGACTTGCCGACGTTGGGCCGGCCCACCACGGCGACCACTCCGGAGCGGGTCTGCGCCATGCCGTCAGCCCGCCGCAATCCGGTCGATGCAGTCGCGCGCGGCCTGCTGCTCCGCTCGCCGGCGACTGCTGGCGGTGGCCACGCACTCGATGTCGAGCGCGTCCACGCGGCAGCGCACGGTGAACTGGCGCGCATGATCGGCGCCGGTCGCCTCGATCAGCTCGTACTCCGGCAGCGGCCGGCCGTCGCGCTGCAGGTATTCCTGCAGGCGGGTCTTGGGATCCTTGAGTTCCTCCGCGGCCGGCAGATTCTCCAGGCGCCCCGCGAACAGGCGCCGGATGAGCGCTTCCACGGTTTCGAAATCGCTGTCGAGATAGATCGCCCCGAACAGCGCTTCCAGCGTGTCGGCGAGGATGGAGTCGCGCCGATGGGTGCCGCTCTTGCGTTCGCCCTCGCCCAGGTACACGAGCTCGCCGAGACCGAGCTCGCGCGCGATCTTCGCCAGGGTGACGCCGCGCACCAGCGCGGCGCGCAGCCGGCTCAGGTCACCCTCTGGTGCGTCGGGGTGGCGTTCGAACAGGTCGATCGCGATGACGGTGTTGAGCAGGGCGTCGCCGAGGAATTCCAGGCGTTCGTTGTTCACCGAACCGGCACTGCGATGGGTCAGTGCCGTCTGCAGCAGCGTCTCGTCGTCGAAGCGATAGTCCAGGCCGTCGATGCCGCGCCGCGCTGCCGCCATGCCGCTCAGGGTCCGATCCGCTTGTCGAACTTGAGCAGGAGATGGACATTGCCGATCAGCGGCTTCTCGACCTCGTAGATGATACTGAACGCGAGTTCGCCGCCGGGCTGGTGAATCTCGACCACGTCGCGGCCCAGATCGTCCACCTCGTTGAGGCGCATGCGCGTGTTGAGTGCCCGGCGAATATCGGACATGGGCGCATCGCGCAGTCCGCGATCCTCGTGCACGGATTCGACCACGCTCACGAGGGTCACGTAGTTGGCGTATGGCGGCCCGATCTGGATACCCACGTAACCGGCGGCAATGGCCAGAAACAGGATCGCCATCCAGCCCAGGAACGTGATGCCTCGCTGACGTCGCGGTACATACATGGCCATTCTCCTATTCGATGGTGTTGCCGATCCGGGACCAGTCGGGACCGCCGTTGTTCCAGTCCCAGTGCATCCAGATCATCTGCGCGCGCCCGACGAGGTTCTGCTCGGGCACGTACCCCCATACCCGGCTGTCATTGCTGTGGTCGCGGTTGTCACCGAGGACGAAGTAGTGGTCCCGGGGCACCACGAACTCGCCTTCCTGGCCGCGGCCGCGCGGATCCAGCAGGATCGAGTGTGCGGTGCCGTTCAGGCGTTCCCGGTACTCCAGCAGTTCCCCGCCCACCGGCTGATCGCCCGGCGGCACGTATTCGCCCACGCGCTCCAGCGGCAGCGGCTCACCGTTCACGAACACCCGCCGATTATAGTATGCGATGGTGTCGCCCGGCAGGCCGACGATGCGCTTGATGTAGTTCACCGAGGGCTGGCGGGGGTAGCGGAACACCACCACCTCGCCCCGTTCGGGCTCGTCGATCTCGACGAGCTGGGTGTGCGTCACCGGCAGCCGGACGCCGTAGCTGAACTTGTTGACGACGATGAAATCGCCCACTTCCAGTGTCGGCAGCATCGATTCGGACGGAATCCGGAACGGCTCGATGATGAACGATCGCAGGAGCAGCACGATCAGCAGGACGGGAAAGAACGAGCGCGCATACTCGACCAGGACCGGGTCGCGTATGGCGTCGGTGCGCGCGCCCTTGGTCTTCTCCAGTGACTGCGCCCGCCGGCTGCCGGCGAACACCACGGCATCGACGAGCCAGATCAGGCCCGCGATCAGGGTGACAGCCACCAGGATGAATTCGAAATCGAGTGTCATGGTTCCGTTGGTCTTGTTATCCGGCTGGAGCGGGCTTGCCCGCGAATCGGCCGGAGCCTGCCGGCTCCATTCGCGGGCAAGCCCGCTCCAACGCAAGTCCGCACCGCTGCCCGATGCCTCCGGGCCTGCCTGCTAGTTCTTTTCCACCTGGAGCACCGCCAGAAACGCATCCTGCGGAATCTCCACCTTGCCCACCTGTTTCATGCGCCGCTTGCCCGCCTTCTGCTTCTCCAGCAGCTTGCGCTTGCGCGTCACGTCGCCACCATAGCACTTGGCCGTGACATTCTTGCGCATGGCCTTCACGGTCGAGCGCGCGATGATATGGTTGCCGATCGCGGCCTGGATCGCCACCTCGAACATCTGGCGGGGGATGATCTCCTTCATCTTCTCGACCAGATCACGCCCCCGCTGCTGGCTCTTGTCGCGATGCACGATCAGCGACAGGGCGTCCACCCGGTCGCCGTTGATCAGGACGTCGAGCTTGACCAGGTCAGCGGCCTGGAAGCGCAGGAAATCGTAATCGAACGAGGCGTAACCACGGCTGACCGACTTCAGGCGATCGAAGAAGTCGAGCACGATCTCCGCCATCGGCAGCTCCCAGCTCATCGACACCTGGTTGCCGGCGTAGTGCATGCGCTTCTGCACGCCGCGCTTCTCGATGCACAGCTTGATGACGTCGCCGACGTGCTCCTGCGGCACGAGGATGTTCGCCTCGACGATCGGCTCGCGCACTTCCTCGATCTCGTTCGGCGGCGGGAGCTCCGACGGGTTGTGCACGTAGACCAGTTCGCCGCCGTGGTTCAGGACCTCGAACAGCACCGTGGGCGCGGTGGTGATCAGCTCGAGTCCGTATTCGCGCTCCAGCCGTTCCTGCACGATCTCCATGTGCAGCATGCCGAGGAAGCCGCAGCGGAAGCCGAAGCCGAGTGCCTGCGAGGTTTCCGGCTCGTAGCGCAGCGAGGAGTCGTTCAGCCGCAGCTTGCCGAGCGCGTCGCGGAAGGCCTCGTAGTCATCCGCGCTGATCGGGAACAGGCCGGTGAAGACCCGCGGCTGGATCTCGCGGAAGCCGGGCAGCGGCTCGGCCGCCGGGTTCGCCGCCGAGGTGATGGTGTCGCCCACCTTGGCGGCATCGATGTCCTTGATGCCGGCGATCAGGTAGCCGACCTCGCCGGCGGAAAGGCGGTCGCGCTTCTCGCGCGCGGGCGTGAACACGCCGACGTTGTCGGTGTTGAAGTTGCGACCGGTGGACATGATGCGGATGCGGCCGCCGGTCTCGAGGGTGCCCTCGAACACCCGGACCAGCGACACCACGCCGACGTAGTTGTCGAACCAGGAATCGACGATCAGCGCCTTCAGCGGCGCATCGGGATCGCCCTGCGGCGGCGGCACCTGCGCCACCAGGCGCTCGAGCAGATCGACCACGCCCTCGCCCGTCTTGGCCGAGATGCGCACGGCGTCGAGCGCCTCGAGACCGATGATCTCCTCGATTTCCTCGGCGACCCGGTCGGCATCGGCCGCCGGCAGGTCGATCTTGTTGAGCACCGGTATTACCTCGAGGTCGAGATCGATCGCGGTGTAGCAGTTGGCGACGCTCTGGGCCTCGACACCCTGGGCGGCATCGACCACCAGCAGCGCGCCCTCGCAGGCCTGCAGCGAGCGCGCGACCTCGTAGGAGAAATCGACATGGCCCGGGGTGTCGATGAAGTTGAGCAGGTATTCCTCGCCGTCGCGCGCACGGTACTTGAGCGATACCGCCTGCGCCTTGATGGTGATGCCGCGCTCGCGCTCGAGGTCCATCGAGTCGAGCATCTGGTCGGAGCGGTCACGGTCCGACACGTGCCCGCAGTTCTCGATGAATCGATCGGCCAGGGTGGACTTGCCGTGATCGATGTGGGCGATGATCGAGAAGTTCCGGATCCGCTGCATCACCGGTCTGCGTCCGCGGTCGCCCGGGTCAATGCCCGCTCGAGCGCGTCGGCATCGAGCCGATGGCGGCAGATTTCGTGCCCGTCCAGCGCGAGTACCGGGATGTCCAGCCGGTAGCGCCGCAGGAGCTCGAGGTCGGTCTCGATGTCGATGGACTCGATCGCGGCACCATGACGGTCCGCGATCGGCCGGGCAGCGGCGAGCAGCGCCTCGCAGAGATGGCAGCCGGCACGCGTGTACAACTGCAGGCGCGGCCCCGTCATTGCGTCTCCGGGATCTCGACGGCGAGGAACTGCGGCCCGCGCTCGCGCTGGATCAGGAAGGCGACCGTGCGGCCGGCTTCCATGTCCGCCAGGCGGCTGCCGAAATCCTCGACTCCCTCGATCGGGCGCGCGTTCATCATCACCAGCACGTCGCCGCGACGCAGGCCCGCGTCGGCGGCGGCGCCGGCCCCGATCTCCGTGATCATGACGCCGCCCGACCCGATACCCAGCCGCTCGCGGGTCTCGGCGTCCACCGGCCCGACGCGCATGTCCAGCCGTTGAGCGGCGGTATCCTGCGGCGACTCCGGCTGCGTCCCCTGCTCGCCCGGCTCGCGCATTGCCAGCTCGTCCTCTTCCGGGAGGCGGCCGATCCGTACCCGCAGGGAACGCTCGCGCCCGTCGCGGATCACGGTAACGCGGGCCATCTCGTCCACCTGCGTGCGCCCGACCATCGGCGGCAGGGCCGCGGAGCGCGGCACCTCGCGGCCGTTGTACTCGACGATCACGTCGCCGACCTCGATGCCGGCCTTCTCGGCGGGGCTGTCGGGCAGCACGCGCGCGACCAGCGCGCCGTAGGCCCGCTCCATGTCGAACGACTGCGCCAGCTCGTGCGTGACCTCCTGGATCATCACTCCGAGCCAGCCGCGGGTGACCGTGCCCTCGGTACGCAGCTGCTCGGCAACCTCGTTGGCGACGTCGATCGGAATGGCGAACGACAATCCCATGAAGCCGCCGGTACGGCTGAAGATCTGGGCATTGATGCCGACCACCTCGCCGTCGAGGTTGAACAGCGGCCCACCCGAGTTGCCTGGATTGATGGCGACATCGGTCTGGATGAAGGGCACATAGTTGTCGCTCGGCAGGCTGCGCCCCTTGGCGCTGACGATGCCGGCGGTGACCGAGTGATCGAAGCCGAACGGCGAGCCGATCGCCAGTACCCATTCACCGACCTGCAGGCCGGATGGATCGCCCATCGTCACCGTCGGCAGGTCGCCGTCGGCCTCGACCTTGAGCAGGGCGACGTCACTGCGTTCATCGACACCGATGAGTTCGGCCTCGAACTGGCGCCGGTCGTGCAGGCGCACCACGATCTCGTCGGCGTCGGCCACCACGTGGCCGTTGGTGAGGATGTAGCCGTCGGCGGAGATGATGAAGCCCGAGCCCAGCGAGGCCGTGTCGCGATGGCGCGGCACGGCGTCCTCGCCGAAGAACTTGCGGAACAACTCGCCGAAGGGCGAGTCCTCGAGTTCGGGCATGTCGAAACCGGGCGGCAGGTCGGCGCTGCCGTACTCGATCTCGCGGCTGGTGCTGATGTTCACCACCGAGCGGTACTGGTCCTCGACCAGTTCGGTGAAATCGGGCAGCTCGGCGGCGGCGGGGGAGCCCGCGCCGAGCGCCAGCAGGGCCACCGGGGCAAGCAGCGTGCGGAGGCTGCGCAACATCACGGACGGGATCTCCAGAACGGAATTCGGCGGGCGGAACGGCGGCGCATGATACCACAGGGGCGTTCGGGGCCGCAGGCCGGATCGACGCAGGAGGCCCCAACGTTCCCGGATACGCTCGTTGGGCCTCCTTCGTCGGCCCAACCTGCGCGAACCACGACCTTCAGGGGGCATGATTCCCACCGGTAACACACAGTGATGCGCTACAGTCGCGGCCATGGCATGCCTGCCGCAGGAGCGGTCACCACCGAAACCCATGATCCGCCCCGCCACCATCGACGACCTCGAGGAGATCCTGCGCCTGGAGCGGGCCTGCTTCGAGCGCGATCGCTTTCCGCGCCGCAACCTGCGCCACCTGCTCACCCGCGGCCACGCCTTCACCCTGGTCGATGGAGAAGGCGGGCGCCTGCGCGGCTATGTGCTGGTCCTGCTCCGGCGGGGTACCTCGCTGGCGCGGCTGTACTCGATCGCGGTCGATCCCGGGGTGCGCGGGGAGGGTGTCGCGACCGCACTGGTGCAGGCGGCAGAAACAGCGGCGCTGGCGCGGGACTGTGTCGTCATGCGCCTGGAGATCCGCGGCGACAACGAGGCCTCGCAGGCGCTGTTCCGCGGCCTGGGGTATCGCCGTTTCGGTGTGTATCCGGAGTACTACGAGGACGCGGTCGACGCACTGCGGTTCGAGAAACATCTGGCCCCGCACCTCGATCCCTCGCTGGCGCGCGTGCCGTACTACGCCCAGACGCTGGACTTCACCTGCGGGCCGGCCGCACTGATGATGGCGATGAAGGCACTCGATGCCGATCTCGTGCTCGACCGGGGGCTGGAACTGCGGCTGTGGCGCGAGTCCACCACCATCTTCATGACATCGGGGCTCGGCGGCTGCGGCCCCGAGGGCCTCGCCCTGGCAGCGCATCACCGCGGCTTCGACGCGGCCATCCACGTCAATCAGGCCGGTCCCCTGCTGCTCGAATCGGTGCGCAGCGCGGACAAGCGCGCCGTCATCGAGCTCGTACACGAGGATTTCATGCGCGAGATCGGCGAACGCCGCATCCCGGTATGCCACGAGACGCTGCGCGTCGCCGACCTGATCGCGGCCTTCGAGACCGGCACCATTCCCGTGGTACTGATCAGCCTGTATCGCTTCCACCGCGAACGGACGCCACACTGGATCACCATGACCGGCTTCGACGAGCGCTACATCTATGTCAACGACCCCTGGATCAACGAGAAAGCCGGCCGCACCGCCACCGACTGCGTCAACCTGCCGATACCCCGCGCGGACTTCGACCGCATGGCGCGCTACGGCCGCTCCGGGCTGCGCGCCGTGCTGCTGATCTCCGCCGGAACGGCCGATCGGACCTAGACCGGAAATGCGCACGCAACGCACATTGATCGTCATCGACGATCCGAAGGACTGGAAACCCTACTACCCGAGCGAGGATGTCGTTGCCGCGGACGATTACCTCTTCGGGGAGTACCGCCACCTGCCGGCCGGTACCCGCGTGATCAACCTGTGCCGCGGCTACCGCTACCTGTCGGTCGGCTATTACTGTTCGCTGCTGGCCGAGGCGAGACGACATCGTGTCATTCCCACGGTGCGCACGATCAATGATCTCGCGCGCCGATCGATCTACAGCATCGAGACCAGCAGCCTGGACGAGCTGCTGCAGAAGCCGTTGCAGCGGGCGGGTGCCTCGCGGAACGAACGCCGGACACTGTCGGTGTTCTTCGGCGAGAGCCTCGATCCGGATCTGGCCGAACTGGGCCGACAGATATTCGATGTCTTCGGCGCGCCGCTGCTGCAGATCGAGCTGCGATACCAGCAGGATCAGTGGCGCATCAGCGGCCTGCGGACCCTCGGCCTGCCGTCGCTCGACGACAATCAGCAGGACGCGTTCGTCGCCGCGCTGGAGCGGTTCGCCGGCAATGTCTGGCGGCGCCCGCGCACCCGCCGCCCGCCACGCTACGATCTCTCGATCCTGCACGATCCGGCCGAGCAACTGGCCCCCTCCAACCCGCGCGCCCTGAAGCATTTCCAGCGCATCGGCCGCTCCATGGGCATCGAGGTCGACCTGATCACGCGCCGCGACTACGGCCGTCTCGGCGAATACGACGCCCTGTTCATCCGCGAGACCACGGCAATCTCGAACCACACCTATCGCTTCGCCAAGAAGGCCGAGGCCGAGGGCATGGTCGTGATCGACGACCCCGACTCGATCCTGCGCTGCACCAACAAGGTGTTCCTGTCCGACCTGCTCGAAACCGGCGACGTGCCGCGGCCGGAAGGTCGCATCCTGCAGCGCGGCGGCCGGCGGGATCCCGCCGCCGCCTGTGAATCACTCGGTTATCCGCTGGTGCTCAAGATTCCCGACGGCTCGTTCTCCCGCGGCGTCATCCGCGTCGACCGGCCCGAAACCCTGGGCGAGGCCGCCGATCGGCTGTTCCGTCAATCCGATCTCATCCTGGCGCAGGAATTCGTCACCAGCGACTACGACTGGCGCATCGGCGTACTCGCGGGACGTGCCGTCTACGCCTGCCAGTACCATTTCCCGAAGGGACACTGGCAGATCGTCGAGCACCGCGACGGCGGCCGTGTCCGCCAGGGCGCCGCCCATGCCACCGCGGTATCCGATGCGCCGAGGGAAGTGGTGCGCGCGGCCGTTAAGGCCGCCGGCCTGATCGGCCTGGGACTCTACGGTGTCGACGTCAAGCAGTGCGGGGACCGCGTGGTGGTAATCGAGGTCAATGACAATCCGAACCTGGATGCCGGGGTGGAGGATCAGTACCTCGGCGACGAGCTTTACCGGATCGTGCTGGAGGAATTCGTGCGGCGCATGGAACGCAGGCGCAACGGCTGAAAACCTCCGCCCTGCGGGGGCTTCCTCGCTCAGCCGGAGCCGGCGCGGCCGATCGACTCGGCGATCCGGCGAACCGTCTCCGCCGGGACCTCGCCGATCACGGTCACCTGATGATCGCCGACGCGCAAGGCGTAGGCATGCACCGCGCCCATGTAGGAAACCCCCTCGAACCCCCCCGACCCGGCGGCGACGGATTCGACGAACACGGACACCGATGCCAGTCCGTCGCTGTAGACCGAATGCTGCACGGGCTCCTCCCCGGGCGCCATGGTGCGCAGGCGATGCGACACCGCGCGGAAACCCGCCGGCATGCCGGCCGCGACCCATTCGGGTTCGTCCACGGTGCCGTCGCCCGGACCGGCATCGTAGTGTTCGGCATACTCGCCCTCGTCGATTTCCGGCCGGAAACGGCCCCGGGCGATCCGCTCGGGGGTTGCCAGATCGGTGAAGAGGATCCGCTCCACGACTTCGCCGTCCGGGTCGATCAGATCGGAACGCAGCAGCAGATGCTGCTCCCGATCGATCCACAGCCGATAGCCGTAGCGCATGCGGTCCGCGGGACGGATGCGGACGATGCGGGCCTCGCGGTCGGCCGTGCGCCCCCTGCCCGCCACTTCCGCGGTGTACGTCGACGGCAGCTCGTCCAGGTCCGAGGGCGGTCCCGACGGCAACAGTTCGGGCGGCCGGCGCGCCACCTGCGACCGGTTGGCAGCGGGCCACACGCAGATCAGCTCGTTGCCGTCGCGGATGAGCTCGAACGGCTCCCCCGAGAGCGTGCTCAGGCGCTCGTGCTCGCGACCGTCCAGCTTCGCGTGGATCAGCGACATGATGTCGATGTCGTCGCCGCGCTGGTAGACGAGCGTACCCTCGTAGGTACCCGAACGCATGGTCTCGCTCATGCGGCGCAGCAGTTCACGCGCGTCATCCCCGGCAATCGCGGCGACCGGTGCGAGCGTCGCCAGTGCCAGCAGCGAGGCCCGCAGAGACCTGCCGATACGGCTATTGCCCTGCATTGAGGCTCCCCAGTCGGCCATGGGGAACGACGGTCGGAAGATCGCCGACATCGGCATACTCGCTGTGGGTGGCGAGATAGAGCATCATCCGCTGGCGCACTCGTTCCCGCTGCGCGTCGGAGATGCCGGACAGGGTCGTGACCGCCACCGGTGCCACTCCGTCACCGCCGGCCTCGCCGCTGCCGGAAAGGCCCTGTGTGGCGTTGTCCGCGACCGTTACCGGCGCCTGCGGTGCAGGTCCGCGCAGCAGGCTGAGTCCGCCGATCGCCACCAGTGCGACGCCGGCGGCGATGGCCACGCCCGCCACCGGCCGCAGCCAGGTCCGGGCCGTGCCCCGAATGCGCCGGGGCGCCAGTACCGCCGGCTCCCGTTCGCGCGCCCGGCCGACACGCTCGGCGAAGTCGGGCGACAAGCGGCTCGCGCCGGTGGTCAGCGCCGCGCGCACGGCATGATAGCGCGCCCAGCGCCGCTGCAGCGACGGGTCGTTCTGCAGCCGCTCGAACGCGCGGGCCTGCTCGGCGGCCGACAGCTCGCCGTCCATCAATGCCGACAACAACTCGTCGTCGGTCCGATTGTCGTCATGCATGGTCATGACTGTTTCCCCGTTTCGTCGAGCAGCGGGGCGATCCTTTCGTCGATCGCCTCGCGGGCCCGGAAGATGCGCGAGCGCACGGTCCCGACCGGACATCCCATTACCTGCGCGATCTCCTCGTACGAAAGCCCCTCCATTTCCCGCAGCGTCACCGCCTCGCGCAGTTCGGGCGGCAGTGCCGCGATGGCGCGATCGACGGTGCCCCGGATTTCCTCGGTCAGCAATGCCCGCTCCGGGGTGGCGGTCTCGCGCAGCAGCGCGCCGGACTCGTACTGTTCGGCATCGGCGGCATCCACGCCATGATCGGGCACGCGCCTGCTCGCCGACACCAGGTGGTTCTTCGCGGTGTTGATCGCGATCCGGTACAACCAGGTATAGAACGCGCTCTCGCCGCGAAAGTTCGCCAGTCCCCGATAGGCCTTGATGAACGCCTCCTGGGACACGTCCTCGACCTCCGACGGATCGTGCACGTAGCGCGCGATCAGGTGGCCGATGCGATGCTGGTACTTGTGCACCAGCAGATCGAAGGCGCGGCCGTCCCCGTTCTGCACACGCCGGACCAGCTCGAGATCGACGGCACGCTCACTCATCGCGGGCGCACTCCGTCGCTCCAACCATCCCGGTTCCTGTTCCGTAGACAGCCGTTTCTGCAATTCGTTTCACCGTGGTGGAATTCCGGTTGCGGCCGCGGAGCCGGATTGCAACAGAAAAGGTGGGAGCGGGCTTGCCCGCGAACATTGCCGGGGATGATCCTGCCGGAATGCTTCGCGGGCAAGCCCGCCCCCACCAACTCGTGCCAAAATACACAGCCCCTTGAATGCGGACAAGCAATGTCACGCGACCACGATACCGATGTCCTCGTGCTGGGCTGCGGCGCGGCTGGCCTGACGCTGGCGCTGCACGTCGCCGAGCGGGCCCGCGTGACCGTGCTCGCCAAGGGCGCGCTGCCCGAGGCCAATACCTGGTACGCCCAGGGCGGCATCTCGGCGGTGCTCGATGGGGGAGACAGCTTCGAGTCCCATGTCGAGGATACCCTGCGCGCCGGCGCGGGGCTCTGCGATCCCGCGGTCGTGCGCTACACGGTCGAGCATGGACCCGAAAGCGTCGCCTGGCTCGAATCGCTGGGCGTGGCCTTCACGCGCGAGCCGACCGAGCCCGATGCCCCCTACCACCTGACCCGCGAGGGCGGCCACGCACACCGGCGCGTGATTCACGCCGACGACGCCACCGGCCAGGCGGTCGGCACGGCACTGCTGGACCACGCGCGCGCCCATCCGTTGATCGAGCTGCTCGACCACCGCATCGCCATCGACCTGGTCACCGACGACTCCGGCGACCGTCGCTGTGTCGGCGCCTACGTGCTCGATCGCCGCAGTGGCGCGGTGGAAACCTTTCGCGCCCGGACCGTGGTGCTGGCCACCGGCGGCGCCAGCAAGGTCTATCTCTACAGCAGCAATTCCGATGCCGCCACCGGCGACGGCATCGCCATGGCCTGGCGCGCGGGCTGTCGCGTGGCAAACCTGGAGTTCATGCAGTTCCATCCGACCTGCCTCTATCATCCGCGCGCGAAATCGGCGCTGATCTCCGAGGCGGTCCGCGGCGAGGGCGGCCGGCTGCTGCTGCCGGACGGTACCCGCTTCATGCCGGACTTCGACGAGCGCGCCGAGCTGGCGCCGCGCGATGTCGTGGCCCGCGCCATCGACCACGAGATCAAGCGCCTGGGCACTGACTGCGTGTATCTCGACATCAGCCATCGCGATGCCGACTTCATCCGCGGTCACTTTCCCAACATCCACGCGAAGTGCCTGGAATTCGGCATCGACATGACGCGCGAGCCGATCCCGGTGGTGCCGGCGGCCCACTACACCTGCGGCGGTGTCGTGACCGATCTGGCCGGCCACACCGACCTGGAGGCGCTGTATGTCGTCGGCGAGACCGCCTCCACCGGGCTGCACGGCGCCAACCGCATGGCCAGCAACTCGCTGCTGGAATGCCTGGTCTTCGCCCGGGCGGCCGCCGCCGACATCGCCGGCCGGCTCGAACGACTGCCCGCCCCGCCCGCGGTTCCGCCCTGGGACGAGAGTCGCGTGACCGATTCCGACGAGGAGATCGTGGTCGCGCACAACTGGGACGAGCTGCGTCGATTCATGTGGGACTACGTCGGCATCGTCCGCAGCGACAAGCGGCTCGAGCGTGCCCGCCATCGCATCGATCTGCTGCTGTCCGAGATCGACGAGTACTACGGCAATTTCCGCGTGAGCAACGACCTGATCGAGCTGCGCAACCTGGCGCTGGTCGCGGACCTGATCATCCGCTGTGCGACGACCCGACGCGAGAGCCGCGGACTGCACTTCAACATCGACCACCCGCAGTGCGCGCGGCACGGCGTGGATACGGTCCTGCACCCCGTGCCGTTGCGCGAAACCCGGCCGGCGGCGGTCGATCCGGGCCCATGACCGGGAACCTGCCATCGCTGCTCGATCCGCGGGCGCTGCCGGCACGGCTGGACGACCCGCGTGTCCGCGTGATCGACCTGGGTCCCGCCGAGCAGTTCGCCGCCGGGCACATCCCGGGCTCGCTGCATCTGCCCTACGCCGAAATCGTCGAGCAGCGTCCCCCGGTCGCGGGCCTGCTGCCCGCGCATGAACGCCTGCAGGCCCTGTGCGGCCGGCTCGGCATCGGGCCCGACACCCACGTGGTGGCGCTCGACGCCGAGGGCGGGGGCGCGGCCGGCCGCCTGCTGTGGACCCTCGACGCGCTCGGCCATCGCAATGGCTCGCTGCTGGATGGCGGCCTGCAGGCCTGGCATGCCGAAGGGCTGCCGCTGACCCGCGAGACCACGCCCGAACCCGCGCCGGCCGAGCCCTGGCCGTTGCGGGACGGGGCGGCCGTGGCCGATGCGACCCGGATCCTCGAGCGGCTGGGCGACGACGATTTCCGCCTGCTCGATGCACGCAGCGCCGAGGAATACGACGGCAGCCGGGTGCGCGCGGCCCGGGGCGGCCACATCCCCGGTGCGAGGCACTACGAATGGACCCGGGCCATGGACCGCCGGCACCACCTGCGGCTGCGGCCCGCCGAGGACCTGCTCGGGGAACTGGCCGCGCTCGACATCGCGCCCGAACACGAGGTGGTGGTCTACTGCCACAGTCACCATCGTTCGGCGTTCAGTTACTGGATGCTCCGCGTGCTCGGATTTCAGCGCGTGCGCGGCTACCCCGGGTCGTGGTCCGACTGGGGCAACCGTACCGATACACCGGTCGAAACCGGTCCGGCCCCGGGCTGATCGGCACACAATGCGCCGGATGGCTCCGCCG
>CAYZHJ010000034.1:16100-23767 GCA_964478305.1 uncultured Ectothiorhodospiraceae bacterium
ACCGGTCCGGCCCCGGGCTGATCGGCACACAATGCGCCGGATGGCTCCGCCGGGGTTCCGGCGTGCATCCGGATGCGAGCATCAGCATCCAAAGCCCGCCGGGCTGTCCGACCGCAACTCATTCCATGCATACATAACCTGCATGCTCCTGCATTTTATTCCTTCACTTCCCCTGTTGCGCAAAAGAAACGATAGAATCACAGTCTCCACATCCAGTCTCGACGGCAACCATGAACGAATTCGCACAGGCCTTCGCCACGGCCATCCGGCTGCTCGGGGGACTCGATCCGGAGCTGGTCGGCATCGTCGCGCTGTCACTGCGAATCAGCCTGAGCGCGGTCGTGCTGTCGGCACTGCTGGCACTACCGCTCGGTGCGGCGATCGCGTTGCTGCGCTTTCCCGGGCGCAACGCCGTGGTCGTGATCCTCAATGCCCTGATGGGGCTGCCGCCGGTAGTGGTCGGGCTGGCCGTGTACATGCTGCTGTCGCGCGCCGGTCCGCTGGGCGAGTTCGGGCTGCTGTTCACGCCGGATGCGATGATCATCGCCCAGGCAATCCTGGTCATGCCGCTGATCGCCGCGCTCGCACGCCAGGCGGTGGCCGATCTCGCCACCGAGTACGGCGACGCCCTGCCGGCCCTGGGGGCGGGACGCGGACGCATGATGCTGACGCTGCTGTGGGAGGGACGCATCAGTCTGCTGACCGCCATCCTGGCCGGATTCGGCCGCGCCATCGCCGAGGTCGGCGCGGTGATCATCGTCGGCGGCAACATCGCCGGTCACACCCGCGTGATGACCACCGCCATCGCGCTCGAGACCAGCAAGGGCAACCTGGCGCTGGCGCTGGGACTGGGTTTCGTGCTGCTGTTCCTCACCCTGTTGATCAACGCCGGCGCCTTCGCCATCGGCGCGGCCGCCCGGCGGAGGCAACTCGCATGATCCAGTGGCGGCCATCGTTATCATTCGCCGGCGTCAGCCTGCGGCTGAATGGCCACCTGCTGCTCGAGGACATCGAGGCACAGTGGGCGCCGGAAGGCATCGGCGTCGTGCTCGGCCCCAACGGTGCCGGCAAGACACTGCTGCTGCGGCTGGCGCGAGGCCTGCTGGAACCGAGCGCCGGCGCGATCCTCTGGGACAGCCGCCTGCCGACGGACATGGGCACGGCGGTCGGCTACGTGCCGCAGCACCCGGTCATGCTGCGCCGCAGCGTGCGTGCCAACCTCGCCTATGCGCTGGCGCGGGCGGGGATTCCGCGCAGGCAGCGCAACGGGGCGCTCGCTCGCGGGCTGGCCTGCGCCGGCCTGGAGAATCGTCCAGAGGCGATGGCGCCGCGCCTGTCCGGTGGCCAGCGCCAGCGCCTGGCGATCGCACGGGCGTGGGTCCAGCAGCCGGTGGCGCTGCTGCTAGACGAACCCTGCGCCCATCTCGATCCGACCGCCGGCGCGGCCGTCGAGCAGACCGTGCGCGCGATCGCCGCCGCGGGCACGAAGGTGATCCTGACCACCCACGACCTCAGCCAGGCCCGCAGGCTGGCGAGCGAGGTCCATTACATCCAGGACGGCCGGTTGATCGAGCAGGGCCCCGCCACCCGCTTCTTCGACACCCCTCAATCCGAGCCCGCCGCCCGCTTCCTCGCCAGCGGACTGATGAGCGTCTGATCTCGTTCGGCTCAGTGCGATCGGCCTCTCGCGAAGGAAAGGATTGAATCTCGCAGAGCCGCGGAGAACGCAGAGAAAGGAAATCAATGAAAAACACGGGATGATGAATGACATGCAGGTGCGCTTTTGCGCCAGCGACGCAAGCGCAGCTACAAGCGACGCAGGTTGGGCCTCCTTCGTCGGCCCAACCTGCGTGACTAGATCCAGTCCTGTTCCTTCATCCTCTCCGCGTTTTTCTCCGCGTTCTCCGCGGCCTCTGCGAGATTCGATTTTCTTCTTCGCGAGAGGCCATGCGCAAACACCGGGTGTTCAGGCGGCGTTGTAGCGGACCGTGCCGGTGGCGCTGACGTCGTAGCCGCCGAGGGTGCGGGCGCGTTCGGTGAAGCGGTTGGTACGGGTCAGGGCGAGCAGGGACTGGAACGGTGGCTCGAAATAGCTTCGCCGAGCCAGCAGCAGGTCGAAACGCTCCCCGGCCAGCGGCACGAACGCGAGGCCGGCCTCGTGGGCGGCGGCCTCGATGCCGACGCCGGCGTCGGCATGGCCGGCATGGACCTCGCGCGCGACGTCGGTCTCGCTCACCGCCTGGTCGTCGATCACGTTCATCGCCGAGCGCTCGATGCCGGCCTGCCGCAGCAGCCGATCCAGCAGCAGCCGGCTGCCGGCGCCGGGCTGGCGGTCGATCAGGCGCAGGTCCGATGCGGCCATGTCGTCGAGTCCGGCGATACCCTTCGGATTGCCCGGCGCGAGCATCAGGCCCTGGCGTCGGCGCGCCCACTCGATCAGCACGATGTCGCGATCGAGCGTGGCCCGGCGCACCGCCTCGACGTTGTAGTCGTCACCCTCGCTGTCGGGAATGTGCAGACCGCAGACGGCCGCCTCGCCGCGCGCGAACCGCCCCAGGCCGTCGCTGCTGCCACCGAGCAGCAACGCGAAGCCGCAGGCCGAGGCCTGCATGGCCCATTCCAGCAGCGGATCGTGACTGCCCGTGACGACCGCCGGCGGCTCCACCAGCCGCTCGCGGCCGGGCCCCTCGGCGTGCTCCATCAGCCACAGGTCGATCATCGGCCGCGGGAACAGCCACTTGCCGGTGACCCGGGTGCACGGAATCGCCCCGTTGCGTACCAGCTCGTAGACCTTGCGCTCCTTCAGCCGCAGGTAGGCCGCGACTTCGCGCGTGGTCATCAGTTCGCTCATGTCCGAATCCGGGCGTCAGATCGAGAAGGCGTGCTCGCGGTAGTAGCGCAGCTCGGCGATGGAGTCGCGGATGTCGTCGAGCGCGAGATGCGCGCTCGACTTGCTGACGCCCTCGAGGATCGCCGGCGACCAGCGCCGGACCAGTTCCTTGACCGAGCTCACGTCGAGGTTGCGATAGTGGAAATGGCTTTCGAGCTCGGGCATCAGCCGCGCGAGAAAGCGGCGATCCTGGCAGATGCTGTTGCCGCACATGGGCGACACGCCCGACGGCACCCACTCGCGCAGGAACTCCAGCGTGCGCCGTTCGGCCTCGCCACAGGTAACGCCCTCTTCCCGCACCCGTTGCAGCAGGCCGGACTGGCCATGCTGGCGGGTGTTCCATTCGTCCATCGATGTGAGGATCTCCTCGGGCTGATGCACCGTCAGCACCGGGCCCTCGGCGAGGATTTCCAGTTGCGCATCGGTGATGATCGTGGCGATCTCTATGATCTCGTCCCGCTGGGTATCGAGACCGGTCATCTCGAGATCGATCCAGATCAGTCGGTCTTCATCCGCCATTGTCTGTCCAGTCCGCCGCAACGCTCTGTTATTCTATCAGGCCGACCTCGACGGCATCGCAGGCACCCATGCATCCGCTCACCCTGATCTTCCTGATCGCGCTCGCCGCCTCCCTGGCGCTGCGCCTGTGGCTGGCCCGGCGCCAGATCGACAGCGTCAGCCGCCACCGCGACGTGGTACCCGAAGCGTTTGCCCAGGTGATCTCGCCCGACGCGCATCGCAAGGCGGCCGACTACACCGTTGCCCGTACCCGCCTGTCGACGATCGACATCGGGGTCGAGGCACTGGTGCTGCTGGCATGGACGCTCGGGGGCGGACTCGCCTGGGTGGACCGGGCCTGGCGGGCACTGGAATGGCCGCCGGTGGTCACCGGCGTCGGCGTGCTGATCACCATTGTCGCCGTCGGCGCACTGATCGATCTGCCGTTCCGCCTGTGGCGCACCTTCCGCATCGAACAGGAATACGGATTCAACCGCACCACCCCTGCCCTGTTCGTGACCGATCAGGCCAAGGGCGCGGCCCTGCTGCTGCTTCTCGGTGCGCCGCTGGCGGCCGTGGTCCTCTGGCTGATGCATGCGGCCGGCGACCTCTGGTGGCTCTATGCCTGGGCCGTCTGGCTCGGCTTCAACCTGCTGATGGTCTGGGCCTGGCCGGCCTTCATCGCCCCGATCTTCAATCGCTTCACGCCGCTGGAGGACGAATCGCTGCGCCAGCGCATCGATGCATTGCTGGCCCGTTGCGGCTTCAGCAGCCAGGGCGTGTTCGTGATCGACGGCTCGCGCCGGTCGGCGCACGGCAATGCCTATTTCAGCGGTTTCGGCCGCAACAAGCGCATCGTCTTCTTCGACACCCTGCTCGACCAGTTGCGTCCGGAGGAGATCGAGGCGGTGCTGGCGCACGAACTGGGTCACTTCAAGCGGCGACACATCGCCAAGAACGTCGCCGTGATGGCGATCGCCAGTCTCGCCGGCCTCGCGCTGCTGGCATGGTTGATGGAACGAAGCTGGTTCTATACCGCGCTCGGTGTATCCGAGCCCTCCATCCATGCCGCACTGGCACTGTTCATGCTGGTGCTGCCGGTGTTCACCTTCTTCCTGCAGCCGCTGTTCGCACGCCTGTCGCGGCGACACGAGTTCGAGGCCGATGCCTTCGCCGCACACCAGTGTCCGGCCGAGCGGCTGATATCGGCGCTGGTCAATCTCTACCGGGAGAATGCCAACACCCTCACCCCCGATCCGCTGTGGTCGGCGTTCTACGATTCGCATCCGCCGGCATCCGAACGCATCGCGCATCTGCGCCGTTGCGAAGCGGTTTGAGCGATGCCGCCGGCGCGCCGTACACTGGCCCGAAGGCCCCGACGCGGGAGAGACAGACCATGACCGAGGCACTGACCGAACGGAAATGCACGCCCTGCGAGGGCGGCACCCGGCCCCTCGAGCGCGACAAGGCCGAGAAGCTGCTCGCGCAGATCGATGACGACTGGTCGATCGACGAGGACGGCCGCACGATCCGGCGCGAGTTCCGCTTCAAGAACTTCTACCGGACGATGTCCTTCGTCAATGCGGTCGCCTGGATCGCCAACCGGGAGGACCACCACCCGGACATGGAGGTGGGCTACAACCGTTGCCTGGTGCAGTTCTCCACCCATGCCATTGGCGGCCTGTCGGACAACGACTTCATCTGCGCGGCCAAGATCGACGCCCTGCTCGCCTGATTCGCGGGCAGCACGGGGCACGAACGGACGGACTCGATCCAGCGGCACGAGTGTGTATACTAGCGCCCCGTGGGCACTGCGGCGGGCTCCGCGGCATGGCGGCCCGGGCGAAACAGCGGAGACTGGGAGACAACAATCCATGACGGCACGACCTGCACTCGCGCTCGCCGCAGTCATCCTCGGCCTGGCAGTGACAACGACCGGTGCCCATGCCGAAGGCAATGTCGACGCGGGCCGCTACAAGGCCCAGACCTGCCTCGGCTGTCACGGCATCCCCGACTACGGCAATGTCTATCCGTCCTATCACGTGCCGAAGCTGGGCGGGCAGCATGCCGAGTACATCGTGTCGGCCCTGGAGGCCTACAAGAACGGCCAGCGGTCCCATCCGACCATGCGGGCCCAGGCATCTTCCCTGTCCACCGAGGACATGGAGGACATCGCGGCGTACTTCGCCTCGATCGAACCGTCCCGTTAGCAGGCTAGCAGGCTGTTGAAAAACAGCCTGCCAAAGCGGGACAAGGATGTCCCGCCGTGAATTGGTCACTGCAAGTGACCGATTCAGCGTAGCAGAGTCCGGACATGCGCCGGACTGGGCGCGTTGAAAATGGGCAGGACAGCCCATTTTCAACACCCTGATAATTCATCCGGCGTTTTCGAGGAGTTCGAGATGCAGAGCACCGCCCGTATCACGACGCTGCTTGCGAGCACCCTGCTGATCCTCGGCGTCGGTTCCGCCCAGGCCGGCGACCCCGCCGCCGGACGCGAAAAATCCGAAACCTGTGCGGCCTGTCATGGCGAGAGCGGCAACAGTCCCAACACCATGTATCCGGTCCTGGCCGGCCAGCACGAGAGCTACCTCTACCACACGCTCAGGACCTACAAGAGCGGGAAGCGCGAGAACGCCGTCATGAACGGCATGGTGTCGGAACTCTCCGATCAGGACCTGCGCGACCTCGCGGCCTTCTATGCCAGCCAGGACGGGCTCTACACCATTTCTCTCGACCGCGGCGCCGCCGTCGAGTAGTCACCGCTTTCGGCGGGCGCTCCGCGTCGCCACCGACAATCCGAGCCAATGCCGGTCCCGCGCGCCGCCATGACCCTGCTGCACCTGATTGCCGCCCTGGGGGCGGGATACGCCCTGCTGCTCGGCCTGCTCTGGTGGGGCCAGTCCGGCCTGGTGTTCCATCCCGACATGCCCGGACGCGAGGTCCGCGGCACGCCCGCCGATGCCGGCCTCGACCACGAATCCCTGCGCATCCGCACCGAGGACGGCGAGACCCTGGCCGGCTGGTTCGTGCCGGGACCGCGAGTCGACAGTCCGGTGGTGCTTTTCCTGCACGGCAACGCCGGCAACATCGGCCACCGCATCGAGACCCTGGAGATGCTGCACGCGGCGGGCGCGGCGACACTGATCGTCGACTATCGGGGCTTCGGCGAAAGCACCGGCCGACCGACCGAGAAGGGCACCCATCGCGATGCACGTGCGGCGTGGGAGTGGCTCGTACGCGAACGCGGCATCGATCCCGGCCGCATCGTGGTCTTCGGCCGCTCGCTCGGCAGCGCCGTCGGCACCCGGCTCGCGACGGAGACGCAACCGGCGGCCCTGATCCTGGAGGCGGCCTTCACCTCGATCGTCGAACTCGGCGGCCATCACTATCCCTGGGCGCCGGTGCGCTGGCTCAGCCGCTTTCGTTATGACACCGAGTCCTACCTGAAGAAAGTCGAATGTCCGACGCTGATCGCCCATGCGCGCAATGACGAGATCGTTCCGTTCGAGCATGCCGAACGGCTCGCGAGAATCCGCCCGCCGGTGGTCGAACTGCTGGTGCTCGACGGCGGCCACAACGACGCCATGTTCGCCTCCTACCAACGCTACACCGAAACCCTGCGCCGCTTCATCGCGGAGCACGCTTCAGCGAATCATCAACGGAACTCTCGCCGAGACCGCAGCGTACGCGGAGATCAATGAAACGGCTGACGCTCGCGATTGAGATGCCACCGGAATCGTTGAAACCTTCGGTACTCCACTTTCTCCTTTTCGGCTCTTCGCCCTCTGTATGGGTACTCACTTCCGCACCCGAACGCTCAGGAACACCGGGAGGTAGCGGAACACCGAAGACACCGAACGCACCGAATACACCGAAAAGAAGATCGTGGGAGCGACGTCAGTCGCGAACGAACGGCGCAAGGCCGGTGCCGGCGGAGATCGCAGGCCGGTCTGCTCCCATCCATACCGATTGGCCGTTTCGGTGTCTTCGGTGTCTTCGGTGCGTTCGGTGGTTATGGCTGATCAGCGGTCTTGCAATGCCCGACTCACACAAAGTACTGATGATCGTCTTTTCTTTGCATCCCCCGCGGCTCTGCGAGGCACTCATTGAATGGCCCCGAACGAAACGCACAAAAAAGGGCCGGCACTCGCGTGCCGGCCCCTGCATTTCAGGCCACGGGTGTAGCCGGGGTTACCGGTTCGGCTGCGGGGTCATCCGCAGGTACGGCTTCAGCTCGGTGTGACCCTTGGGGAACTTCTCCTTGATCACGTCGGGA
>CAYZHJ010000035.1:0-23313 GCA_964478305.1 uncultured Ectothiorhodospiraceae bacterium
CGAGCAGGCCGAGCAGGGCGTGGACTACTTCACCATCCACGCCGGCGTGCGCCTGGCGCACATCCCGCTGACCGCCAACCGCGTCACCGGCATCGTCTCGCGCGGCGGCTCGATCATGGCGAGCTGGTGCCTGGCGCACCACCAGGAAAGCTTCCTCTACACGCACTTCGCCGACATCTGCGAGATCATGCAGGCCTACGATGTCTCGTTCTCGCTCGGCGACGGCCTGCGCCCGGGCTCGATCGCGGACGCCAACGACCGCGCCCAGTTCGCCGAGCTGGAGACGCTGGGCGAGCTGACGCGGATTGCCTGGGAGCACGACGTGCAGGTGATGATCGAGGGCCCCGGTCACATCCCCATGCAGTTGATCAAGGAGAACATGGACCGCGAGCTGGCCGACTGCATGGAAGCGCCGTTCTACACGCTCGGCCCGCTGACCACCGACATCGCGCCCGGCTACGACCACATCACCAGCGCCATCGGCGCCGCCCAGATCGGCTGGTACGGCTGCGCGATGCTGTGCTACGTGACACCCAAGGAACACCTCGGACTGCCGAACCGCGACGACGTGCGCGAGGGCCTGGTCGCCTACCGCATCGCCGCCCACGCGGCCGATCTCGCCAAGAGCCATCCCGCGGCGCAGATCCGCGACAACGCCCTGTCGAAGGCGCGCTTCGAGTTCCGCTGGGAGGACCAGTTCAATCTCGGCCTCGACCCCGAGCGGGCGCGCGAGTACCACGACGAGACCCTGCCGCAGGAAGGCGCCAAGACCGCCCACTTCTGCTCCATGTGCGGCCCGAAGTTCTGCTCCATGGAGATCACGCAGCAACTGCGCGAATACGCCGCCGCCCGCGGCGAGTCGCTCGAGGAAGCGCAGGAAGAGGGCAAGGCGCAAATGGCGGAACGGTTCCGCGAAAAGGGCTCCACCATCTACCAGCCCGATTAGGAAGCGCCGGCAGGAGAAGGTGGAACGAATATCGCAGGTCGCACTTCAGTGCGACAAGGATGAATCCGGCACTGCATATCAGGATGCCGGTGGAACTTGTCCGATGCATCCTTTTGGCTGTTCGGCTGATTCATCCTGTCGGACTGAAGTCCGACCTACATCCTTCGTTTGTTCGTCCGGACTGCTGCATCCTGCTCCCGCGACGGGCCATGCGGACGGGTCGCGAGAAACACGGCCACGATCAGCATGATCGCGCTGGCGATGATGCGGGCGAGCGGCGGCTCGACCGTGGCCATCATGATCAGCCAGCTGGCGGCCAGCAGCAGCAGCGCGACGATCTTGGTCCGCGGCCGCAGGGCGCGATGTTCCTGCCAGTCGCGCAGCAGCGGCCCGAAGCGCGGGTGCTCGAGTATCCAGGCGTGCAGCTCGGGCGAGCTGCGGGCGGCGGCCCAGGCCGCGACCAGCAGGAACGGCGTGGTCGGCACCAGCGGCAGCACCACGCCCGCGCTGGCCAGGCCGACGCAGATCCAGGCCAGTGCCAGCCAGAGCCGCCGCCGCAGGGGGCCGTTGCCGGTCGCCGGCGGTGGCGAGGCCGGCAGCGACTCCTCATTGTCGTCTTCGGGCTGCATGCGCAAGGACTCGGGTCGGTCCGCCATTGGCGGGACGAAGCAGGCGCATTGTACGCGCACGTGCTTGCGCGGTGACCGGCCACACGGTCCAATGCGTCCATGCCATCGACTTCCCCCATCGGCGTGTTCGATTCCGGCTTCGGCGGTCTGTCCGTGCTGCACGCGATCCGCGCCGCAGTCCCCGGCGAGGATCTGATCTACTGTGCCGATCATGCCTGCCTGCCCTGGGGCGAGCGCACGGGCGAGGCGGTTCGCGAACGGTCCCGCCTGATCGCCGACCGGCTGGTCGCCGATGGCGCGAAGGTGGTGGTCATTGCCTGCAACACGGCCACGGCTGCCGCCGCGGATACGCTCCGTGCGGCGCTGGATGTGCCCGTGATCGGCATGGAACCGGCCGTGAAGCCGGCCGCCGCCGCCACCCGCAGCGGCGTCATCGGCGTGCTCGGGACCGGTGGGACCCTGGCGAGCGCCCGCTTTTCCGGTCTGTTGCAGCGTTATGCCAACGGTCTGCGCGTCGTGACCCGCCCCTCGCCGGAACTGGTGGAGCTGGTGGAAACGACCGTACCGGGCGATCCGCGCCGTCGCGAGGCTGTCGACAAGGCAGTGGAACCATTGCTCTCGGACGGGGCCGACGTGCTGGTGCTCGGTTGTACTCATTTCGCGTTCCTGCGCGACGAAATCGAGACGGCGGTCGGCGACCGTGCAGTTCTCATCGATACCGGTCCGGCCGTGGCGCGTCACCTGGCCGCGCGCCTGACGGACGAGGGACTGGCGTGTCCTTCCGGACGATCGGGCTCGGAACGCTTCCTGACCAGCGGCGATCCGGCGGTGCTGGACGGTGTTCTCGACACGTTGTGGACCGGTGCCCGCTTCGAGCCGCTCGTGCCGGCACGCGTGGCCGGCGGCACGGACTGAACGGCTCGAAGCGGGCGCCGGAGGCAGCGAATCGCCGGCTGTGGTCTAATACGGGCACGCTCCGCCCGGGAAGATTCATGCCGCGGAACGAGTTCCAGCTCCGGATTTCCCCTCGCGCAACGCGCATGCGGATCGATGTTTCGGCCAGCCGCGGGGTGATCGTG
Source organism: uncultured Ectothiorhodospiraceae bacterium (assembly GCA_964478305.1). Lineage (GTDB taxonomy): Bacteria > Pseudomonadota > Gammaproteobacteria > XJ16 > Halofilaceae > Halofilum. Next base: position 2,655 of record CAYZHJ010000035.1, read on the forward strand.
GTGGTGCCGGAGGGCACGCCGGACTCGGACGTGCGGCGCTTCGTCGATGACAAGCGCAACTGGATCGACCGGGCTCGCGACCGGGTGGCCGCCGAGGCCGAATTGTATGATCCGGCCGAGCCCGGCGAACTGCCTGCCCGGCTGCGGTTGCGGGCACTCGAGGTCGACTATCCCGTGCGGTTCGAACCCGGCGAGCGGCCGCGGGTGCTCCGTGATGGCGAGCAGGTGCGGGTATGCGGCGGCGGCGATGCCCGCGAGCAGCGGGCCGCACTGATCGGCTGGCTCAAGCGGCATGCGCGCGAGCATCTGCCGCCCTGGCTCGAACGGCTGGCACTGGCGTACGGTTTCGAATACCAGCGCGTGGCGGTGCGCGGCCAGCGCACGCGCTGGGCGAGCTGTTCCGGCCGCGGCACGATCAGTCTCAACTTCAAGCTGCTGTTCCTGCCGCGCCCGCTGGTCGATCACGTGCTGCTGCACGAGCTGGCCCACACCCGCCATCTCAATCACTCGGACCGCTTCTGGAACCTGCTGGCACGGCTGGATCCCGACGCCGGGCGCCATCATCGCGCACTCACCCGCGCACGGCGCTGGCTGCCGCAATGGGTCGAGCTTGACTGAACCGGACCCTCGCGTTCCCCGCCTCCTCCTGTCGCGCCGCCGCCGGCATTACAATTCTCCCTCGAGCGTGACGCCCGGTGATCCATGCTGCGATTGTTCCTGATCGTCCTCGCCTGGCCGCTGACGGCATTGCTCATCGTCTCCGGCGTGCTCTGGTATCGCGCGGTATTTCCCGAGCCGCCCCGCGAAATCGTGCTGGAGCCGGTTCGCATCCAGGCAGCGCAACGCACCGCGGAAATCGCACTGGAACGGCTGCGGGCGCTGCCACCGGTCGAACAATACCGCGTCGTGCACTCGTTGCAGGAGGCACTGCAGCCGCCGGCAAGCTGGTCGCGGAAGATCGCGCGAACCGACTACCGGATTCTCTGCCTGGGCGAACACCACGAACCCTCGACCCGGCGTTTTCTCGCCGAAACGTTCTTCAGTCACTACCCCGTCGATGTCCTGCTGCTGGAGGCCTCGCCGCCGGAGCTTGTGCAGATCGAGCAATGGCTGGATGACGGTCGCGACTACGTGCCGTTGCTGGATGCGGACATCGGCGCCGTGGTGCGGGCCGCGCGTCGGCGCAATTCCGCGGTGCTCGTGCGCGGTATCGAGGAAACCCGCGCCCAGGTGGTGTCCCGCAACGAGCGCGACGGTTCACGCGACCAGACGCTGGCCCGCAATTTCTGGCAATCCTGGCAGGCGGGGCGCCGCAACGTGATCCTCTACGGCGCACTGCACTGCGCCGACGAGCCCACCTGGCTGTATCGCCACCTGCACGAGCAGATGCCGGCGCGCGAGGGTGTATCCATGCGCAATGTACGGGTGCTCGGCACACATCAGCACGGTCCGACCCGGGCCTTCGTGATCTTCCTGGACGCGCTGGGCATCGGCCGGGAGGATTTCGCGCTGGCCGAGACCGGCGCCGTGCCCGATCCCGTGCGGCGCTGGTTCGGCGTGTTCGACCAGCACATCCTTCAGCGTTACGAATCGCTGCTCGTGTATCGCATGACGCCCGAGGAACGGGCCGCCTCGGAAATGCATTCGGTCGAGCAGTAGCCGCGGGCACCGGCCGGGAATGCGTTGTCTCAGGGATGCCAGGCGAGCGGCGCTTCGTCCACGGCCGCGAGCTGTTCGCGCAGCGTCAGGATGTGTTCCTCCCACCAGCGCGCCTGCGTGAACCAGGGGAAGGACTGGCGGAAGGTGTTCTCGTCGTGGCGTTCACTGAGCCAGCCGGCGTAGTGGATCAGGCGCAGCGAGCGCAGCGACTCGATCAGCTGCAGCTCCACGGGATCGAAATCGCGGAAGGCCGAGTAGCCTTCGAGCAGTGCCTGCAGGGCGGATTCGCGCTCTTCGCGCTCACCGGGCAGGAACATCCACAGGTCCTGGACCGCCGGCCCGGTGCGGGCGTCGTCCAGGTCGACCACCGTCGGTGCCTCGTCGCGCCAGAGGATGTTGCCGGGATGGAAGTCCCCGTGCAGGCGCAGCCGCGTTGCCGACACCGCGTTCATGATGGTATCGATCCGCGCGAGCAGGTGCTCGCTGGCGCTGGAATAGGCCTCGACCAGCTCCGCGGGCAGCAGGCCGGAATCGAGCACCGCCCGCCGCGGCGCGTGGCCGAACGATTCCACGTCGAGGGCCGGCCGCTGGCGGAAGGGACGGGCGGCACCGACGTTGTGCAGGCGGGCGAGGAAGCGCCCGAGCACCACCAGCGCGGCCGGATCGTCCATCGGCGGTGCGTGGCCACCGCGGCGCGGATACAGCGCGAAGCGGAAACCGCCGTGGCGGTGCAGCGTCCGGTCTCCGATGCACAGCGGCGCGACCAGCGGCAGTTCGTGTTCGGCACATTCCGCGGCGAGGACGTGTTCCTCGTCGATCTGGGCATCCGACCAGCGGCCGTTGCGGTAGAACTTGGCGACGACGGGCTCGGCGTCCTCGATGCCGACCTGGTAGACGCGGTTCTCGAAGCTGTTGAGCGCGAGCTGGCGGCCGTCGCAGACCAGGCCCAGCGACTCCACCGCGTCGAGCACGAGGCCGGGGTCCAGTTCCGCGAAGGTCGGTTCGGTCGTCATGAGCGCTCCCGGCACAGACGCGCATGCTAGCATTCCATCGTTTTTCGTATCCGGACCCCGTGGTGGACGACGATCGTTTCCGACACATCCTCGAACGCGCCGAGCATCTGCTGGCACGTGTCGAGCGCCTGCTGCCCGCCGACCTGCCCGCCGAACCCGGGGGCGAGGCGGTCGCCTGGCGCTGGCGGCGGATCGCGCGCGGCAGCGGCGGCTTCGTGCCGGTGGCGCGCCCCGCGGCGATCTCGCTGGACGATCTGCAGGGCATCGATGAGCAAAAGGCGGCGCTGGACCGCAACACGCGCCAGTTCCTGGCCGGCCTGCCCTGCAACAATGCCCTGCTGTGGGGCGCGCGCGGTACCGGCAAGTCGTCGCTGGTGAAGGCGCTGCTGGCTGCCCATCAGGCGCGGGGCCTGCGCCTGGTCGAGGTCGACGCGGCCGACCTGCTGGATCTGCCCGACGTCGTCGAGCCGCTGGCCGGCCGCGAGGAACGCTTCATCGTGTTCGCCGACGACCTCGCCTTCGACGCCGACGCGCCGGGTTACCGCTCGCTCAAGGCCCTGCTGGAGGGCTCGATCGCCAGCGCGCCGGACAACGTGGTGGTCTATGCCACCTCCAACCGGCGCCACCTGATGCCGGAGTTCATGTCCGAGAACCGCGAGGCACGGGCGGTGGACGGCGAGATTCACCCGGGCGAGAGCACCGAGGAGAAGATCTCGCTGTCCGAGCGTTTCGGCCTGTGGCTGTCGTTCCAGCCGTTCCGTCAGGACGACTACCTGGCCATCGCCGAAGCCTGGCTGCGCCACGTTGATCCGCACTGCCCGTTCGACGAGGCCGCCCGCGAGGCCGCGCTGCAATGGGCCCTGCTGCGCGGCTCGCGCAGCGGCCGGGTGGCGCACCAGTTCGCGCTCGATTGGGCCGGCCGTTCGGGCCTTGCCCGTCAATCGAACCCCGACGGAGGATGAAGATGGGCAAGCCGACCGTGACGATCAGCACGCCCGACCTGTGCGATGCGTACCCCGAGCGGGTACGGGTGCTGGAGCCGATGCTGCGCAACTACGGCGGCCGCAGCGCCTTCGGCGGCGAGGTGTGTACCGTCAAGTGCTTCGAGGACAACTCCTTCGTCAAGCAGCGGCTGGGGGAACCGGGTGCGGGACGGGTGCTGGTCGTCGATGGCGGCGGCTCGATGCGGCGCGCGCTGATGGGTGGCGACGTCGCGGCGATGGCCGTGGACAACGGCTGGGCCGGGGTGATCGTCTACGGCTGCGTCCGCGATGTCGACGAGATCCACGCCCTGGATCTCGGCGTGCAGGCCCTGGGCACCGTTCCACTGAAGACGAGGAAGCGCAATGTCGGCGAGCTCGACGCATCGCTGACCTTCGGCGGCGTCACCTTCCACGAGGGCGACTGGGTCTATGCCGACAACAACGGCGTGATCGTCGCCGACGGGGAATTGACGGTGGACGCATGACCAATCCCCGCATCCCGTGACGCGGTGGTCGCTCTGCTCGCGGCGATGATTCGCGTGCTGCGCCCCTCGCGACGCGGGATTCGCGGGCAAGCCCGCTCCAACAACGACCGCAGAGCGCTTCGAGAACCGTTGGAGCGGCCTTGGCCGCGAATGAACGAGGCACGGCCTTCCCGAGCCCGGTTCGCGGGCAAGCCCGCTCCAACCGATCCGGGCAGGCTGGCGGGAGGTGACCGCGTCCGCTACAGTTATTCAATGGCACACATGGAACAGGACAGTTCGGCCACTGCCGGCGGCGCGGGCACCTGGCTTCACGAGCGCGTCGCCGACCATGTCCGCAGCCTGATTGCCGACGGCAGCCTGCGGCCGGGTGACCGCGTGCCGTCGCTGCGAGCCCTGCGGCGGCAGTTCGGCGTCAGCCTGTCCACCGTCACCCGCGCCTACGATTCGCTCGAGCGTCACGGCTGGATCGAGGCCCGGCCGCAATCGGGCTTCTACGCCCGCGAACGCAGCACCCTGGAACCGCCGACACCGGGCGGCAGCCGTCCCAGTGGCGAGCCCGCCGGCATCGACCGCCAGGCCATGGCGCGCGCCATCATGTCCGATGGCGGCGATGACGTGGTGACTCTGTCGCTCGCGCTGCCGCCGGACGAGCATCTGCCGCTCAAGGCACTCAATCGTTCATTGCGGCGGGTCCTGCGCGAACGGCCGGAGGCATTGACCCATTACGCCTACGCGCCGGGGGTCGAGCCGCTGCGCCAGCAGATCGCGGGCCGCGCGGCCGACCTCGGCTGCCGCATCCGTCCCGACGAGGTGCTGGTCACTACCGGCTGCTCCGAGGCGCTGGCGCTGGCGCTGCGCAGCGTCGCCGGTCCGGGCGACGTCATCGCGGTCGAGTCGCCCACCTTCTTCAAGATCCTGAGCGTGATCGAGTCGCTCGGCATGCGGGTGCTGGAACTGCCGACGGATCCGGTCACGGGCGTCGACCCGGAAGCGCTGGAGCTGGCCTTTGCCCGCAACCGCGTGCGGGCGGCGCTGCTGCAGCCGAGCTTCAACAATCCGCTCGGCAGCCTCATGACGGACGAGGTGCGGGCGCGCATCGCCGCCGCCGCGGCCCGTCACCGCGTGCCGGTGATCGAGGACGACATCTACGGCGACCTGCATTTCGGCGAGCGGCGGCCTCGGCCCTTGCGGGCCTTCGACGAGGACGGCTGGGTGCTGACGGCATCGTCGTTCTCCAAGACCATCGCGCCCGGTTACCGCATCGGCTGGCTGCTGCCGGGACGCTTCTTCGAACGCGCGCTGTCGACCCAGCATGACCTGACCTTCGCCGGCGCGACCCCGGCCCAGTTCGCCGTCGCCGATTTCCTCGCCACGGGCGGCTATGTCCGTCACCTGCGCCGCGTCCGCGGCGCCTACCGGGACCAGGTGACACGGATGCGCCAGGCGATCGGCCGGCATTTCCCCTCGGGCACGCGGGTCTCGCAGCCCGCGGGCGGGTTCGTGCTCTGGGTGGAGCTGCCCGGGGGCACGGACGGGACGGAGCTGTACCGCCGGGCCTATCACGAGGGCATCCGGGTGGCGCCGGGACGGCTGTTCGCGACCGGGCGCGGGTACGATCGCTACCTGCGGCTGTCGGCGGGCATGCCCTGGAACGAGACCCTGGAGCACGCCATCGCCCGGCTGGGCACCATTGCCGCCGAGGCGGGCTGAACCGGATCCGTTCAGTCGCGCCAGAACGGCTTCGCCGCCTCGTGCCGCACCTCGTCGACCGTCACGCCGATGTCGCGGCACAGCCGCGGATCGAGCCGCAGCAGCTCGCGCCGCTCCCGCGCCCGCCGGTGCCACAGCCGCAGCCACCCCGCCGCGGCGCACAGCCGTTTCCGGATCGTCCCGCTGTCGCAGTCCCGCCTGGCCGGCAGGCAGTGCGAGGTATTCATTCCGTGTCTCCCGATCACGCTCGCCACCGACGATAGCGGGCCAGCAGGGAGGGCGACAGATACAGGGAAAATAGAATTCGACCGGTACAGTAGGTTGGGCCGACGAAGGAGGCCCAACAGCAGAGCTAATGCCCTTGTCGGACCTCCCTCGTCGGCCCAGCCTGCGGATTCACTCGCTCGTGCATTCCGGCATCGCGCAGAAGCGGATCCTGCCGTAGCGTGCCTCGGCCCGGCTGGCCGAGTCGTCGGCGTCGGTCATGATGGCGATGCCGTGGATGCGCTCGATGGCGTCGCCGAAGGCCGCCTGCCAGTCGGCGCGCACATCGCGGGTGTAGCTCATCCATTCGCCGACGCGTTCCGATCCCTGTTCGACCGACCACATGACCGCGCGCCCCGTGGAGGCATTGGGCCAGGTGTCGCCGACCGGCTGCCGCTGCGACCAGACGTAATTGAGGGCATTGGCCGACAGCTTGCCGAACAGCCCCTCGCGGACGACGTAGAGGCGGGCACCGTAGTCGTCGCCGGGTTTTTCGGTCTCGGGCGCATCGATGTCCGGCAGCCGCTCGACCCGCCAGGACCATTGCAGCCAGGGCGTCTCGGCGAGGTCGACCTCGATCTCGCGGTAGCGGGCCGAGGCGCTCGCCTCGGCGATGGCCACCACGTGCGGAGGATCGCCCTCGCCGGGGCTGTAACGGGTCCTGCCCTCGAAATCGCGCTGTTTCCAGGTGTCGTCGAGGTCGCCGGGCCAGTCTCCGATCACGTGTACCTGCGCCGTGACCGTGCCGGGCATCGCCAGCAACAACAGCAGCAACAGGCTAGTGCGCATCATTTCCTTCTCTCGTCAGCAGGGAGTCGAGCAGGTCGGGATCGTCGAAGTGGCGCTTGCCGATGAAGGCGATGGCATGCGTGCCCCACTGGCGCATGGCGCCGGGGCTGGGCACGCCCAGCGGCCACAGCAGGAAGCGCTCCGGCCGCCGCGTGGACGGAATCAGGCCGTCGGATTCGAAGGCACTGCGATGGGCGCCGCCGGGCAACGGCAACGAACGCAGCGTCGCGAGAGGCAGCGGCGCCAGCGGTTCGGGGTCCGTGCCGGCGTTGCCTTCGACGCCGATGCCCGCGAGGTAATGGGTGCCGGCCTGCAGCCGGATGCGCAGACGCTCGTCCGCATCGGGCTCCGGCGCGGTGCGCGGCGCCAGTACCGGTTCCTCGCCCGCGCGGGCCGCGCGCACGCGCCAGCCTGGAGCCGGGAACACGGTGTAGTAGCAGCCGCAGGGATGGATGCTCTCGTAGGCGAGCGGCTCGCCATCCGCGGCCAGGGTCACGCGCCAGATCAGACCGTCGAGATGGCCGGCATAGATGTCGAGGGCACCGTCCGCCGGCCGTTCGGGAAACCACAGGACATAGCTCAGCTGCACCAGCACGTCGCCGCGAAAGCGGGTCCAGGACCAGCGGCGGTATTCCACCGGACGCGACGGATCCGCTTCCGGCCTCGTCGATGCTTGCACCAGCGCGCCCGGACGGTCGGCGGTCGAGCGGGTCTCGATCGACCACAGCGGGGCATGCGCGGCGAACAGCGCTGCCCGCTGTGCCGATGTCGGTTGCGGAATGCCCAGTGCATCGCGCGCCAGCGCCGGCACGGCGGCTTCCGGCCGGTTGTCGGGAGGCGCGGGTACCGCGTAGTGGCGCCACGGTGCATCCGGCTCCGGCGGCGAGCCGATCGCCTTCTGCCGAGCCGCCTGGTGGGTGGCGATCCGCGGCAGGACGATGTGACGGGTGAGCGGATAGAGACCCAGTACCCGCTGCCAGTCACGGTAGGCGTCGGGCGGGTGGGCGGCCGCGATCAGGCGGTCCAGCTCGTCCGCGTCCCGCGCCAGGCGTGCGTTCAGCCGCTCGCGGCAGTCCGCCTGCGCGAGCGGCAGTGCGTCCGGCAGGGCGCTGCCGGATGCGGCCTCGCGCCATTGCGCGGCCAGGCGTTCGCGCGTCCGTGCCGGCAGGTTGGCCAGTTCGTGCCGGCGCCCGCTCGCATCCGCCGCCGCCAGTCGCTGCAGCCAGGCCGATCGGCGCGCCGGCGTGTCGAGCTCGAAACGGAAGGAAGCCAGTGGCCGGTCGATGCGCAGCCAGGGGAAGCCGTCGATGCGTGCGGCCCCGGCATCGCCGATTCCGCTCTCGGCGACGGCATGATCGAGGCGCTCGAACAGCGCCCGGCACAGGGCAGGGACGGCCTCCGGGGATTCGGCCCGCGGCAGCGGCGGCGCCGCCGCGCAGCCGGCAAGTAGCAACACGGATGCGCCCAGCAATGCCGGCAGCCGTCGTTCACAGCGGCGCCCGGGCCGAAGGGGGAAGGGGAAGGGAGTGGCGTTGCGGCCGGACCGGCTGGCCGGGATGTCAGGCTTCGCCGCCGACCTCCTGCCATTCGCCCGGCGTATAGGCGCGAATGGACAGCGCGTGGATCTCGCCCGACTTGATGTGCGGATCGAGCGCGGCATAGACCAGCCGGTGCTTGGCCAGCAGGTTCCTGTCCGCGAAGGCATCGCTGATGACGGTCGCTTCAAACTTGCCGCCCTCGCCGACCACGGTGGCGCGCGCATCGGGAATGTGCTCCTCGATCAGGCGTGCGAATTCGTCGGTTCTCGCCATGCTGCCTCCGGGGATCGCCAATAAGCGATTATAGCGTGCCGATGGCGGCTACCGAACCGATTGGGGAGTATGACTCCGCGATCGGGAGGGGGTTCCCGCCGGCTTGCGTGGCCGGGATGCAGCGAGGTGGAATGCGGGAAGACGGCAATCGGGCATGACCGGATTCCCCTTGCTTCATCCGGTTTACGGGATTGTCGCCGACACTAGTCGTCGCTCGAGGTGTGCGCGGCGGTGAGCTCGACGTGCTCGATGCCGACGTATTCCTCGATCACCGGCATCAGTTCACGGACATGACGCTGGACGCGGTCGGACATGAGCAGGGTGCGGTCGATGCCCTCGGTCCAGCCGTAGATCGAGCAGGTGAGCTCGTCGGCGGTGCGCACGTTGTGGTGGATGTCGTGCAGCAGACGCTCGAACTCCGACGGCGTCGGCTGGACGCCCAGTTCGCGGAACAGCGCCGCCATCGCGGTCATCATCGGTTCCGCCTCCGGCCCCAGGCCGAAGTCGTCCGGCCGGTAGTCGGTCTCGCCCACCGAGGCGCGCGGCACCCAGGCGCTGAAGCTGGTCTTCTGCAGCGAGTGATACAGCGGTTCCTCGGCGATCAGGATCACCACCAGGTTACGCGTATTGGCGGTAAACACGGCGTCACGGAAATGCCATTCCCCCTCGGTCAGGAATCGATACAGGCGGATGTGCTCGCGGAAGTCGGCCGCCTGCAACTGATCGAGGATCAGGACGGTCTTCTCGCCCTCGGAGAAGGCACAGGCGTCCGACATCGCCCGCTCGAACGCCGGGATGGGCGGCTCCTCGCGGCCCTCTTCGTCGCGGCTCGGCGGTGGCACGACCTTCGGCGGCGGATCGTTGACCTGAGTGAAGTCGTGATAGATGCGCCGGGGATACTCCAGCGCCGCGGCCAGGGCGGTGGCGAAGGCCGTCTTGCGGCGCCCGGAATCACCCTCGACGTTCAGCGCCGGGATGGTGTCGCCCGGCTGCGACAGCAGGCAGCGCACGTGGTAGGCGTAGTCGACGTTCGACTCGAACCCGTGCCGTGCCATCTTTTCGCGCAGGTTGGCCATGACGATTTCCGTGCCCGGTTTCGCGTCCGTTCGACGTGGGTACGTGCGTAGGGCTGTCGCAGGGAAGTGCGACCTACACCTTTCGTTGCGTGCATCAGGATGTCGTAGATCGGGCTTCAGCCCGACAGCCTGCCGTCTCCTCTTCGTTTCAGGATGATCCTCTGCTTCCCAGTGTAGCGCGTCGTCGTATCACTGTCGGTGCCGTGCGTCGGAATACCGCCGCCGTTCAGTCGAATCGCAGCGACAGATCCAGTGCGCGCACGTGCTTGGTGAGCGCGCCGATGGAAATGCAGTCGATACCGGTGTCCGCGACGGCCCGCACCCGGTCGGGCTCGATGCCGCCCGAGGCCTCGAGCACCGCCCGGCCCGCGTTGATGCGGACCGCCTCGCGCAGGCCGTCGAGCCCGAAGTTGTCCAGCAGCAGGCGGTCGGCGCCGGCGGCGAGCGCGCGCTCGAGCTGTTCCAGCGTCTCCACCTCGACCGTGCAGGACGCCCGCGGGTGAACCGCGCGCAGCGCCGCCAGCGCCGGCTCGATGCCGCCGGCGGCCAGCAGGTGGTTCTCCTTGAGCATGGCGGCATCGAACAGCCCCAGGCGGTGATTGGTTCCGCCGCCGCAGGCGACGGCGTACTTCTGCGCCGCGCGCAGTCCGGGCAGGGTCTTGCGGGTGTCGAGGATCGCCACACCCGTGCCGGCGACCGCGTCGACGCAGGCGCGCGTGGCCGTGGCCACGCCCGACAGCAGTTGCAGGCAATTGAGCGCCGTGCGCTCGGCGGTGCACAGGCCGCGTGCGGGGCCGTGCAGCGTGCACAGTGCCTGTCCCGACGCCACCCGTTCGCCCTCGGCGACCGCCCAGTCGATCGAGATCGCCGGCTCGACCGCCGTGAATGCCGCATCGAACCAGGGCCCGCCGCAGACCACCGCGGCCTCGCGCGCGATCACGGTCGCGTGCGCGACGGCATCCGCCGGGATGGCGGCGGCGCTCAGGTCGCCACTGCCGACATCCTCGGCCAGGGCACGGCGAACGTCGTCTTCAACGGTGACTGGCTGTTCGGGCATCGAGAGGGCTCCGCGCGGAATCGGACATTGCACGACAACCGTGGCGTTGCCGCAAGCGCCCGGCGGGTTTGTCGAGTCCACGCACGCGTCGCACCACCATCGGGCCGTCGTGCCGGGCGGCGGCCTACGGTCGCCCTCGTTCCGCGACGTCCTCGTTCTCCGCATCGACGAACCAGGCCAGCCGGTTGCGGCCGGCATCCTTGGCCTCGTACAGCGCCCGGTCGGCCGCGCGCAGTATGGTCTCTGGAGTGTCGTCCGCCTGTTCCGGCTCGGCCAGGCCGATACTCACCGTCAGGTGGAGCGTTTCCGCCGCCTCGCTCGAACCGCGTCGCTGCATTCCTTCCTCGCTGTCCTCGGGGCGGTGCTGGATGTCGCGCAGGACCAGCGGGTAATTCTCGATCGCCCGGCGCATCTCGTCGAGGTGCGGCAGGCATTCCGACAGGCGCCGCCGCGGGAACACGATGCAGAACTCCTCGCCGCCGTACCGGTAGGCGGTACCGCCCCCACCCACCTGTTCCAGTTGCGAGGCGACCATCTTCAGCGCGTCGTCGCCGGCCTTGTGTCCGTGGGTGTCGTTGAACTGCTTGAAATGATCGACATCGAGCAGCGCGATGGTGTAGCGCGAACCGAGCGCCAGGAATCGTTCCTGCAGGGCGCGCCGTCCCAGCAGGCCGGTCAGCTCGTCCCGGTAGGCCATGTGATACGAGCGCTGCAGCAGACCGGTGACGAGGATCACCGCGGCCGCCGAGAACATCAGGGTCGAGATCAGCGGCACATGGAAAAAGGCGAGCGCAACGAACACGCACAGCAGGCAGCCGGGCAGCGTGGGCTGCAATTGCACCTCGCGCAGCCACACCAATCCGGACATGGCCGCGAGCGCGGCGCCGAACAACGCGCTGGCGGCGGGCGAGAGCACGTAACCGGACCAGGGCTTGGCCGGAAACCAGGCCGCCAGGCGTGCGGCGCGCTCGGGGCTGTCGCCATAGGCCAGCACGCCGACGAACAGCAGCAGCGGTCCCAGCAGCACCAGCCGCAACGAGGCGGGGGTCCACAGCCCGCGTTCGGTCACCATGAACTGCACCAGCAGTGCGACCGGCACGACGATACCGATCAGTGCGTACAGCGCCTGCGGTACAGGCTCGTCGAGAGGGATCTGCAGACGCGTGCGGATCAGCCAGTACGCGCACAGCAGCACGACGGAGCAGGCCAGCTCGCGCGAGCGGTTGAAGTACTGCGCCAGCACCAGCGCCGTTACCAGCAGGACGTATGGCAGATATGCCAGCAGCCGCTGCAGTGGCGGCTCCAGTCGTCCCGCGGGACCCAGCAGCAGCACGCCCGCGGCCAGTATCAACAACGGCACGAGCACCGTCCCGAGCGGACGCAGGACGGGTGGCATGCTGGGCAGCGGGGGGATCGTCGGCATCTCGATTCGGCGGCGGCAGGGCCGCGGACATCCCTTTCTTCTTCTACCACGTGCCCGCCATTCTACCGGCGGATCCCTCGCGTGGCGCGCATCGATTCGGTGCGTTCGTCAGCCGGGCCAGGCGGAGAACGACTCGAACTCCCGCGCCGGCATCGGCGGGCTGAACAGGTATCCCTGGTACTGAACGCAGCCGTACTCGGCGAGCAGTTGCCGGGCGGCCTCGGTTTCCACGCCCTCGGCCACGACACCCAGTCCCAGGCTCTCGGCAATGGCGATGATGGCACGCACGATGGCCGCATCGTTGGGATCGGTCGCCATGTTGCGAACGAAGGTCTGATCGATCTTGAGCTGGTCGAGCGGCAGGCTCTTGAGATAGGCCAGCGATGAATAACCGGTACCGAAGTCATCGAGGGAGAAGCGCACCCCGTGTGCCTTGAGCACCAGCATGGTGTTCATGCTCCTCTCGATGTCCTCGAGCAGCATGCTCTCGGTCAGTTCGAGACGGATACGGGCCGGCTCGACACCGGCCTTCCCGATCGTGGCGAGGGTGTCGTCGATGTAGTCCCGATCGTGGAACTGCCGGGCGCTGACGTTGATCGCCATGGTGAATTCCGGTGTCGGCGAATGTTCCATCCAGCGGGCGAGCTGGCGGCAGGCCTGCTCGAGCACCGTTTGCCCGAGGGGGACGATCAGACCGGTGTGCTCGGCGACGGGAATGAACTCGGCCGGCGAGATCGGCCCCCGGACGGGATGCCGCCAGCGGGCCAGTGCCTCGGCGCTGGTGATGCGGCCTTCGGCATCGACCTGCGGCTGGTAATGCACATCGATGGTGCCGTTCTCCAGTGCCTCGCGCAGATCGGTCTCGATCTGCATGCGCGTGGCGGCGGCGGTCTCCATCAACGGCTCGAACAGCCGGGTGGTGTTGCGGCCGCCTTCCTTCGCCTGGTACATGGCGAGGTCGGCGCGCTTGAGCAGTTCCTGGATGGTCTCGTCCCCGTCGCCGAATTCCGTGATGCCGATGCTGGCGGTGGTGTAACAGGTCTGTCCGGCCAGCTGAAAGGGTTGTTCCAGTACGTCGCGCAGTTTCTCGGCCACTTGCCGCATCCGGATTCGTGCCTCGTCCGGATCCGCAACGATTCCCTCCAGGACCACCGCGAACTCGTCACCGCCGAAGCGCGCGACCGTATCGTTCTGCCGCAGGCATCCGCTCAGCCGCTTCGCCACCTGCTGCAGCAGGATGTCGCCCTGGTCGTGTCCCAGTGAATCGTTGACCGACTTGAAGTCGTCGAGATCGATGAACAGCAGTGCGCCGCGCGAACGATTCCGGTTGCTGGTGGCGAGCGCGCGGCCCAGCCGGTCTTCCAGCAGTCTGCGGTTGGGCAGCTGCGTCACCGGATCGTACAGGGCCAGGAACTCGATCTGTTCGCGGTCGTTCTTCTCGCGGGTGATGTCGCGGAAGTAGACGGCCAGTCCTTCCCCGGAAGGATAGACATGGTACTCGTGCCAGCGTCCGGAAAGTTGCCGGTAGTATTCGAAGCGCAGGCTGACGTTTTCATTCGCCGACCGGCGGAACTCCGCTTCGAGTGTCGATTCACGCAGGTCGGGCAGCGCCTCCCATATCGCGCTGCCGAGCAGGGTTTCACGCGGCCGCTCCAGCACACGCTCCGCCTCGCGGTTGACGTAGGTGAATCGCCAGTCCCGATCGACGGTGTAGAAGGCATCGGTGATGCTCTCGAGCGTGGTGTGAAGACGATCGGCGAGCCGCTGCAATTCGTCGCGCGCCTGCTTCTGCGCGGTGATGTCGTTGATGAAGCCCTCGAGGCCGATCAGCTCCCCATCTTCATCGAACACGCCGCGCCCCTGTTCCCAGACCCAGCGGAAGAAGCCGTCCCGATGGCCGAGTCGGTAGGTGATCTGGAATGGCTCTCCGCGTTGCAGGGCATCCTGGACCGTGTCCCAGACGAGTTCCCGGTCGTCGGCGTGAATCAGCATGCCCAGGGTGGGTTGACCCGGCGCCATCATCTCCGCGGGTGTATGGCCCATCAGCATGGTGCAGGCATCGCTGATGAAGTCCATGGTCCAGTCGCGGTCGTTGCGGCAGCGGTAGACCACGCCGGGAAGATTGTCCACCAGGGTCTCGAGGAAACGCCGGCTTTCGGTCAGGGCCTCCTCGGCTTCCTTGCGCTGCGTGATGTCGATCAGCGAGCCCGTGATCATCGGTCCCTTGCCGAAGTCGACCCGCGTGCCGTGGATCTCCAGCCACAGGCGGCTGCCGTCCTTGCGCAGTCCGCGCGCGGTGTAATGGGCGCTGTGGACCTCGCCGGTGACGCGCTGGCGGACGCGTTCCTGCACGGCGTCGCGATCCTCCGGCGCGATCAGGTCGAGCGGGCCGAGGCGATCGACCAGCTCTTCCTGCGTGTAGCCGAACATGCCGGCGAGTCGCTGATTGACGTACGTGAAGATTCCTTCGCGGATCATGTAGACGCCGGTCAGGGACTGCTCGACCAGCGCACGATAGTGTGCCTCGGACTCGCGCAGCGCCGCCTCGGCGCGGCGGCGGGTGCCGATGTCGATGGCGAAACCGCACAGCACCGGCACGCCGTCCACCTCCATGCCGCTGCCGGCGAACAGATACGGCAGCCGTCGGCCCTCGCGTGTGTGCAATTCGGCCTCGACCTGGGCCGAGCCCTCGGTAAACGCGGTCTCGATGGCCTCGCGGACAGCCGGATGCTCGTCCTCGTGGAAGAAGGCGAGCGGATGCATTCCCGCGATCTCTTCCGTGCCGTAGCCGGTTACCTCTTCGGCGTGCCGGTTCCAGCTCAGCATCCGGCCCTCGCGGTCGAACAGGAAGAAGATTTCCGGAAAGCTCTCGATGAGCGCGGAAACGAAGGTGTCCGGGAACGGATTCCTGCCGGCGTGTTTCGTCATTGACCGATGATTCCCTGTCTTCGGCGGGTGGTCCCGACGCAAGGAGCTGCCGACGGGTGGCCCGTGTCGTGACCGCGGACCGGGCCGCGTCCCTGCAGAAGGCTCGAAGGGACAGGCCCATGATAGAGCGACGGAGGCCGGCGGTCATTCAATGAGCAGGACCCGGACTCGACTCCGACCCTTGTTTCGGGTTATTGGATAGGGGCCTCGTCCACGGGAGATCGGCGGTGTCTCGATGGCGCTTCGCGCTTGCCGTGCTGGCGGTTCTCGGACTGACCGCACTGCGCCAGGAACCGCTGGCGGCGGCGGAACAGGCCGCGCGATCGCTGGAAGCCATAAAGGCCTCCGGGCGGCTGGTGGTGCTCACGCGCAACGCGCCGACGACCTGGTACATCGGACGCGACGACGAGCCCGCCGGTCCGGAACACGATCTGGCCGAATCGTTCGCGGCCTGGCTCGGAGTCGAGACCGAGTACGCGATCGAGGACACGGTCGGGGACATCCTCGAGGCGATCAATCGCGGCGAGGCCGATCTCGCCGCCGCGGGCCTCACGATCACCCGCGACCGCCGGCGCTGGTTCCGGTTCGGTCCACCCTACCAGGAGGTCATCCAGCAGGTGGTGTGCCGGCGTGACGGAATGCAGCCCGAGGATCTGCGGGAACTGTCGAAGGTGCAGGTCGAGGTCATCGCGAACAGCAGCTACGCCGAGCTGCTGCATGACCTCGAACAGGAGGGATACCGCACCCCCGAATGGGCCGCGGTCGAGAACACGACAACCGAGCAACTGCTGCGCCGCGTGTGGCGCCGCGAGCTCGACTGCACCGTGGCCGACTCGACCATCGTCGCCATCAACCGGCGCTACTTTCCCGAGCTGATGACGCCGATGCGGCTGTCGCGCGAGCAGCAACTCGGCTGGGTGCTGCCGCCGGGCAGCGATGCGCTTGCCGCGGCACTTAACGAATGGATGGCCTCGTTTCGTGCCGCCGGCGGACTCGCCGACGTGCAGGAGAAGTACTACGGCTTCTTCTCGCAGTTCGACTACGTCGACACGCGCCGGTTGATGCGGCGCGTGGACGAGCGTCTGCCGCGCTATCGCGACTGGTTCCGCCAAGCCGCCGCGGAGCGGGAACTGCCCTGGACGCTGCTCGCCGCCCAGGCCTACCAGGAGTCGCACTGGAACGCGCACGCCCGCAGCCCCACCGGCGTGCGCGGCATCATGATGTTGACCCTGCCCACCGCCAGGGCGATGGGCGTCGAGGATCGCCTCGATCCGCGCCAGAGCATCTTCGGCGGCGCCGAATACCTGGCCCATCTGAAGCGACGCTTCGTGGACGAGGTCACCGAGCCGGACCGGACCTGGCTGGCGCTCGCTTCCTACAACGTCGGCCGCGGCCACCTGCACGACGCCCAGCTGCTGGCCCGCCGCCGGGGCCTCAGTCCCCACCGCTGGCGCGACATCAAGCAGGTCCTGCCCCTGCTGTCGGAGCCCGAGCACTACCGCAAGCTCAAGTACGGCTACGCCCGCGGCTGGGAACCCGTGCGCTACGTCCAGCGCGTGCGCGAGTACCACCACATCCTGACGAGCGTGGTGAAACGGTCGCTGGCCGAGAAGACAGGCACCCCGTTCCCGTGACATCCTCTTGACGGCTCTGTTCGATTGCAGGAACGGCGTCAGCCGCGAACATTGCCCGGGAAAGCCTTGCCTGATTGGTTCGCCGCCAAAGTCGCTCCTGCAGTGTTCGTTCAGCCGCAGGCCGATGTTGCCCGGCGCATGCATGTCCGTCGGATTCGCGCGTCGTTCCCCGCGCCGGGCAATGCCGGCAACCCCTGCTAGACTGCCCGGTAATGATTGCCACTGGCCGGGACTGCCGATGGAGGTCTCATGCACCAACGAGGCACGACGTTCCTGACCGCGGCCCTGCTCGCGCTGACCGCCGCCCCGCTCGCTGCCGCCGACTTCCGCGTCGAGACCGTCGCCGAGGGTTTCGATCACCCCTGGGCCATGGCCTTCCTGCCGGACGGCGACATGCTGATCACCGAGCGCTCCGGGGACCTGCTGCGATTCGAGCCGGACAGCGGCGATCGCACGACGATCGGGAACGTCCCCGCCGTCGACGCCCGCAACCAGGGCGGCCTGCTCGACGTCGTCCTCGATCCCGACTTCGCCGACAACGGCTACGTGTACCTCACCTGGTCCGGCGAATGCGGACCCGGCAACGCCACCCACTTCGGCCGCGGTCGGCTCGAGGGTGATCGCCTCGCCGGCTTCGAGACCCTGTTCGTCGCCACGCCCTGCGTGAGCAGCAGCAAGCACTTCGGCTCGCGCATCGTGTTCGATCGGGAAGGCCACGTATTCGTCACCGTCGGCGAGCGCGGCGAGCGCGACCGTTCCCAGGACATCGGCGATCACAACGGCTCGGTCCTGCGGTTGTACCCGGACGGCACGATCCCGGACGACAATCCGTTTGTCGGCCGCGACGATGCCGAACCGGCGATCTACAGCTACGGCCACCGCAATCCGCAGGGCGCGGCCCTGCACCCGGAGACCGGCCGGCTGTGGATCCACGAGCACGGCCCGCGCGGCGGCGACGAGATCAACATCCCCGAGGCCGGCGAGAACTTCGGCTGGCCGAAGACCACCTACGGCCGCGAGTACTACGGTCCCGAGATCGGCCCCGACGAACTGCCCGGCACGATCCAGCCGATTCACCACTGGACCCCGTCGATTGCGCCCTCCGGCATGGACTTCTACACCGGTGACCGCTTCCCCGAATGGCAGGGCGACCTGTTCGTCGGCGCCCTCGCGCTTACCCACCTCGCCCACCTGGAACTGGACGGTGAAAGGATCGTGTCCGAGGAGAAACTGCTCGACGACCGAGGCTGGCGCATCCGCGACGTCCGCCAGGGCCCGGACGGTTACCTCTACCTGCTGACCGATGCATCCAACGGTCGCCTGGTACGGCTGGTACCGGCCGACTGATCGCGGTCATGCAACGGCGGGTTCCGGAAGGCCGAAAAGGGAACCGCGAATGAACGCGAATGAACGTGGACCGGCGCGCAGGGAATTCGGGCCAGGTTGAAGCAGGCCAACCGAGTAGGTTGGGCCGACGCAGGAGGCCCAACGTTCAGCAGGTCGCAGGCCAGTGTCCACGCAGCGAATGCTGGCACATCGCCGCAAGGCGATCGTCGGTCGCGGGCCGCGCTCAAACGGCGCTCGATTCGCTCACCCCCGCCCGCCGCCGCAGATCGGCGCGCACCAGCTTGAGGACCTCGAACGACCAGGTGCCGCCGAGCTCGTCGAAGGCGGGGCGCAGGCGCGCCACCGGTTCGCCGTCGTCGAGTAGCGCTTCCTCGAGGGTGCCGCGTGCCTGCGGATCCAGCTCGATGGTCTCGTCCAGCGTGATCGCGCCGCGCTCGATCCCCTGCGCCAGGTGGTCGAACACGGTCGCCGGCGCCAGGCCGCGGGTGGCGGCGATCGACTCGGGATCGTGGCCGGCACGCAGCAGCCGGAACGTCTCGGCCTGCGTGTCGTTGAGCGCGGCCGCGTTCTCCGACTCGCGCAGCACCTCGAGGAAGCGCTGGCCGTAGCGCTCCAGCTTGTGCCGGCCGATGCCCGGCACCCGCGACATGGCGTCGAGATCGCGCGGCCGCTGCTCGAGCAGCGCGGCGAGCGTGGCGTCGTGGAAGATGACGTAGGGCGGCACGCCCTCGCTCTCGGCCAGTTCCCGGCGGCAGCGCCGCAATGCCTCCCAGGCGGCGGAATGGGGCGAGGCAGCGGCGGTCGAACCGCTTCCCGCCTTGCGCCGTCTTGCCGCCGGCAGATCCTGCCGCAGGTGCAACGCTTCCTCGCCGCGCAACAGCGCGCGGCAGTCCGGGCTCAGTTGCAGCCCGCCGTGCCCGCCGGGATCGGGCTGCACCTGTCCCCGCGCCAGCAGTTGCCGCAGGATCGAGTGCCACGCCGAGCGCGAGTGTTCCGTGCCGATGCCGAACGTGCTCAGCTTGTCGTGACCGAAGCGTTGCATGCGCTCGTCGGACTTGCCGAGCAGCACGTCGACGATGTAGTTGGCGCCGAAGCGCTGGCCGGTGCGGTAGATGGTGGACAGTGCCATGCGTGCCGGCTCGGTCGCGTCCCAGGTCACCGGCGGCTGCAGGCAGTTGTCGCAGTTGCCGCAGCCGCCCGGATGCGACTCGCCGAAGTAGCCCAGCAGCGACTGCCGCCGGCAATCGGTGCTTTCGCAGAACGACAGCAGCGCATCGAGATGCTCGCGCTCGACCCGCTGGCGCATCTCGTCCGCGCCGGAACCGGCCAGCAACTGCCGCACCTGCACCACGTCCTGCAGCCCGTAGACCAGCCACGCGTCCGCCGGTTCGCCGTCGCGCCCGGCGCGGCCGGTTTCCTGGTAGTAGGCCTCGATGCTCTTGGGCAGATCCAGGTGCGCGACGAAGCGCACGTCCGGCTTGTCGATGCCCATGCCGAAGGCGATGGTAGCGACGATGATCGTGTCTTCCTCGCGCAGGAAGCGCGCCTGGTGATGCTGGCGGGTCTGCGCATCGAGGCCGGCGTGGTAGGGCAGCGCGGACAGTCCGCGCTCCGACAGCCAGGCCGCGGTGGTCTCGGAGCTGCGCCGCGTCATGCAGTAGACGATGCCCGACTCGCCCGGATGCTCCGTGCGGATGAAGTCGAGCAACTGCTCGCGCGGCCGGTCCTTGAGCCCGATCCGGTAGCGGATGTTCGGCCGGTCGAAGCTGGCGATGAAGGTCTCGGCACCGTCCGGGAAGAGCTGGTGCAGGATCTCGCGGCGGGTGCGCTCGTCGGCGGTGGCGGTCAGCGCGATGCGCGGCACGCCCGGGAAACGTTCGCCCAGCACGCCGAGCTGCATGTACTCGGGCCGGAAGTCGTGACCCCACTGCGACACGCAGTGTGCCTCGTCGATCGCGAACAGCGCCACCGGAATGCGCTCGAAGCGCGCCAGCGTCCCCGGCTGCAGCAGCCGCTCGGGCGCGACGTAGACCAGGTCCAGCTCGCCCGCCGCCAGCGCCCGCTCCGTCTCGCGCCGCTCGGCCTCGTCCAGCGAGGAATTGAGGCAGGCCGCGCGCACGCCGTGATGCCGCAACGCCTCCACCTGGTCGCGCATCAGCGCGATCAGCGGCGACACCACCACGGCGGTGCCGGAGCGCAACAGCGCCGGCACCTGGTAGCACAGGGACTTGCCGCCCCCGGTGGGCATCAGCACCAGCGCATCGCGCCCCGCGACCACCGAATCGATGATCGCCCGCTGCTCCCCGCGAAAATCGTCGAACCCGAACACCCGCTGCAGGATGTCGAGCGCCGGATCGGCCGCACGCTGCTCCATGTCCGTCATGCCGGGCGTCTCCGGCGCGGGCGGATTCGAAAGGGGAATCCAGACAGGAACCGTTCCATGGCGTTCTCCGGTATCGGCATTGGCACTGAATCGCAGC
>CAYZHJ010000036.1:0-23285 GCA_964478305.1 uncultured Ectothiorhodospiraceae bacterium
GTAGTCCAGGTAGGACTGACGCATCTCCTCTTCGAGGTTGACCGGGAAGATTTCCCTGGCGAATTCGGTCATCGGCGAGCGCTTTCCGGACGGTACGGAGCAAGGGGACACAAAGCGGATATTCTAGCATGTTCGAGGCCGCCGGCGGCGGCCGCGGACCGCTTCATTCCGTTGCCCGCAGATCCTGCAGGTGGACGTCGCGCTGGGGAAACGGGATGGTGATCCCGGCCCGGTCGAGCGCCTGCTTGGCGGCCTTGCGCAGCTCGAAGCTGGCCGGCCAGTAGTCGTCCCCGGACGTCCAGAAACGCAGCCCCAGGTTGACCGAGGAATCCGCCAGTTCCCGCACCAGTACCTGGGGGGCGGGCACGCTCTCGTCGCCGGGCAGTACCCGATCGTCGGCCTGCAGCACTTCCAGCAACGCCGCCTGCGCCCGATCGATGTCGTCGCCGTAGGAAATGCCGATGATGATGTCGTGCCGACGGACCGGATTGCGGCTGAAGTTGACGATCCGGCCGCCCCAGATATCCGCGTTCGGCACCGACTGGTAAAGGCCGTCGAAGGTGGTCATCTCGGTGGTGAACAGGCCGACTTCGTCGACCGTGCCCTCGTGGCCGTTGGCATTCACGTAGTCGCCGACGCGGAGCGGCCGCAGGAACAGCAGCATCACGCCGGCGGCGATGTTGGCCAGCGTGCCCTGCAGCGCAAGACCGACCGCCAGGCCGATCGCACCAAGGGCGGCGAGGATGCTGGCCGTCTGAACCCCGAAACGGGCCAGCACCATGATCAGCACGGTAATCAGGATGAAGTAGCGCGCCATGCCGGCGAATACGCTGATCAGGGTACGATCCATGTTCCTGAATCGGCCGAGGCCGCGGCGAATGGCCCGCTGCGCCCAGCCGGCGGCCATCCAGCCGATGATGATCAGCAGCAGCGCACTGATCAGATTGACGCCCATGTCGGTCACGATCGGACCGATCAGGGCCCAGAGTTGTTCCGGCGAGGTATCCATCGGAATTCTCCCGTCAGGGTTCGGGCGCACGGTGGCGCCGCATCAACGATTCTTCCAGCGCACCGAGTACAGATCGAAGCGGCGGTCCTTGAGATTCTGCACCGTGCCCTGGTTGCGTGACGAGACCAGGGCCTCCAGCCGCAGATCGGCGAACGAGACCGTTTCCACGTTCGGCGTGGTATCGGCGGCGATACCGTCGCGCGCGAACCCGAAGTCGCAGGGCGTCAGGATGCAGCTCTGGCCATACTGGATGTCGAGGTTCTCGACACCGGGCAGGTTGCCGACATTGCCGGCCAGCACCACGTAGCACTGGTTCTCGACGGCACGCGCCTGGGCGCAGTAACGCACCCGCAGATAGCTCTGGCGCTCGTCGGTGCAGAACGGCACGAACATGATCTGCGCCCCCTGATTGGTCAGGTGACGCGCCATTTCCGGGAACTCGGCGTCATAGCAGATCATCACGCCGATCGGGCCGCAGTCGGTCATGATGCTCGATACCTCGGAGCCGCCGGTGATGTTCCACCAGTAGCGCTCGTTCGGCGTCGGATGGATCTTGGCCTGCTCGTGGATGGAACCGTCGCGCAGGAACACGTAGCAGATGTTGCGGATATCACCACCCTCGACCTTGGTCGGGTGCGAGCCGCCGATGATGTTGATGTTGTAGCGCACCGACAGGTGCGACATGAATTCCTTGAAGCGCTCGGTGTAGCCGGTGAGATAATCGATCGACACGGCGGGCGACAGCGGCTTCTCCTCCAGCGACAGCAGCTGCAGCGTGAACAGCTCGGGGAAGACGACGAAGTCGGCGCTGTAATCGGCGGTCACGTCGACGAAGTATTCGACGTACTGCGTGAATTCCTCGAACGAACGCACCCGGCGCAGCTCGTATTGCACGGTCGCGATCCGCACGGTATCGGGCAGCCGGTTGGTCGTCTCCGAGCGTTCCACTTCCCGCTCCTGCGCCACCTGCGGGTTGCGCCACACCAGATGGGCGGCATGCCCGCGCGAGTCCGTGTCCTCGGGCAGGTAGTCGTGCAGGATGCCGATGTACTCGAAGCCGTTGCGCAACTGGAACGAAAGCACCGGATCGCGGATCTTCTTGTTTTGTACCTGATCGACGTATTCCTCCGGCGTCAGTTTCCGCTTGCGGCGCTTGGCCAGCCCCGGCAGACGGCCACCGAAGACGATGCCGCTCAGGCGCAGGTACTGGCAGAGCTTCTTGCGCTCGTTGTAGAGCCGCTGCCCGATGCGCAGGTTGCGGTACTCGGGATCGATGAAGACTTCCATGCCGTAGAGCCACTCGCCCTCGGGTTCGTGACGGGAGGCGAAGCCGTGACCGGTGATCTCGTCCCAGCGATGCGGTTTCAGCGCCAGCTCCTCCGAGACCCGGAACGTGGCGCAATAGCCGACGACCCGCTTCTCGTATTCGGCGACGAACTGCCCCTCGGGGAAATTGGTGATCTGGCCGCGAATCATCTCGGGCGGATAGGCCGCACCCTCGCCATAGACCCTGGCGGACAGCCGGGCAATCTGGCGCGCATCGCCCAGTTCGGCGTTGCGCACGACCAGCGAGGGGCGCTGTTCCTTTCTCGTCGCCATCGAACATGATTCCCGTGCGGAAACCGGGCATTGTAGCGAATGCGGCGACCCTGGTGGCGCCGCACGCACCCGGGTTCGGGAGTATCGACGCGTCTCGGCGCAGACCGGGGCCGTTGTGGCAAGGCGCGAGAAGGGAGTGCTGCGGGTCACCACATGACCGACGAGCAACGCTGCCACAGCCGCGCCGGCCCGCGCCGAGGCATGACAATACTTCCCGAAAGCCCGGTAAGTGCCATAATCGCGCGCCATGTCCGCACGCCTGTTCATTGCCGCCCTGATCGTCGCCGCGCTGGTCAGCGTGCTGGTGGCGCTCGCGATCGGCTCGGTGCCGGTCTCGCCGGGCGACGTGCTCGCCGCCCTGTCCGGATCCGGCGAGGGCACCGGCGCGCGCATCGTCTCCGAGTTGCGACTGCCGCGCACCCTGGCCGGTTTCGTCGTCGGCGGCCTGCTGGCGCTTGCCGGCGCGCTGATGCAGGTGCTGCTGCGCAATCCGCTGGCCGAGCCCTACGTCCTCGGCATCTCCGGCGGCGCGGCGGTCGGCGCCCTGCTCAGCATCCTGTTCGGCCTCGGCGCGCTGTGGCTGTCCGCCAATGCCTTCGCCGGCGCTCTGGGCACGATGCTGCTGGTGTTCGCCGTCGCCCACGGCCGCGGCGGCTGGACCCCGACCCGGCTGCTGCTGACCGGCGTGGTCATCGCGGCCGGCTGGGGCGCGCTGATCAGCTTCCTGCTGGCGGTCAGCCCGGATCGCGATCTGCGCGGCATGCTCTACTGGCTGATGGGTGACCTGGCCCATGCCGAGGCCCCCCTGGGCAGCGCGATCGTGCTGCTGCTGGGACTGGCCGCCGCCTTCGCGCTCGCGCGTCCGCTCAACCTGCTCGGGCGCGGCGACCTGCAGGCCCGGGCGCTGGGCGTGGCCGTCGGTCCGCTGCGGGTCGGCATCTACTTCCTCGCCTCGCTGCTGACCGCGGCGCCCGCCCCGGGGGGCGCCAGCCCCGGCTCCGGCGGCCTGCGCGCGCCGCCCGCGGGCCGGCGGGGGGCCGCCCCCCCCCACCGCGTGCTGCTGCCTGCATCGGTACTGGCCGGCGGCACCCTGCTGGTGCTGGCGGACACGCTGGCACGGGTGGTGATCGCGCCCCGGCAGCTGCCGGTCGGGGTGCTGACCGCCATGATCGGCGTGCCGATCTTCCTGTGGCTGCTGCATCGCGGGCCGCGGAGACGACTGGCATGAGCCTGCTGGCCACCAGCGGACTCACCATCGTGATCGGCGGCAAGCACATCGGTCACGAGGTCGATCTGTCGATCGGGCCGGGCGAGAGCTGGGCCGTGCTCGGCGCCAACGGGGCCGGCAAGACCACCCTGCTGCACACGCTCGGCGGTCTGCGTCCGCCCACCGCCGGCCGGATACTGCTCGACGGCGCCCCCCTTGCGCACATGCGCCGGCGCGACATCGCCCGACGACTCGGCATCCTGCTGCAGGACAGCGAGGACCCGTTCCCGGCGACGGTGCTGGAGACCGCCCTGATCGGTCGCCACCCGCACATCGGGGCCTGGCAGTGGGAGTCGCCGGACGATCATGCGCGGGCGCACGCCGCCCTGGCCGAGGTCGGGCTGGCGGAACTGGCGGACCGTTCCGTCGACACCCTTTCGGGCGGCGAGCGCCGGCGGCTGGCCCTGGCCACCCTGCTGGCGCAGGACCCCGCGGTTCATTTGCTCGACGAACCCAGCAACCACCTCGACCTGCATCACCAGATTCACCTGCTCGGCCACCTGCGCGAGCGCGTGGCCGGCGCCGGCGGCGCCCTGGTGATGGCACTGCACGACGTCAACCTGGCCACCCGCTTCTGCGACCACGCCGTACTGATATTCAGCGATGGCGAGATCCGGCAGGGTCCCGCGGACGAACTGCTCCAGCCCGGTCACCTGTCCTGTCTGTATCACCATCCGATCCGGGCAATCGAGGCCGACGGCCGGCGCTTTTTCCTGCCGGCCTGACACCGTTCGTCCGCTCGCCGTGACGTGACGGGAACAGCCTGCGTCGCCGGCCGACTTGACCGGCACCACATCCGCCTCTATCGTCCTCCCACCTGCGTCAGGTGTCCCGTCGGCGATCGTCCGACGGGTGAAACGGGAAGCCGGTGCGTGCCGCGCAAAGCGTGCACAAGTCCGGCGCTGCCCCCGCAACGGTAGGCGAGCGCAGGGTGGATATCCACGCCACTGTGTCGAACGACACGGGAAGGCATCCACCCCGGGGACGATCCCCGCTCGCGAGCCCGGAGACCGGCCCGACGCATGCAACCGGCCCTGCCGCCCGCGGCCTGGCCGGTGTCATACCGTATGGTGCGTGGGGCGCCAGTCTCAGGAGACAGCAAGCGGCTTCCGCGAATCGACTCTCCCCCGCCGTCCGGCGACCACAACCGAAAATCATGGCGCGGGTGAGCGCCGGGAGAGTTTCGAATGCACTACCGCACCCCACTGCGGCTGGCCGTGGCCGCCGTCGCGTTTTCGTCGTTGCCCACCCTTGCACAGGAGAATGCAACAGTCGCACCGGTCGTCGTGACCGCGACCCGGACCGCCCAGACCGCCGAGGAATCCCTGTCTTCGGTCAGTGTCATCACGCGCGAGGACATCGAGCGCACCCAGGCCAGCACCCTGCCCGAACTGCTCGGCCGGGTGCAGGGCGTGGAATTCACCCAGAACGGCGGCCGCGGCAAGGCGAGCAGCCTGTTCATCCGCGGCACCAACAGCGACCAGATCATCGTTCTGATCGACGGTGTGCGCGCGGGTTCGGCGACCCTGGGTACGACCTCGTTCGAGGGTCTGCCGCTGGAGAACGTGGACCGGATCGAGGTGGTACGTGGTCCCCGTTCCAGCCTCTACGGTGCGGATGCCGTCGGCGGCGTGATCCAGATCTTCACCCGTGAAAGCGATGCGCCGCGTGCGGGCGTCAGTGCGGGCAGCCACGATCATGCCGGCATGAGTACCGGTTATGGCCGGCAAACCGATGCGGGCGGCTTCAGCATCGACTTCTCCGCCGAGGACACCGACGGCTTCGACGCGCGCGAGAACGACTGCACCTTCTGCGCCGACGAACCGGACGATGACGGTTTCGAGAGCACCAACCTGAGTCTGCGCGGGCATCGCATGCTGACACCGGATCTGGAGCTGTCGGGCAATCTGCTGGTGGCCGACAGCGAGAACGAATTCGACGGCACGGCGCAGAACAGCGGCGAGCAGTGGCAGACGGCGGCAGCGGCAAAACTGGACTGGAGCGTGAACGAGATCTGGCAATCACGTGTCTCGCTCGGACGCAGCAGCGACGAGACCGAAAACTTCCTCGACGGCACCGAGGTCAGCGATTTCGAGACCGTGCGGACCGACATCAGCTGGCAGAACGATCTTCTGCTCGGTGATGCACAGATCGTCACCGCGGGCATCGATGTGCTGCGCGACGAGATCGACAGCGACAGCAACGATTACGAGGTCACCGAGCGCGAGACCGTCGGCGTGTTCGTCCAGCACCAGTGGGGCGGTATGCGCTGGAACACCCAGGCCAGCGTTCGTCATGACTTCTTCGATGACGGTTTCGACGACCCGAATCCGGGCGGCGACGAGATCGACAACGAGACCACCGGCAGCCTTGCCGCGGGCTATCGGATCAGCGACGGATTGCGTGCCTTCGGTTCCTGGGGCACGGCATTCAAGGCACCGAGCTTCAATCAGCTGTTCTTCCCCGGCTTCGGCAATCCGGACCTGGACCCGGAACAGTCCGAAACCGTCGAGATCGGCCTGCGTGGCCGTGCCGGTACAGCGAACTGGGAAGTCACGGCCTATCGCACCGAGATCGACGACCTGATCGTGTTCGAATCGACACCCGGCGGATTCCTGCCCGTCAACACGGACG
This sequence comes from uncultured Ectothiorhodospiraceae bacterium, assembly GCA_964478305.1. Taxonomy (GTDB): domain Bacteria; phylum Pseudomonadota; class Gammaproteobacteria; order XJ16; family Halofilaceae; genus Halofilum. The sequence goes on from CAYZHJ010000036.1 coordinate 6,510, forward strand.
AGGCCCGTATCCAGGGTGTCGAGATCGGCGTCGATGCCGCGTGGGACGACTGGCAGGCCGGAATGAACGCCGATTTCAAGGATCCGGAGGACAGGGAAACGGGCAATCAGCTCGCACGGCGTGCCAAGCACACGTTCCGGGCCAGCCTGACGCGATCGATCGCCACCTGGTCGCTCGGTGCCGACGTGACCGTGCGGGGCGAGCGCTTCGACGAGAACGAGAACACCACCCGCCTCGACTCCCATGCCCTGCTCGACCTGCGCGCGAGCTGGCGCTTCGCGCCCGACTGGAGCGCCAGTCTGAAGGTCAACAACGTCGGCGACACGAACCACACGCTGGTCGATACCTACAACACGGACGACCGCAACCTACTGGTCCGGCTCGACTGGCATCCCGGATCGGGGCGGTAGTCGCGTCATGCCCGCCGGTATCGGCCGTCTGGTTCCCTTCCTCGCCGCCTCGGTGGCGGCGCATGTCCTCGTACTCGTGACGACGGGACCGGACGCGTTGATGGTCCACCCGGCACCGGCCGGCGAGGGTCACGAGGTATCGATCCGGCTGGAGGCGGCGGCACCGGCGAGTGCCGCTGCCGACAGCGCGAAACAGTCGGACGAGGCTCCGGAAACGGAAACAACGTCGCAGCCACGACCACCGGAGCCGGAGACGAAGCCGGCGGAGGTGGCGCGAGTCGAGGCCGTTCCCGAGCCGACTGACAAACCGGATGCCGGGCCGGAACGGAAGCCGCGCGACGCACCGGAAACATCCGGCAATGACCGGACCGGGGCCTCCGAACCGGCCGGCAAACCCGCCGACGACGAGACGGAACCGGCCGAACGGATCGCCGAAGTCGAGGACGCCGCCACCGGCGATGCCAGCGCCAGCTCGGAGGCACAACGTGCCGAGGCCCGCAAGGCGATCGTGGCCGAGCTGGCAAGGCACTTCAGCTACCCGAGGCTGGCGCAGCGGCGCGGCTGGGAAGGTACGGTGGTCCTGACGGTCCGGATCCTGCCCGACGGACGTCTCGACGAGATCCGCGTCAAGCGCAGCTCCGGCCGAACCCTGCTTGATCGATCGGCCAGGCGTGCCCTCGCCCATGTCCAGCGCCTGCCGGCGTTCGCCGATCGTGTCGGCGAAGACGGCCTTGCACTGGAAATTCCCGTTACCTACCGTCTCGAATCCGCCTGATGCCGGAGCCATCCATGAGCCAGAAGAACGAAAGCGATGCCGAATACGAAGCACGCATGCGCGAGAAGAAGGCCCGAATCGACGACAGGGTCGCCCGGGCGAAGGAAAGCCGCGGCATCGTGATCGTGCTGACCGGCAACGGCAAGGGCAAGTCCAGCTCCGCGTTCGGCACGCTCGCCCGCGCCATCGGCCACGGCTTCAGCGGCGGTGTCGTGCAGTTCATCAAGGGCACCTGGGAGTCCGGAGACCACCGCTTCTTCGCCGATCTTCCCGCCGTCGAGTATCACGTCATGGGCACGGGCTTCACCTGGGAGACGCGCGATCGCGAGAAGGATCGCCGGGCAACCGTGGCCGCATGGGAACATGCCGAACGCATGCTGGAAGACGACACGAAACATCTTGTCGTGCTCGACGAGATCACCTACGTGATCAAGTACGGCCACCTCGACGTGCAGCGGGTAATCGAGGCGATCGAGTTCCGTCCACGCAACCAGAGCGTGATCCTGACCGGGCGCGACGCCCAGCCGGAACTGATCGAGCTGGCCGACACCGTCAGCGAAGTCCGCAAGGTCAAGCATGCCTTCGAGCAGGGCATCAAGGCACAGCCGGGCGTGGAATTCTGAGATCCGTGACCGATCACTGCTACAGCGACGCCGAGATCGCCACGATCTACCGGGTGATCGCGGAACGCCGGGACATGCGTCACTTCCGGCCCGACCCGATCGATCCCGATCTTCTTCATCGACTGCTGCACGCGGCCCACCTGGGACCGAGCGTCGGCTACATGCAGCCGTGGCGGTTCATGCGGGTGATCGACCCCGACCTGCGCCAGCGGCTGGTCGATCTGGTGGAGGCCGAGCGTCTGCGCACGGCCGACGCACTGGGTGAACGTCGCAACGAATTCATGCGCCTGAAGGTCGAGGGCATCCGTGATTGCGGGGAGGTACTGGTGGCGGCACTTCGCGACGGCCGCGAGCGCTTCGTGTTCGGCCGCCGTACCCTGCCCGAGATGGATCTCGCCTCGGTCGCCTGCGCGATCCAGAACCTCTGGCTGGCCGCCCGGGCAGAAGGGATCGGGCTCGGCTGGGTGTCGCTGTTCGACCCCCACGCACTGGCCGAACTGCTGGCGATGCCGGCAGGCGCGAAACCGGTCGCCATCCTCTGCCTCGGTCATGTGGATTCGTTCTACGACCGCCCCATGCTGGAAACCGAAGGCTGGGCCGAGCGCGAGCACCTCGAACATCTCGTCGGCATCGACCGCTGGCCGGACACCCAGGCAGCCGAACAGTCGTAAATCAGGCCTGTCAACAACCTGATGGAGAGAAAAAGGAACCGCGAATGAACGCGAATGAATGCGAATATTGGCGCGTCGATGCGTCGAGTGCGTCGGAGCTGCGCTGGTAGCGGTTCAGTGCATTGCGGGGATGAAGAGAACCACAGATGGACACAGATAAGCACAGATGAGTCCACGATAAGTATCAAGGCACAGGGGGCTTCGCTGTTTGCTTCTGTCTGGATGCATTTCAGCGCAGCTCCAACTACCTTGTGCTGGAAGCAACATTATCTGTGTTCATCTGTATTCATCTGTGGTTCCGTCAATCCGTATTCACTGCATTGACGTGCTTACAGCTCCTGCTCTGACACGCCAATATTCGCATTCATTCGCGTTCATTCGCGGTTCCTTCCGAACAGGCCAATCAATGCGAAATCGCCACGCCGATGCCGAGACGGCTGATCTCGCGGTCGTAGTCGATCAGACTTTCACCGTAGCCGTGGAATGCCTGCACGAACCAGTAAATGCCGTCGGCCGTGGTGGGCTCAATGTAGCGCAACCGCAATGCGCCGTTGCCTTCATCGAAATTGTAGCGATTCATCAGTGACAGGCGTCGTCCCTCGCTGAACCGCCAGTCGATTTCCAGCTCGTGATTGCCCATGAAGTCGATGATATCCGGGTTGTCGTCCCCATCCGGATTGTCGACCGTACTGGGCTCGTCCGGGTCAAACACGCGCGCCCACAACTTGAGTTGCACCCGCCAGTTGCGCGTCATGTAGATCGGCCGGATATAGGCACGATTCCAGCTGCGTGAATCGGGCTGTGACTGGCCGTTCGATTCATGCTCCAGCCCGAAGTCGATATCAATCGGACCGAACGGATGCTTCTTGGCCCGCCATCGGTAGAACATCTCGGGGTTGAAATTGGTCTCTCGAAACGGCCGTGAATCACCACTGTCCCACATGCCCCAGAACGAGACCTGGGTATAGGCGAAGAAGACATGCGTATGCCCGATGCGCTGCTTGAAGCTGATCTGGAACTGCGCCTCGACATCATCGTCCCTCTCGGTCTCGTCCGTCCAGCTGACCGGCATGAAGTAGTTGGGCTTGTAGAGACTCAGGCCCTTGCCGAGGATGGGCTCCTCTTCCCAGACCGAGCGCACATCGGCGTCGAGAGTATTCCCGACCAGACTTTCCCCGGGCTCTTCCTCTCCGGATTCGGCCGCAGCCGCTGCAGGTGCAACGAGAACGCAGGCAAGCACGAACGAGGCCGCGGCAATCGTGCGGGCGATCATTTCCGCGCTTCCTCCAGTGCCCGGCACATTCGCTCCATGCCGTCGAGCACACGGGGAGTGTGTCGCTGCAGGTACTGGGGCGGGATGAAGAACAGGTTGTCCCGCCTGGTGGCCTCCAGCTCGGGCCACTGTTTCCATTCGTCGAGCCATTCCGGGCGCTCGTCGCCCATGCCACTGGCGATCACGACCTCGGGGTCCCGCCCCAGGACGGCCTCGACGCTGATCCGGGGAGCGATCCCCGACAGGTCGGCGAACACGTTCTCGCCGCCGCAGCTCCGCATGATCGCCGAGATCAGATGATCGCCATTGATGGTCATCAGTGGATCGTTCCAGATCTCGTAGAACACCGTCAGCCTCGGCCGGTTCTCGTACCGTTGGCGCAGGGCGCGGTAGCGTGCACGGAACCGTTCCGCGGCCGCGGTTGCGGTTTCGGTCGTCCCCGCCAGGCGACCGAGCCGTTCCAGGTTGGTGGCGATCGAATCGAGACTGCGCGGCTCGGTGACATAGAGCGCCGGTCCGAGACGGCGGAGCCGTTCCAGCGATTCGTCCGGGTTGCCGCTCTGCCAGCCGACCACCAGGTCGGGGTCGTGCTCGAGTATGCGTTCGATATCGAAACGGTTGTAACTGCCCACCCGCGGCAGCTCCCGTGCCGCCGGCGGATGATCGCTGTAACTGACCGCCGCCACCACCCGATCGCCGGCGCCGGCATCGAACAGCATTTCCGTGACATGCGGAGCCAGGCTGACGATGCGTTCGGCCGGGCGTTCCAGCGTCACCGGCCGGCCGGTGTCATCGATCACCTCGATCGCCGCCCGCACATGCGGCGATGCGACCGGCAGCAGCAGCCCGCAGACAATGAGCAGCACCTGTTTCATGCGTCGGCGTGTTCGTGCACCACGCGCTCGAGCGCATCGGCGAGTCGTGCCCGACCCGATTCGTCCGGCGGCAGACCGAAGCGCAGCCCGTCCTGATGATCGAGCAGCCGAACCAGGATCGCTTCCCGCGCCAGCCATTCATGAATCGTCGCCGCTCTCGGCGTCAGAACGGTACCGAACAAGGGCGTACCGACGACACGACGATGAAAGTGCCGTGCCAGCAGGGCATGCAGCTGCTCGCCCTCGACAGCCAGCCTTTCCCGCATCCGTCCCTGCCATGCCGTATCGAGCAGCGCCTGGCGCGCCACCCAGCGACCGGGGCCGTTGACCGGCCAGGGACCGAGCGACTCTTCCAGGCGCTCGAGGAGGTCGGTCGATCCGAGGGCGAAACCCACCCGCATGCCCGGCAACCCGAAGAACTTGCCGACGGAACGCAGCACCAGCAGGCCCGGCAGTGGCGAATGCGGCGCCAGGCTGTAGGCGGGCGTGGGATCGACGAAGGCCTCGTCGACCACCAGCCAGCCGCCGCGCGCGGCCAGTGCCCGGCGCCATGCGAGCAGGGTGTCCGGATCGAAATAGGTGCCGTCGGGATTGTTCGGATTGATCACCACGAGCACGTCGCAGGACACCCCGATGCTCCCGGCCAGCTGGGTCGAGGACACGGGCATGACCTCGTGGCCGGCACGCCGCCAGGCCGCGGCATGCTCGGAATAGCCGGGATCGACCACGGCCACGCGCGACTTCGCGCGCAGGTACGGCAGCAGCGCGAGGGCCGCCTGCGAGCCGGGCGTCGCGATCAGCGAGGATGACCCGTAGTACCCGGCAGCCGCGTCCAGCAGGCCGTCATGGGCGTCCGGCAGGCGATGCCAGCAGGCCGGCGGCGGCGTGGGCGCATCCCAGCCGTGCGGGTTCACGCCGGTCGACAGATCCAGCCAGTCGGCCTCGGGCCGGCCGAGCGCACGAACCATTTCGCCCAGATTGCCGCCGTGTTCAAGCAAGACTCCACCCCGCGACCAGTGTCACAAGCACCCAGAGGAATGCGCCGCGCTGCACCAGGCGCCGTGCCCGGCGGATCGTCGTCGCGTCCGGCGCGGCTCCCGTGCCGAAACGCGGGCGCCGGCGCACCCGGCCATGATAAACGCCGGGACCACCGAGGCGCACGCCGAGTGCACCCGCACCGGCTGCCATGACCACCCCGGCATTGGGACTCTCCGTGCGCCCACCCTGGCGCCAGCTGCAGGCGAGCGCGTGCAGGGGCCGGATCGACAGCACGGCGTAGGTAAATGCGGTCAGCCGCGCCGGTATCCAGTTGAGCACATCGTCGAAGCGCGCCGCGCACCAGCCGAAATCCGCCAGCCGCCGCGTACGATACCCCCACATGGCATCCAGCGTGTTCACCAGGCGATGGAGCACCACGCCCGGCGCACCGGCGACGGCGAACCAGAACAGGCTGCCGAAGACGGCATCGCTGCCGTTCTCCAGCACGGATTCCACCGCCGCCGCGGACACCCCGCGCCGGTCGAGCCGGCGCGTGTCACGGCTGACCATCATGCCCACGGCGATGCGGGCATCGTCGAGCTCGTCGGCGGCCAGGGCCCGTTCCACCGACCGCGCGTGATCGCCCAGGCTGCGCAACCCCAGTGCCAGATAGAGCACCAGCAGGTCGAACACGGGACCCCAGGGCGCGGCGGCGAGCATCCCGGCGACGAACACCAGCGGCAGGACCAGCACCAGCAGCGCCAGCACGCCCAGCGACCGGCGCAGCCAGGCTGGCAGGAACTGCCGGTTGCAGCGCCGTTCCAGCCAGGCCGCCACCGTCCCGAAGCCCGCCAGCGGATGGCCGTGCCGGATCTCGCCGAGCACTGCATCGGCGGCCAGCGCGGCGAGCATGATCAGGGCGGTCTGCATGGCGGGACTCCGGCCCCAGTGAAAGATCGCGCATGGTAGCGCCCTCCCCCGTGCCGCGACAGCGACCGTGACCGCCGGACCGTGAACATTTCCGCCGGGCGAACAGGGACTACAATGGCCCCGGAATTACCACCGGGCCATGTGCATGACCGCTGTCACCCTGATGATCCAGGGTACGACCTCCGACGCCGGCAAGAGCGCGCTGGTGACGGGGCTGTGCCGCGTGCTGGCGCGCCGCGGCGTGCGTGTCGTGCCGTTCAAGCCGCAGAACATGGCATTGAACAGCGCGGTGACGGCCGACGGCGGCGAGATCGGGCGGGCGCAGGCGGTGCAGGCCGCGGCCGCCGGCCTGGAACCGGTGATCGACATGAACCCGGTGCTGCTCAAGCCCACCGGCGATCGCCATGCCCAGGTGATCGTCAACGGCCACCCCGTGGCCGATCTCGACGCCCGCGGTTACCACGACTACAAGCGCATCGCGCGCGAGGCCGCGCTTGCCGCACATCGGCGTCTGGCGGACGAATATGATGTCGTGCTGGTCGAGGGCGCCGGCAGTCCGGCCGAGATCAACCTGCGCGACAACGACATCGCGAACATGGGCTTCGCCGAGGCGATCGACTGTCCGGTGGTGCTGATCGGCGACATCGACCGCGGCGGCGTGTTCGCCCAGTTCGTCGGCACGCTGGCCCTGCTGTCCGACTCCGAGCGGGCCCGCACGCGTGGTTTCGTGGTCAATCGCTTTCGCGGCGACGTGTCGCTGCTCGAGCCGGGCCTCGACTGGCTGCAGGCACACACCGGCAAGGCCGTCTTCGGTGTGCTGCCCTGGCTGGAGGGCCTGCATCTCGAGGCCGAGGATGCCCTGTCGCGCGCGCCGGCGAGCGCGGCGGACCCGGATGGCGAGGTACTGCGCGTGATCGTCCCCGCCATCCCGCGCATCAGCAATCACACCGATTTCGATCCGCTGCGGCTGCATCCGCGGGTCGACTTCCGCTACGTCGGTCCCGACGATTCGCCGCCGCCGGCCGACCTGATCGTGCTGCCCGGTTCCAAGAACACGCGCGCCGACCTGGCCTGGCTGCGGGCACGGAGCTGGGACGGCATCCTGCAGCGGCATCTGCGCTACGGCGGCCACGTGATCGGCATCTGTGGCGGTTTCCAGATGCTGGGCCGCGCGGTGCACGATCCGGAAGGCGTCGAGGGCGAAGCCGGATCGACACCGGGCTTCGATCTGCTCGATGTCGAGACGACCCTGGCGCCGGACAAGCAACTGCGAAGGGCGCGCGGTCACCTGTCGTTCGCCGACGCGACCGTTGCCGGCTACGAGATTCACGCCGGCGTCACTCGCGGCAGCGGCCTCGCCGGCACGGTGGCGGAACTGGAAACGGGTACCGACGGCGCGCGCTCGGCCGACGATCGCGTGCTCGGTACCTACCTGCACGGCCTGTTCGACGAGACGCCCGCGCGCGACGCCCTGCTGCGCTGGGCCGGACTGGCCGACCCCGGCGCGGCGCCGGATTACGCCGAGCTGCGCGAAGCCGGTATCGACCGGCTGGCCGATGCCAGCGAAACGCATCTCGATCTCGACCGGCTGCTGGACGGCATCGTGAACAGGGACCGCGGCGGGAAGGCCTCCGTCCGATGATCGATGCCCTGCCGGCGAACGTCGACCCGGTCGAAACGGCATTGCCGTTCGAAGACGTGCGCCTGTTGCGTCATCCCGACCGGGACGCGCTCGAATTCACCGCACCGATGCCGGTCCTGTCGTCGGCCCCGGTCTGCGGCGGCGACGTGAATGCCGACCGGATCGTCAACCTGTGTGTCGACGGTCCCGATGTCCGCGCGCACTGCGACGATCCGCAGGCATGCTTCGATCGCCTGGCCGCGGCGCACGAGTGGCAGGGGCGCACCGTGGGCCTGATGACCGGTGTCCCGCCACGACGGCTGGGAACGGCCCTGCACTGCATCGGCGACGTCACCTGGCTCGTGCTGGCCACCGTCGGCATCAGCAACGCCCACCGCGCCGGCCGGGCCCCGGTTGCGCCGGCCGGCGCGGGCACGATCAACCTGATCGCCTTCACGCCGCAGCGCCTGACGGGGAGCGCGCGCGCCGAGGCCCTGATGCTCGCCACCGAGGCCCGCTGCGCCGCCCTGGCCGACCACGGCATCGAGAGCGTCAACGGCCAGGGGCCGGCGACCGGCACCGGTACCGATGCGGTCGCGATCGCCTGCGCGCCCGGCGACGACACGCCCTGGACCGGTTATCACACCGAATCCGGGCACTGCCTGGCACTTGCCGTCCAGGCCACGATCGGGCTTTCCCTCGACGGCGGCGGGACCTCGGGAATCGAAGTTCCCGGCTGACGGCAGAAAACGAGAAAGGCAATCTCGCAGAGGCCGTAGTGAACGCGGAGAAAAGCAGAAATACTCCAAGGATTGCTCGCATTTTTCTTTCCGTTCTCTGCGGACTCTGCGAGAGACCGTTTCCAGCATACCGCCGGCACGTCCGAACTGGACGTTCCGTCCATTCCTGCTACGTTTGATGACATGAACGAAAGCATTGCACGATCCCCGCACATCGAGTTCGTCGAATGGGGACGGATGACCGTCGAGGGTGTCGGCACCGGCAAGGACTTCAAGCTGTGGCCGGGCGGCGGCCGCGAGTGGGACTGGCGCGAGACCGGCACACGGCACGTGCCGGGCATCCAGCCGGCCGATGTCGAGGAACTGCTCACGCACGGCGCAACCGAGATCGTGCTCAGCCGCGGCATGTGGCTGGCATTGCGAACCAGCCGGGAGACACTCGAACTGCTGGAGCGCCGCGGCATCAACGTGCACCGCGCCGAGACCGGCGAGGCGGTGCGGCTGTACAACGAGCTGGCCGAACGCGGTGTCGCCGTCGGGGGGCTGTTCCACTCCACTTGCTGAAGATCCCTCCCCTGATTCCTTCAACCGTCTTCTTCGAACGTCCGGGCGTGGAAGACGAGGGTAGTCGTGCGCGAATGGTGCGGGTCGTCGATCACGCGCAGTCGGCTCATCGCCGCGTGCGGCCATTCCAGGGTGGCGTGCGCGGAACCGTCGAGTTGCAGCGCGTCGGCCACGAACTGGCGCAGAACGCCGCCGTGGCCGAGCAGCAGGATGCGGCGGCCGGCATGGCGTTCGAGCAGCTCGTCGCGGGCCGCACGCACACGGGCGCGGAACACGGCGGCGGACTCGCCACCGGGCGGCGTGAGGGCATCGGGGTTGGCCAGGAAAGCGGCCAGCGAGTCGCCGTGCTCGCACCACAGGTCATCGAACGTTCTTCCGTCCCACTCACCGAAGTCGTATTCGCGCAGGCGCTCGTCAACGTGTACGGCGCAGCCGCTCGAAATTGCCAGGGACTCCGCGAATGTCCGACAGCGCGCCTGCGGCGAAGCGACGACCAGTTCCCAGCCCGGGTTGGCCGTGGCCGCCCGCTCCAATTGGAGGCGGCCGCGCTCGCTCAGCAGGTCGTCGCAGCGAGCGCCGCGCAGACGTCGGCCGCCCGCGGCCTCGCCGTGGCGCAACAGATCGAGCAGGGTTTCGACCGGCATGCCGGTTCAGGCCTGCGACACGCCGGCCTCGGCAAAGGTCACCATGCCGGCGTGCAGGGCGCAGGCCGCACGCAGCAACGGCACTGCCACCGCCGCGCCGCTGCCCTCGCCCAGCCGCATGCCGAGATCCAGCAACGGCTCGGCTTCCAGTGCCCGCAGTACGCGGTCATGGCCGGGCTCGGCCGAACGGTGGCCGTATAACAACCACGGTGCGACGGCGGGTACGCGCCGCACTGCGGCCAGCGCGGCGACGCCGGCGATGAAACCATCGACCAGCGAGGGAATGCCGCGCTGGGCCGCCGCGACCTGGGCCGCCGCCAGCGCGGCGATCTCGAAGCCGCCGACCGCGGCCAGCACGGCACAGGGATCACCGGCAGTCGCGGCGTGGCGCTCGATGCCCCGGCGCACGACCTCGACCTTGTGGCTCACACCGGTTGCGTCGAGACCGGTACCGGGGCCGGCCAGTACCTGCGGATCCTCGTCCAGCAGCAGTGCCGCCACCGCCGTGGCACTGGTGGTGTTGGCAATGCCCATGTCGCCGCCGATGAACAGCTGCGCGCCATGTTGCCGCGCCCGCTCGGCGGCGTCACGGCCGGCCCGGAAGGCGGCCATCGACTGACTCTGCGTCATGGCCTCGCGGCGGCAGAAATTGTGGGTGCCCGCACCGATGCGCTCGCGGATGACACCGTCCATGTCACCGCCGTCGAACACGGTACCCAGGTCCACCACCTCGAGCGTGGCACCCAGCTCGCGGGCGAGCACGCTGATGGCGGCACCGCCGCGGGCGAAATTGCGCACCATCTCCAGCGTCACTGCCTGGGGGAAGGCCGAGACACCCTCCTCCGCGACCCCGTGATCGGCGGCGAACACGGTCACGTGCAGCACGTCCACCGCCGGCCGCTCGCAGCGCTGCAGGCCCGCGAGCCGGATCGCGACGTCCTCCAGCCACCCGAGCGAACCCGGCGGCTTGGTCAGCTCGCGCTGGCGCGCCTCGGCCGCGGCCTGCCGGCCGGCGTCGGGTGCCGGAATCGGCTCATCCCACCAGTTGCTCTGCATCATTTTCCCTTCAATGTCACGGGCAGACCGGCCATCACGAACGTGATCCGTTCGCAGACCTCCCCCACGGCCTGGTGCAGCCAGCCGGCCTCGTCGCGGAAGCGGCGCGCGAGCGCGTTGTCCGGCACGATCCCCTGCCCCACCTCGTTGCTCACCAGCACGATCTTCCCCGGCAGACCGGGCAGCGTCTCCAGCAGATCATTCCGCTCACGGCGGAAGTCCTCCTCGTCTTCGAGCACATTGGAAAGCCAGAGGGTCAGGCAGTCGACCAGCAGCAGCCGATCCGGCGCCGCGTTCCCGCGCAATGTCTGCGCCAGCAAACGCGGCGCCTCGACGGTCCGCCACGCCGCGGGTCGCCGCCGGCGGTGCTCGGCAATGCGCGCGGCCATCTCCGCGTCCCCGGCCGCGGCAGTGGCGACATACACGACCGCCAGCCCACTCTCGCGTGCACGCTGCTCGGCGAGCCGACTCTTGCCCGAACGCGCACCGCCGAGGATCAGTTCACGCATGCTGCCTACTGTTCATTCGAAATATTGTGGAACCGCGAATGGACGCGAATGAATGTAAATGCTGCCGCATGGGTCATTGGAACCTGTCGGAGCTTCGCTGATGCGCCATTGCCAACGGATGGCATGTTCATCAAGAACCACGAATGGACACGAATGATGCTGCCGATGGAACCGTTCATGGAGCTTTGCTGTCGGCCTGCACGAGACAGAGCATTGCATGCCGGACGATCTGTCAGCGCAGCTCCGACATCTGTCCGACGATGATGTTTTTTCATTCGTGTTGATTCGTGTGCATTCGTGGTTCTTGATGAACATGCCATCCGTTGGCAATGGCGCATCAGCGAAGCTCCGACAGGTTCCAATGACCCATGCGGCAGCATTTACATTCATTCGCGTCCATTCGCGGTTCTTCATCCTTCGCGAAAGACCGGCACCCCGTTCAATCACACGAGGCCGTGGAACGGCTGGACGTCGACCCAGTCGCCGGGCTCGAATCCGTCGCCCTCCGGTGGCACGACGACCAGGCAGTTGGCCCGGGACATCGAGGACAGGCGGCCCGAGCCCTGTGAACCCGTGGGCACTACCTCGGGCGTGCCGTCGGCTGCCCGTGACAGGATGGCGCGCTGGAACTCGGTGCGGCCCGACTTGCCGGGGAAGGCCTCCGCGGCGCGCGCCCGCAGCACGGTCGGCCGCGTGTACGCTGCACCGGCCAGGCACATCAGTGCCGGCTGCACGAACTGGTAGAACGTGATCATGGCGGAGACGGGGTTGCCCGGCAGGCCGAAGAACAGGGCTCGGTCGATGCGGCCGAAATTGAGCGGCCGCCCCGGCTTGACCGCGAGCTGCCAGAAATCGACGTCACCGGCGGAGCGCAGGGCGGCACCGATGTGATCGGCCTCGCCGACCGACACGCCGCCGGTGGTGATGACCGCGTCGGATTCGGCCGCGGCCGCGGTCAGAGAGGCCTCGACCGCGGAACGATCGTCCGGCAGATGACCGCGATCGTCGACGGCCATGCCCAGGCGCGTGAGCATGCCCCAGACGGTGTAGCGGTTGCTGTCGTAGAGTCCGCCGGGCTTCAGCGGCTGTCCCGGCTCGAACAGCTCGTCACCGCTCGCGAACAGGGTGACCCGCGGGCGCACCACGACATCGACCTCGGTCAGCCCCAGCGAGGCAAGCACGCCCACCTCGGCCGGGCGTATGCGGCTGCCCACGGCCAGTGCCCGCTGACCCCGCGCGATGTCCTCGCCGGCGGCGCGAACGTTGGCGCCGGGCTCGCCCCGGCGGATGCGCACCCGCTCGCCCTCGCGCGTGGTGCGCTCCTGCATGACGACGGTGTCCGCACCGGCCGGCAGCGGCGCGCCGGTCATGATGCGGGCGCACTCGCCGGGGCCGATCGCCCGGTCAAGCGGATGTCCCGCCCAGGCGGTACCGACCAGCCCCAGCTCGGCCGTGCCGTCGGCATCGAGATCCTCTCCCCGCAGGGCGTAGCCGTCCATCGCGGCATTCGTGGCCGGCGGGATGTCCAGTGCCGAATGGACGTCGGCGGCCAGCACGCGATCCAGCGCCGCCCGCAGCGACACGCGTTCGCTCGCCTGCAGCGGCCGGATGGCCGCCTCGATCCGGGCATGCGCCTCGTCGACGCCGAGGGCGCCGGGCTCGTGCGGATCCGCGCAGCTCGGGCTGTCGGCGGTTTCGGTCGTCATGATCGGCGCTCCGCGGCCGGCAGTTGCCGCTCGATGGCCGCCCGCTCATCGTCCGTATTGATGTTGATGAAGGCGTCCGGCGTGTCCGCGAAGGGTACATCGACCACCCGGTGATTGCCGAGCCACATGTCGATCTTGCGGCCACCGTTCTCGAGCCAGCCGCGCAGGTCGTCCGCCAGCGAGACATGCACCAGCAGGAACACCGGCTGCTGCCGCTCGCCGTCGTGCGCCACGGCGATCGCCGCATCGGCGCCGGCCATGGCCCGGTACAGCCGCGCCACGAGATCGCGGGGCACGAAGGGGGAGTCGCAGGGCGCAGTGACGACCAGTGGCTGCGAGGCCGCTTCCATGCCGGCCAGCAGTCCCGCGAGCGGCCCCAGGTAACCTGCGAGACTGTCGGCGATCACGCGCGCGCCGAGCGCGGCGTATTGTTCCTCGTTGCGATTGGCATTGATCAGCACTTCGCTCACCTGCGGCTGCAGGCGGTCAAGCGCATGCGCGGCCAGCGGGCGGCCGGCCAGCTCGATCAGTCCCTTGTCACGCCCCCCCATCCGGCGCGCGCGACCGCCGGCGAGCAGGATCCCGGTCACCCCGGGCTCGCGGGTCGATTCGGTTTCGTCAGTGCCCATGGAAGCGCATCGTCAGTGATCGTCGATGTCGATCGCGGTCGTTTCCTTGATCTCTTCCATGACCACGTAGGTGTGCGTTTCGCGCACGCCGGGCGCGGCCGTCAGTCCCTCCCCGAGAAAGCCGCGATAGGCCTGCATGTCGGGAACACGGATCTTGACGAGATAGTCGAAGCCGCCCGCGACCATGTGGCATTCCTGGACCTCGGGGTAGGCCGCGATGGCCTCGCGGAAGCGGTCGAACACTTCGGGAGTGGTACGATCGAGGGTAACCTCGACATACAGCAGGAGACCGACATCGAGCTTCTGTGGATCCAGCACCGCCACGTACTCGCGGATGTAGCCGGACTGCTCCAGCCGCCGGACACGCTCCAGGCAGGGCGTGGCACTGAGGTTCACGCGGCGGGCCAGCTCGACGTTGGAGATCCGGCCGTTGTGCTGCAGTTCGGCCAGGATGCGCCGGTCGGTGCGATCCAGTCGATGGTCGGATGCTTTGCGTGGAGACCGTTTCGGCATTGCTCGCCCCGCAGGGAACGGAAATTCATAGCATTTTATCCCAAAAATCAAATGACAACAGCAAAACATGCTGTTCCACTTCCCCTATATTCCGGCCAGTCCCGGCCCGAAGGTGACCGAGCATGATCTTTGACGAGACCCCCGCCGCCGCCGACCCGCTTCGCAGCGAAGTGCGGCGCCATTACCGCATCGACGAGGAAACCTGCGTCGAATCCCTGCTTGCGCGACTCGAGCTGCCCGGCGAGCTGCTGCAGCGGATCGAGCAACAGGCCCGCGAACTGGTGAAGGGGGTGCGAGCCGGCCGTGTGGGCAAGAGCGGAATCGACGCCTTCATGCTCGAGTACGAGCTCTCCAGCGAGGAGGGCGTGGTGCTGATGTGTCTCGCCGAGGCGCTGCTGCGCATTCCCGACAGCGAGACGGCCGACCGATTGATCCGGGACAAGCTCGGCAGCGGGGATTGGGAAGAGCATCTCGGGCATTCGCATTCGCCGTTCGTCAACGCCTCCACCTGGGCCCTGATGCTGACCGGCCGGGTGGTCAAGTACGGCAGCAATCGCGACCGCAACCTCCGCTCGGTACTGGGACGCCTGGTCGCGCGCAGCGGCGAGCCGTTCATCCGCCAGGCGGTGCGCCAGGCGATGGGTATCCTGGGACGCCAGTTCGTGCTCGGCCGCACGATCGACGAGGCGCTGAAGCGCGCGCGCGAATACGAGCAGAAGGGCTACCGCTACTCCTACGACATGCTCGGCGAGGGCGCGCGCACCGAGGCGGACGCGCAGCGCTACATGGAGTCCTACCGTAACGCCATCCACGCCATCGGCAAGCAGGTCGGCGAGCGCGGCGTGATCGACGCGCCGGGCATCTCGATCAAGCTGACGGCACTGCATCCGCGTTTCGAGTTCGGCCAGCACGACCGGGTCATGAACGAGGTGGTTCTGCGGGCGCGCGAACTGGCCCTGCTGGCGCGCGAATACAACATGGGACTGAACATCGATGCCGAGGAGGCGGCCCGTCTCGAACCCACTCTCGACGTGCTCGAGGCGCTGGCCATGGACCCGGCCCTCGGTTCCTGGGACGGACTCGGCCTGGCGCTGCAGGCCTACCAGAAACGGGCACTGCCGGCGATCGACTGGCTGGCCGACCTCGCTCGCCGCTCGAAGCGGCGCATGCTGGTCAGGCTGGTCAAGGGCGCCTACTGGGATACCGAGATCAAGCTCGCCCAGGAGGCCGGTCTCGACGGCTATCCGGTGTTCACGCGCAAGTCGAACACCGATGTCTCCTACCTTGCCTGCGCGCGGCGGCTGCTCGAGAACCGCGACGTGTTCTACCCCCAGTTCGCGACCCACAACGCCCACACGGTTGCTGCCGTATTCAACTTCGCCGGCGATCGCGAAGGCTACGAGTTCCAGCGCCTCCACGGCATGGGCGAGGCCCTGTACGACCAGGTGGTGGGACCCGACCGTCTCGACGTGCCCTGCCGCATCTATGCCCCGGTCGGCAGTCACGAGGATTTGCTGGCCTACCTGGTGCGGCGTCTGCTGGAAAACGGCGCGAACACCTCGTTCGTGAATCGCCTGATCGACGACCGGGCCCCGATCGAGGAGATCGTGGCCGACCCGATCGAACGCGTGCGCAAGCTGCCGCGCAAGGCGCATGGCCGGATCCCGCTGCCGCGTCACCTGTTCGGCAATGCCCGGCTGAACTCGAAGGGCGTCGATCTCACCGACATCGAGGAATTGCGGATTCTCGATGCCGACATGGAAAAGGCCGCCGACAAGGGCTGGGAATGCGCGCCGATCATCGGCGGCGAGACACGCAGGCAGGCAGAAGGTCAGCCGGCGATGAATCCCTCGGACCGGCGCGAGCGGATCGGCACGGTGATCGATGCCACGGCCGAGCAGTGCGACGAGGCCATGGCGCGGGCGGCACAGGCCCATCTCGACTGGGACGCGACCCCCGCGAACGCACGCGCGACCTGCCTGGAACGGATGGCCGACATCCTCGAGCGCGACATGGGCCGCTTCATGGCCATCGCCTCCTGCGAGGCCGGCAAGAACCTGACCGACGGCGTCGCCGAGGTGCGCGAGGCGGCCGATTTCTGTCGCTACTACGCCATGCGTGCGCGCATGGACTTCGCCGAGCCGCTGAATCTCCCCGGCGTGACCGGCGAGCGCAACCAGATCGCGCTGCACGGCCGCGGCGTGTTCGTCTGCATCAGCCCGTGGAACTTCCCGCTGGCCATCTTCACCGGCCAGATCG
>CAYZHJ010000037.1:0-22716 GCA_964478305.1 uncultured Ectothiorhodospiraceae bacterium
GAGGCGATCGAGCGCGAACTGGTCAAGCTGCCGACGCTCAACAAGCAGGCGCGAAGGCTGCAGCGGCTGCTGATCGGTCATGCCACCGAATGCGAATTCGATGCCCAGGGCCGGATTCTCGTGCCCGGACCGCTGCGCGAGTTCGCCGGGATCGACCGGCGCGTCGTGCTCATCGGTCAGGGCAACAAGTTCGAGCTGTGGGACGAGGCGACCTGGAACGAACGGCGTGCCGTCTGGATGGCCGCCGACGAGGACGACGAGGGGCTGGAGCTGCCTGCCGCGCTCGAAACCCTGTCGATCTGAACGATGGTCAATGGAGATGTCCATCGGCCAGTCCTCCTGGAGGAGGCACTGGCAGCGCTGAACGTGCACGAGGACGGAGCCTATGTGGATGCCACCTATGGCCGCGGCGGACATGCCGCGGGAATCGTCGAGCGGCTCGGCCCCGAAGGCCGGCTGCTGGCAATCGACCGGGATCCGCAGGCGATCGCCGCCGCGCGCGACCGCTTCGCCGGCGACGCGCGGGTGCACGTAGTGCAGGGAGATTTCGCCATGCTCGCAGACATCGCGCAGCAGCACGGCCCGGCCGCGGGGTTCGACGGGATCCTGCTCGATCTCGGCGTCTCCTCTCCGCAGCTCGAAGACCCCGCGCGCGGTTTCGGTTTCCGCCACGACGGCCCGCTGGACATGCGCATGGATCCGGGTACCGGCATTTCCGCCGCGGACTGGCTCGCCGAGGTCGAGGAGAAGGAGCTGACGCGGGTCATCCGCACCCTCGGCGAGGAGCGGCATGCGAGGCGCGTCGCCCGGGCGATCGTCGCCGCGCGCGCGCAGGAACGGATCGGGACCACCGGCCGGCTGGCGGAAATCGTCGCCGCCGCCGTGCCGGGACGCGAGCGCGAGCGCCACCCGGCGACACGCACGTTCCAGGCGATCCGGATCCACGTCAATGCCGAGCTGGAGGCACTCGATTCGGCCCTGGCCGCGACACCTGCCGTGCTGGCCCCGGGTGGCCGACTGGCGGTCATCAGTTTCCACTCGCTGGAAGACCGGCGGGTGAAGCGGTTCATGCGCCGCCAGGCCGGTGTCGGTGGCGTGCCGACACGTGACGAGCGCGGCCGGACGTTGCCGGTGCAGGCGGAGACCGCGCCGGTGATGCGGCTGATCGGCCGGGCACGGGTGCCGTCGGAAGACGAATGCCGAATCAATCCGCGGGCGCGCAGCGCGCGTCTCCGGGTCGCGGAGCGGGTAGCGTGAACGGCACGTCGCTGACACTCATCGCCCTGGCGGTGGCCGTGCTGGCGAGCGCGCTCGCGGTCGTCTACAGCCAGCATCGTTCGCGCGCGCTGTTCATCGAGCTGCAGCGACTGGAAACGACGCAGGCGGAACTGGACACCGAATGGGGCCGCCTGGAGCTGGAGCAGAGTACCTGGGCGACGCAGGGACGGATCGAGCGTCTGGCCCGCGAGAAGCTGAACATGCGCCTGCCGGATTTCGAGCAGGCGGAGATCGTGGTGCTGCAATGAAGCGACGAGTGGACCATCGCATTGCCTCCGGCCGCCGGATCCTGGTGATCGGTGCCTGCATGCTGGCCATGCTGGTCCTGGTCGGCCGCGCCATCGAACTGCAGGTTCTCAACCGGGAATTCCTGCGGGGGCAGGCGGACGTGCGCCACGTGCGCACCGTGCCGGTACCGGCGCACCGCGGCATGATTCTCGACCGCAACGGCGAGCCGCTGGCCATCAGCACGCCGGTCTGGTCGATCTGGGGGGATCCCGGCACGTTGGTCGAGGCGCAGGAGCACTGGGCCGATCTGGCCAGCGCGCTCGGCCTGCCGGTCACCTGGGTCGCAGAGCGCATTCGCGCGGCCGCAGGTCGCGAGTTCGTATGGCTCCAGCGCCGCCTGACGCCCGAACAGGCCGAACGCGTGATGGCGCTGAGTGTGCCCGGTGTCGGCAAGCGCCGCGAATACCGCCGCTATTACCCCACCGGCGAGGTCTCGGGCCAGGTGCTCGGATTCACCGGCATCGATGACAGGGGCCAGGAGGGGCTGGAACTCGCATTCGACGACTGGCTCAGCGGCCACCCCGGGCGCAAGCGGGTGGTGCAGGATCGGCTCGGGCGCGTGATCGAGGATCTGGAATTGCTGCGGCCGGCCGAGCACGGGCGCGACCTGCGGGTCACGCTCGACCGGCGACTGCAGTATCTCGCCTATCGCGAGTTGAAGACCGCCGTTCAGCGTCATGACGCGCGAGCGGGTTCGCTGGTCGTGCTCGACGTGGACAGTGGCGAGGTGCTGGCAATGGTCAACCAGCCCGCCTTCAATCCGAACGACACCAGCGAGCGCTCCGGGGAACTGGTGCGCAACCGCGCCGTCACCGACCTGCTCGAGCCGGGCTCGACCATGAAGGCGCTGACCATCGCCGCCGCGCTCGATTCGGGTCGCTATCGCCCGAACACGCCGGTGTTCACCGCGCCGGAGACATTGCGGGTGGCCGGCCACGAGATCACCGATTACCGCGACCTGGGAACGGTCGACGTGGGCGACGTGGTGCGCATGTCGAGCAACGTCGGCGCCAGCAAGATCGCATTGTCGCTGGAGCCGCAACAGCTCTGGGGCAGCTTCTCCCGTTTCGGCCTGGGCAGTACTACCGGCAGCGGCTTTCCCGGCGAGCGGGCCGGCCGGCTTCCCGGGCCCGGGAAATGGGGACCGGTGGAGCAGGCGACGATCGCGTTCGGCTACGGGGTTGCGGTGACGCCACTGCAGCTCGCCCGGGCCTACGCGGCGATCGCCAATGACGGACTCCTGCCCCCGGTTCGGCTGCGGCGGCCGGAGGCGGACGAGGCCCGGGTCGACGACAGTACGCGGGCGACCAGCTCGAACAGTGCCCGCCAGATCCGGGCAATGCTCGAGTCCGTGGTTTCCCCCGAGGGGACGGGAGGGCGCGCGGCCGTTGCCGGCTATCGGGTCGGCGGCAAGACCGGGACCACGCACAAGATCGCCGACGGCGGCTATGCCAGGGATCGGTATCGTGCCGTGTTCGCCGGTTTCGCGCCGGCCAGCCAGCCCCGTCTCGTCGCGGTGGTCGTGATCGACGAACCGCAGGGACGCGAGTATTACGGCGGTCAGGTGGCGGCGCCGGTCTTTGCACGTGTCATGGCCGGCGCTCTGCGGTTGTTCGACATCCATCCCGACGATCCGGGCGAGCGGGTCGTGGCCGTTGCGGGCGAGGGTGCGCCATGATGCCGGCCGAACGCATGCAATTGCCGCACCTGTCGGACCTGCTGCACGGTCTGGCCGAGCCGGGCGAGGCCGGGACGCGGGCGGTGACCTCGCTCGAGCTCGACAGCCGCGGGGTGACGCCGGGTGCCCTGTTCGTGGCGCTGCAGGGCAGCAGGGCGCACGGGCGCGACTACCTGACGCAGGCGCTCGCGCGCGGCGCAGTGGCGGTCCTGTTCGACGCCGACGACCCCCGCCGGGATGCCGATGCGGAAGCCGAATGCCGGCGGGCCGGCGTCGCCACCGTCGCGGTGCCGGCACTGGCCCGGCACCTCGGGACGATCGCGGCCCGCTTCCACGGGGATCCCTCGGCGGGATTCCGGACGATCGCGGCGGTCACCGGTACCGACGGCAAGACCTCGGTGACGCACTACTTGGCGGCGATGCTCGACGAGCCCGATGCGCCGGCCGCGGTCCTGGGCACGCTCGGACACGGCCGGCCGGGAAGTACGCACGATCCCGGCCTGACCACGCCCGATGCCATCCGGTTGCAGGAAACCCTGTCCCGGCTGGTCGACCAGGGCTGCCGCCAACTCGCGCTCGAGGCCTCGTCGCACGGGCTGGCCCAGTACCGGCTCGACGGCACGCGCATCGATGTCGCCGTCCTGACCCAGCTCGGCCGGGACCATCTCGACTATCATCCGGACCCCGAGGCCTACGCCGCCGCCAAGGCGCGGCTGTTCCACTGGCCCGGCCTGCGGGCGGCCGTGCTCAACGTCGACGACCCGTTCGGTCGCTCGCTCGTCGCCGACCTGGAAAACAGCGGTATCCGGGTGCTGACCTGGGGCAGTGGCGACCAGGCCGGCCTGTATGCGGATGAGCTGGTCTGCGAACAGGACGGCCTGCGCTGCCGGATCCACCATGCCGGCCGGCAGGGCGAGTTGCGGGTACCCCTGCTCGGTGCATTCAATCGGGACAACGTGCTCGCGGCCACGGGCGCGCTGCTGGCGCTCGACCGGCCCCTCGACGAGGTGCTGGCGCGGACCGAACGCATACGCCCGGTACCGGGACGGATGGAGCTGTTCCGGGTGCCGGGACGGGCCGGCATCGTGGTCGACTATGCGCACAATGCCGGGGCCCTGGCTGCGGCCCTCGAGGCGTTGCGCTCGCACACTTCGGGACGGTTGTGGTGCATCTTCGGGGCCGGCGGCGACCGCGATCGCGGCAAGCGGCCGTTGATGGGCGCCGCCGCCGTCGCCGGTGCCGATCGGGTCATCGTGACCGACGACAATCCGCGCAACGAGGAGCCCGGTGCGATCGTGCGCGACATCCTCGAGGGCATGCCGGGCAGCAGCAATGTCGATGTCGAGCATGACCGCGGGCGCGCGCTGGCGTTCGCGCTCGCGCAGGCATCGCCGGACGACCTGATCCTGCTCGCCGGCAAGGGCCACGAAACCGGCCAGATTCGTGCCGATGGCGTGCGATCCTGGAGTGATCGCAGCGCCGCCCGCGAATCGCTGGGGATGGCGCCATGATCACGCTGGCGCCGGAAAGGCTGGCCGAATGGACGGGCGGGCGGCTCGAAGGGAGAGCCGCCCGCGGCGTATTCCGGGGCGTGAGCACCGATTCGCGCAGCCTGCATCCGGACAACCTGTTCATTGCGCTGCGCGGGCCGAATTTCGACGGCCATGCGTTCTGTGGCGAGGCGGTCGCGGCCGGTGCCGCCGCCCTGCTGGTGGAACGGCCGGTCGAGGCGGAGGCCCCGCAGGTGATCGTGTCCGACACGCTCATTGCGCTGGCTCATCTCGGCGCGACCTGGCGGCTGCATTTCCACGGTCCGGTGATCGCGGTTACCGGCAGCAACGGCAAGACCACGGTCAAGGAATGCCTGGCCGCGATCGCGCAGACTGCCGGTCCGGTGCTGGCCACCCGCGGGAACCTGAACAACCACATCGGTGTGCCGCTGATGCTGTGCGAACTCGACCCGGCCCGCCATCGCACGGCGGTGATCGAGCTCGGCGCGAATCATCCCGGGGAAATCGCCGCCCTGGCCGGCCTGGCGCGTCCCGGTGCGGGCGTGGTCGTCAATGCCGCGCCCGCGCACCTGGAGGGGTTCGGCAGTATCGAGGGGGTGGCGCGGGCCAAGGGCGAACTGTATGCCGCGCTGCCGGACGCCGGCGTGGCAGCGATCCCGGCTGCCGACGAGCATGCACCGCTGTGGCGACACCTGGCCGGCAGCCGTCACCGGATCGAGTACGCGGCCGACCGGCAGGCGGAGGTCTGCGTACGACGGGGCCGGGCCGTCGACGAGATCGAGCTGGAAATCGATGGCCGCACGAACTCGCTGCATTTCGAGTTGCCCGGATCGCACAACCGTCACAACGCGGCCGCGGCCGCGGCCGCGGCCCGGGGCGCCGGTTTCGATGCGGACGCGATCGCGTCCGGCCTCGCCACGGTGGAGCCGGTGGCGGGACGACTGGTGCGACGGCACGGACCGGCCGGTTCGACCATCCTCGATGACAGCTACAACGCCAATCCGGGCTCGTCCGCGGCCGCCCTGGCGGTGCTGGCGGACCAGCCGGGCCGGCACTGGGCCGTGGTGGGTGAAATGGCCGAACTGGGCGCGTACACGGCCGAGGCCCATCGGCGTCTCGGTGCCGATGCCCGTGCCAGCGGTGTCGAGCGGCTCTGGACCTTCGGTCCCAGTGCACGCGAGACCGCGGCCGGTTTCGGCAGCAATGCCGTCGTGGTCGACGACCTCGACCGGCTCGCCGAGCGACTGCTGCGGGAGCTCGACGCGGATGTGTCGCTGCTGGTGAAGGGCTCGCGCAGCAATCGGCTCGAACGACTGGTCGAACGGCTGCCGGCGACGGAGCCGCCGGTGGCCGACGCCGGCAACGGAGGATGAGCCCATGTTGCTGGCACTGAGCGAATGGTTGATCCAGTTCGAATCCGGCTTTGCGGTGTTCCGGTACCTGACGTTCCGCGCGATCCTGGGCGTGCTGACGGCCCTGCTGCTGGCTTTGCTGATCGGACCCCGGGTGATCCGGCGCCTGACCCTCGCACGGGTCGGACAGCACGTGCGCGACGACGGTCCGCAGACGCATCTGTCGAAGACCGGCACGCCGACCATGGGCGGCGCACTGATCCTGGTGGCAGTGGCCGTCAGCACATTGATGTGGGCCGACCTGAGCAACCGTTTCGTCTGGGCGGTACTGGTCGTGACGCTGCTGTTCGGACTGGTCGGCGGCATCGACGACTGGCGCAAGCTGGTCTACGGCAATGCCCGCGGCCTGTCGGCCGGCACCAAGTTCGCGGGCCAGTCGCTGATCGCGATCGTGGCGGCGGTCTATCTCTACACGAGCGCCGAAGTGGCGGCCGAGACCGAGCTGATCGTTCCGTTCTTCAAGAATATCGCGATCCCGCTGGGCATCTGGTTCGTGCCCTTCGTCTATCTGGTGATCGTCGGCTCCAGCAATGCGGTCAATCTCACCGACGGGCTCGACGGTCTGGCCATCATGCCGACGGTGATGGTCGCGGGCGCACTCGGCGTGATCGTCTATGCCGCGGGTCACGTCGGCTTTTCCGGCTATCTGCAGATCCCGCACGTGCCGGGTGTCGGAGAACTGGTGGTGTTCGCCGGCGCGGTGGTCGGGGCGGGACTGGGCTTCCTCTGGTTCAACACCTATCCGGCCCAGGTGTTCATGGGCGACATCGGCGCACTCGCGCTGGGCGCCGCTCTGGGGATGCTCGCGGTGGCAGCGCGCCACGAACTGGTGCTGGTGATCATGGGCGGGGTGTTCGTGGTCGAGACGCTCTCGGTCATCCTCCAGGTCGCCAGCTACAAGCTGACCGGCCGGCGCATCTTCCGCATGGCGCCGCTGCATCATCACTTCGAGCTGAAGGGATGGCCCGAGCCGCGCGTGATCGTGCGGTTCTGGATCGTCACCGTGATCCTCGTCCTGATCGGCCTGGCAACGCTGAAGCTGCGATGATGACGAAGACGACAACCGGCAAGCGGACGGCACCGACCCTGATCGTCGGGCTCGGCGAGACCGGGCTGTCGGCGGCGCGCTTCTTCGAGCGCGCGGGCGAGCCGTTCGAGGTGGCCGACAGCCGCAGCGAGCCGCCCGCGATGGAGGCCTTCCGGCGCCACTGGCCCGATGTGCCCGTGCGTCTTGGCCGGTTCGGAACGCGGCAGTTCAGCCGTGCCCGCCGCATCGTGGTCAGCCCCGGTGTCTCGCTGCGGGAACCGGCGCTGGCCAGTGCCGTCGCCGCCGGCACCG
Organism: uncultured Ectothiorhodospiraceae bacterium; assembly: GCA_964478305.1. Taxonomy (GTDB): domain Bacteria; phylum Pseudomonadota; class Gammaproteobacteria; order XJ16; family Halofilaceae; genus Halofilum. Next base: position 7,507 of record CAYZHJ010000037.1, read on the forward strand.
AATGCATCGGCGACATCGAGTTGTTCGCCCGGACCGCGGACGCGCCCGTGATCGCCGTGACCGGTTCGAACGGCAAGAGCACCGTCACCGCGCTCGTCGGCACGATGCTCGAAGCGGCCGGCCGCCGGGTCAGGACCGGCGGCAACCTCGGTCCGCCGGCGCTCGATCTCCTGCAGCACGAAGACGATCGGGATCCCGACTTCTACGTGCTGGAGCTGTCGAGCTTCCAGCTCGAATCGACCTTCAGCCTGCGTCCGCTGGCGGCGGTCGTACTCAATGTCAGCGCCGATCACATGGATCGGTATCGCAGCCTGGCCGAGTACGCGGCCGCCAAGGGAAGGATCTATCGCGGCGCCCGCACGGCGGTGGTCAACCGCGACGATGCCGGCGTGGTGCGGCTGGCGGACCGGTCCAGCCGGGTCATCGGTTTCACGCTCGGCGAGCCCGGGGCGGATGATTTCGGCCTGATCGAGCACGCGGGCGAGACCTGGCTCGCCGAGGGTGCGCGGCCGCTGCTGCCGGCACGGGAGGTGCCGATCGCCGGGGCTCACAACCGGGCCAATGCGCTGGCGGCGCTGGCCCTGGTGCGCGCCGCCGGCATCGATCCGGCAACGGCGATCGACGGCCTGCGCGGCTTTGCCGGGCTGCCGCATCGCATGCAGCACGTTGCCACGATCGACGGCGTCGACTGGTACGACGATTCGAAGGGTACCAACGTCGGTGCCACTGCGGCGGCGATCGACGGCCTGCAGCAGCCGCTCGTGCTGATCGCGGGCGGCATCGGCAAGGACGCGGATTTCTCCGCCCTGTACGAACCGGTCGCGCGGCATGCACGCGCGGTCGTCCTGATCGGCCGCGATGCCGGCTCGCTCGCTGCGGCGCTCGAGGGTGCCGCGCCGATCGAGCATGCCGGCAATCTCGATGCCGCGGTCGAGCGGGCCGCGGCGCTGGCGCGGCCGGGCGACGCGGTGCTGCTGTCGCCCGCCTGCGCCAGTTTCGATCAGTTCCGCGATTTCCGTGAGCGCGGCGAGGCCTTTGCCGCGGCGGTACGGAGGCGGACATGAACTCGGTGGCGACGACATCGGCCCCGACCGCGAGCCGAACCGCCTGGCGCGGGCCGGTGCGGCCGGCGGATCTCGATGCGCCGCTGCTCCTCGGTGCGCTGACGCTGCTCGCGCTCGGTCTGGTGATGGTAGCCTCGGCCTCGATCACGGTGGCCGAGCGCGAATTCGGCGACGCCTGGTTCTACCTGCGCCGGCAGGCCGTGTTCGCCGTGCTCGGACTGGGACTCGCCTGGACGGTCGTGCAGATCCCGCTGGTGCGCTGGCAGCAGATGGCGCTGCCGCTGCTGCTGGTGCTGCTGTTCCTGCTGGCGCTGGTGCTGGTGCCCGGGTTCGGGCGCACGGTCAACGGCAGCACCCGCTGGCTGGAACTGGGCGCGATGGGATTCCAGGTATCCGAGGCGGCCAAGCTGGTCACCGTGATCTACCTGTCCGACTACATCGTCCGCCGCCAGGAACAGCTGCGGACGAGCTGGGGCGGTTTCCTGCGCCCGTTGCTGCTGCTCGGTGCGGCCGCGCTGCTGCTGCTGCTGGAACCGGACTTCGGCGCCGCGGTCGTGCTGCTGGCCACCGCCATCGCCCTGTTGTTCCTGGGCGGCGTGCCGTGGCACCGGTTCGCGCTGCTGCTGATCGTCACGGTCGGCGCGATGGCGGCACTGGCATTGTCCTCGCCCTACCGGTTGCAGCGCGTCACCGCATTCCTCGATCCCTGGGCCGACCCGTTCAACAGCGGCTTCCAGCTGACCCAGTCATTGATCGCGATCGGGTCCGGCGCCTGGACCGGGGTCGGCCTCGGTGCCAGCGTGCAGAAGCTGTTCTACCTGCCCGAGGCGCATACGGATTTCCTGTTCGCGATCTTCGCCGAGGAAACGGGCCTGCTCGGTGTCCTGCTGGTGATCGCGCTCTACGGTCTGCTGGTCGGGCGCTGTTTTGTCCTGGGCGGGCGCGCCGATCGCGCCGGCCAGCCTTTCGCCGCCCATCTCGCCTTCGGCATCGGCACCTGGCTGTCGCTGCAGGCGTTCATCAATATCGGCGTGAACATGGGGCTGCTGCCGACCAAGGGCCTGACCCTGCCGCTGATGAGCTACGGCGGCTCCAGCACGCTGATGACCTGCGCGGCGCTGGGACTGTTGCTGCGCGTCGGTTACGAGGTCACTGCCGGCAGTCGCCAGGCGCGACGCAGGGAGGAGACACGATGAGCCGGCCGGTTCTCATCGCGGCCGGCGGCACCGGCGGACACGTGTTCCCGGCGCTTGCCGTGGCCGATGTCCTGCGGGCCGGGGCGGTACCGGTGGTCTGGATGGGTACCCGCAGCGGGCTGGAGGCGCGGGCGGTACCGGCCGCCGGCATCGACATCGAGTGGCTCGAGGTCGGCGGTCTGCGCGGCAAGGACTGGTCCACGCGCCTGAAGGCGCCGTTCGTGCTGAGCCACGCCTGCTGGCAGGCCTGGCGCATCCTGCGCCGTCATCGCCCGCGGGTACTGCTCGGCATGGGCGGATTCGTCGCCGGTCCGGGCGGCCTGATGGCCTGGCTGCTGCGCTGTCCGCTGGTCATCCACGAGCAGAATGCCGTTGCCGGCCTGACCAATCGCCTGCTGGCCCGGTTGGCGGCGTGCGTGCTGGAGGCCGTGCCGGGTACCTTCCCGCCCCGCATCGGGGCACGACACGTGGGCAATCCGGTGCGGGCGGAGATTGCCGCCCTGGCGCATCCACGCGAGCGTTTCGCCGGCCGCTCCGGCCCGCCGCGGCTGCTGGTACTCGGCGGCAGCCAGGGTGCACGGGCGCTGAACGAGCGTCTGCCGGCGGCACTGGCGGCGCTGCCCGGGGCGCAACGGCCGCGGGTACGCCATCAATGCGGCGAACGCCATCTCGATGCCACCCGGGCGGCCTATGCCGCCGCCGGTATCGATGCGGATGTGCATGCCTTCATCGACGACATGGCCGCGGCCTACGGCTGGGCCGATCTGGTGATCGGCAGGGCCGGCGCGATGAGCGTGGCCGAGCTGGCCGCCGCCGGCGTCGGAGCCCTGCTGGTGCCCTACCCTCATGCCGTCGACGATCACCAGCGCGCCAACGCCCGCTGGCTGGAGCAGGCGGGCGCGGCGGTCGTGATCCCCGAGTCCGAACTCGGGCAGGAGCGCCTGGTGCGTGAGCTGGATGCGTTACTGGGCGACCGCGAGGGACTCGCGCGGCGGGCGATGCAGGCGCGGGGCCTGGCGCGGCCCGAAGCGGCGCAGGACGTGTGCGCGGTCCTGCAGGAGGTGGCGCGATGACTGCGCCGCATGACATTCCGGCCCGCGCAGGGGCGACCATGCGCCGCATCCGGCGGATTCACTTCGTCGGCATCGGCGGGGCCGGCATGGGCGGCATCGCCGAGGTGCTGCTGAACCTGGGCTATACCGTGACCGGCTCGGATCGCCAGGAAAACGCGCTCACCCGGCGCTTGGCCGAACTCGGCGCCGGCGTCTGGTGCGGACATGACGGCGCACATGTCACGGACACCGATGTGGTCGTCGTCTCCAGCGCCATTGCGGCGGACAACCCGGAACTGGCCGCCGCGCGTGAACGCCGCGTCCCGGTCGTGCCGCGGGCGGAGATGCTGGCCGAACTGATGCGCTTCCGCCAGGGCATCGCGGTGGCTGGCACGCACGGCAAGACCACGACCACGAGCCTGATCGCGAGCGTGCTGGCCGAGGGCGGGCTGGATCCCACCTACGTCATCGGCGGCCAGCTCACCAGCTCGGCCAGCAACGCGCGCCTCGGCAGCAGCGAGTACCTGGTGGCCGAGGCCGACGAGAGCGATGCCTCGTTCCTGTATCTGCAGCCGATGATCGCCGTGGTGACCAATATCGATGCCGACCACCTGTCGAGCTATGGCGGCGATTTCGGCCGGCTGCGCGAGAGCTTCGGCGAGTTCCTGCATCACCTGCCGTTCTACGGGCTCGCGGTGGTCTGCATCGACGACGAGCAGGTGCGGGCGCTGCTGCCGACGGTCACGCGGCCGGTGGTGACCTATGGTCTCGACCGCGACGCCGATCTGCGCGCGAGCAGTGTGTCCACCGATGGCCCGCGCAGCCGCTTCGACGTCCATCTGCCGGAGGGCGGGGTCATCGAGGGCATCGAGCTCAATCTGCCGGGACGGCACAACGTGCGCAACGCGCTTGCCGCCATCGCCGTGGCCCGGGAACTGGGCGTGGATGCCGACGCGATTCGCCGTGCCCTGGCGGCTTTCGCCGGCATCGGCCGCCGGTTCCAGCAGCTGGGCGAGGTGGAGTGGGAAGGCGGGACCGTCCTGCTGGTTGACGACTACGCTCATCACCCGACCGAGATCGCCGCGACCTGCGAAGCCGCGCGTGCGAGCTGGCCGGCGCGCCGGCTGGTGGTCGCTTTCCAGCCGCATCGATACACGCGCACGCGCGATCTGCTCGACAATTTCGCACACGTGCTGTCCGACGCCGATGCCCTGCTGGTCGCGGAGGTCTACGGCGCCGGCGAGGAGCCGATCGCGGGTGCCGATGCCCGGGCCCTGTGCCAGGCATTGCGGGCGCGCGGACGGGTCGATCCCGTGTTCGTTCCCGATATCAATGGACTCGCAACGGCACTGGCTGGCGTGATCCACGCCGGCGACGTGGTACTGACGCTGGGCGCCGGCAGCATCGGCGCCGTCGCCCGCGAGCTGCCGCAACGGCTGCGCGAGGTGGCGTCATGAACGCGCCCGAGCACGAAACCCGGCTGCGCGGCGAGTGGCGCGAGAACGAGCCGCTGGCGCGCTACACCTCCTGGCGCGTGGGCGGGCCGGCGCGACGCATGTACCTGCCGGCCGATGTCGACGACCTGGCGGCGGCGCTGGCATCGCTGCCCGCGGACGAGTCGGTGTTCTGGATCGGGCTGGGCAGCAACGTGCTGATCCGCGATGGCGGCATTCGCGGCACGGTGATCGTGACCCGCCAGTTGCTGGAGGCCCTGGAATTCCTCGGCCGCGGACGCGTGCGTGCCGAGGCCGGCGTGGCCTGTGCACGGCTGGCCCGTTTCTGCGCGAAGCATGATCTCGTCGGAGCGGAGTTCTTCGCCGGCATCCCGGGCACCGTGGGCGGGGCGCTGGCGATGAATGCCGGGGCCTGGGGCGGCGAGACCTGGCCGCATGTCGAGGCGGTGGAAACGGTCGATCGGCAGGGTGTGCAGCGCGAGCGGCCGCCGGAGGACTATCGCGTCGGTTACCGCAGCGTCGAGGGACCGGATGGTGAATGGTTCGTCGCCGCCCGTTTCGCCTTCGAGGAGGGCGACGGCGACGCCGCGCGACGGCACGTGCGCGAGCTGCTGGCCGAGCGCGGGCGCTCACAGCCGACCGGGGTGCGCAGTTGCGGCTCGGTGTTCCGCAATCCGCCGGGCGATCACGCCGCGCGACTGATCGAGGCGGCCGGTCTCAAGGGCAGCCGCATCGGCGATGCCAGCGTCTCCGACAAGCACGCCAATTTCATCATCAACCACGGTGATGCGACCGCGGCCGATGTCGAGGCGCTGATCGACTGTGTCCGGAACGAGGTCGAGGCGGTCAGCGGCATACGCCTGGAGCCCGAGGTACGCATCGTGGGAGAGCCGTCATGAACGTCGCCGGCGTCGATCCCGCCCGGTTCGGACATGTCGCCGTGGTCTACGGTGGCTGGTCGGCCGAGCGCGAGGTCTCGCTGAGGAGCGGCGCACAGGTGCTCGCCGGTCTGCAACGGGCGGGGGTGGACGCGGTCGGCGTCGACGCGGGCCGCGACATCCTGACCGTGCTGGGCGAGGGCGGCTTCGACCGGGTATTCCTGATCCTGCACGGCCGTGGCGGCGAGGACGGACAGATCCAGGGCGGGCTCGAGATCCTGGGCCTGCCCTATACCGGCAGCGGGGTGCTCGGCTCGGCGCTGGCGATGGACAAGCTGCGCAGCAAGCGCTTCTGGGCCGGTGCGGGCTTCCCGACGCCGCACTGGCGCATCCTCGACACGGCGGACGATGCGGAAGCGGCGGCCGATTCGCTCGGCCTGCCGCTGATGATCAAGCCGACGCTGGAGGGTTCCAGCATCGGCATGACCAAGGTGACCGGACACGAGCAGCTCGTGGCGGCCTGGCGGCAGGCACGCGAATTCGGCGCCGTCATCGCCGAGCGGTTCATCGACGGTCCCGAGATCACGGTCTCGCTGCTGGGCGACACGGCCCTGCCGGCGATCCGGCTGGAGACGCCGCGGGATTTCTATGACTACACCGCCAAGTACGAAGCGGACAACACCCGTTATCACCTGCCCAGCGGACTGCCCGAGCCGCGGGAACGGCGTTGCCGCGAGCTCTCGCTGGCCGCCTTCGAGGCGCTCGGCGGGAGCGGCTGGGGGCGGGTCGATCTGATGCTCGACTCGGTGGGCGAGCCGTGGCTGATCGAGGCCAACACGGCGCCGGGGATGACCGACCACAGCCTGGTGCCGATGGCGGCGGAACACGCCGGCATCGGCTTCGACGAACTGGTGGTTCGCATCCTCGCCCGAACACTGCCCGCGGGAGAAGAGCGATGACCGCCGCGATCCGGGGTCCGCGCGAACAGACCGGCAGCGGGGCGCTGCGCGCCATCGCCGTCGTGCTGTCCCTGGCACTGTTGCTGGCCGCGGCGGGGTGGGGGCTGCGCTCGATGCACTGGCCGATCTCGGTGGTGCGGATCGACGGTGAACTGGGCCGTACCGGACCGGAAGCGGTGGAACGGATCGTCACGCGACACACGACGGGGGCCGGTTTCTTCAGCCTCGATCTGGTCGCGCTGCGGGCCGACCTCGAGCGTCTGCCCTGGCTGCGTTCGGCCGGACTGCGACGGGTCTGGCCGGACACGCTGCATGTCGAGGTCGACGAGCGCACCGCCGTCGCGCGCTGGAACGAGGACGCGCTGGTCAGCGCGGACGGCACGGTCTTCCGGCCGCCGGAACTGCCGTCACTGGAACTGCCGGTACTGGCCGGACCCGAGGGGCAGGGTGGCGAAATGCTGCGGCGGCTGCGCGAGCTCGATCGCCGCCTGCAGTCGCTGGATCTGTCCGTCCGCGGCCTCATCCAGGACGAGCGCCGCGCCTGGCGGGTGGAACTGACGAACGGCATTGCCCTGCGGCTCGGCCGTGGCGATGTCGATCTGCGCCTGTCGCGATTCATGGTCGTCTGGCCGGCGGTGCTCGTCCGCCGGGCGGAGCAAATCGAGACGGTGGATCTGCGTTATCCCAACGGTTTCGCCGTGGCCTGGCGTGAACAGACCGGCGAAACAGGAGATGCCCGCGAAGGAGGGGCGTGATGTCGAAGAAATCGGACAAGCGGATGGTGGTCGGGCTGGATATCGGCACATCCAAGGTCGTGGCCATCGTGGGCGAGATCGCCGGCGACGGCGGGATCGAGATCATCGGGATCGGCTCGCACCCGTCACGCGGCCTGAAGAAGGGCGTGGTGGTCAATATCGAGTCGACCGTGCAGTCGATCCAGCGGGCGGTCGAGGAGGCCGAACTGATGGCCGGCTGCCAGATCCAGGCCGTGTATGCCGGGATCGCCGGCAGTCATGTCAAGAGCCTGAATTCGCACGGCATCGTCGCGATCAAGGAACGCGAGGTGGGGCCGGGCGAGGTCGAGCGCGTGATCGACGCGGCCAAGGCGGTGGCGATCCCGGCCGACCAGCGGATTCTCCACGTGCTGCCGCAGGAATTCATCATCGATGACCAGGAGGGCATTCGGGAACCGATCGGCATGTCCGGGGTGCGGCTGGAGGCAAAGGTGCACCTCGTCACCGGTGCCGTGAGTGCCGCCCAGAACATCATCAAGTGCGTGCGCCGCTGCGGCCTGGAGGTGGACGACATCATCCTGGAGCAGCTCGCCTCGAGCTACTCGGTACTGACCGACGACGAGAAGGAACTCGGTGTCTGCCTGGTCGACGTCGGCGGCGGCACCACCGACATCGCGGTGTTCACCGAGGGCGCGATCCGGCACACCGCGGTCATTCCGATCGCGGGCGACCAGGTGACCAACGACATCGCGGTGGCCCTGCGCACGCCCACCCAGAACGCCGAGGAGATCAAGGTCAAGTACGCCTGCGCGCTGCGTACGCTGACCAATCCCGAGGAAACGATCGAGGTACCGGGGGTTGGCGATCGTCCCTCGCGTCGGCTCGCGCGCCAGACGCTCGCCGAGGTCGTCGAGCCGCGGTACGAGGAACTGCTCGGGCTGGTCCAGGCGGAGCTGCGGCGCACCGGTTTCGAGGACATGTGTGCCGCGGGCGTGGTCCTGACCGGCGGCAGCGCGAAGATGGAAGGCGTCAGCGAGCTGGCGGAAGAGGTGTTTCACATGCCGGTGCGGATCGGTCTGCCGCAGGGTGTGTCGGGGCTGGTGGATGTCGTGCGCAATCCGATCCACGCCACCGGTGTCGGCCTGCTCCTGTTCAGCCGGCAGAACGAGTCCTCGGGCACCGGCTTCGTGGACGACGGAGTGCAGGGCCTGTGGTCACGCATGAAATCCTGGTTCAACGGGCAGTTTTGAGATGTAACGAATGGATGTGACGAAAAAGGGCGAGACAACGGTTCTTTGCGAGGCAATCGATACGACGCGGTACGCCGCGTGAGGAGATGGTGAAATGTTCGAGTTGATGGATTCCTACAATCAGAACGCCGTGATCAAGTTGATCGGCGTGGGCGGTGGCGGCGGCAACGCCGTAGACCACATGGTGCGTTCGAGCATCGAGGGCGTGGATTTCATCTGCGCCAACACCGATGCCCAGGCGCTGAACAATGTCCAGTCGCGAACGACGCTGCAGCTGGGCGCCAACATGACCAAGGGCCTGGGTGCCGGGGCAAACCCCGAGATCGGCAGACAGGCGGCGCTGGAGGATCGCGAGCGCATCCAGGAGGTGATCGAGGGTGCCGACATGCTGTTCATCACCGCCGGCATGGGCGGCGGTACCGGTACCGGCGCGGCACCGGTGGTCGCACAGCTGGCCAAGGAAATGGGCATCCTGACGGTGGCGGTGGTCACCAAGCCGTTCCCGTTCGAGGGCAAGAAGCGCATGAAGATTGCGCTCGAGGGCATCGCCGAACTCCAGCAGTACGTGGATTCGCTGATCACGATCCCGAACGAGAAGCTGCTGACAGTGCTGGGCAAGGACATGACCCTGCTGGATTCGTTCAAGTCGGCCAACGAGGTACTGCAGGGCGCGGTCCAGGGGATTGCCGAGCTGATCACCCGGCCGGGTTTGATCAACGTCGACTTTGCCGACGTCAAGACGGTCATGGCCGAGATGGGCATGGCGATGATGGGCTCCGGTCACGCCAGTGGCGAGAACCGGGCGCGCGAGGCCGCCGAGATGGCGGTCAACAGCCCGTTGCTCGAGGATGTCAACCTCACTGGCGCCCGCGGCATCCTGGTCAACGTGACCGCCGGCATGAACATGGCGATCGGCGAGTTCGAGGAAGTCGGTGACACCATCAAGGAGTTCGCCTCCGAGGACGCCTCGGTGGTGGTCGGTACCGTGATCGACCCCGAGCTCGATGAAGAACTGCGGGTGACGGTGGTGGCGACCGGACTCGGGCAGCCGCAGCAGCAGTCACGGCCCCGCCCCGTGGCGCGCACGGCCGATGGCCAGGTGGATTACCACGAAATGGATCGGCCGACCGTCATGCGCAATACCCGCAGGGCTGCCGGTGACGGGCTCAATCACGGTTCGGAGGACGATATCGAGTATCTCGACATCCCGGCCTTTCTGCGCCGGCAGGCCGATTGAATGGCACGACTGGGCGTGGTTCGCATTTCGGGCTGTCCGGCATTCCGACAGGGCGATGCCCGTCGGGGGAGGGCATCACGGCCCGTCGGGGCAGACGTCGGGCGTCGACAGGGCGTCAGCCCGGCTGTCGGAAGCGTGATGTGGTTCGCGGAACGTCCGGCCGCGGGAGGCTATCGTGAGCAGGTACAGGGAGGTGCGGTTTCCCACTGTGCAAGGGCCGGGATTCCGGTTACACTATACGATTCATTTGTGGATTTCCGTCGGCAGTCGGCGGCATCCGGCATGAGGACTTCCCCCGAGTGATCCGCCAGAGAACGCTGAAGAACGTCATTCGCGCCACCGGCGTCGGCCTGCACACCGGCGAGAAGGTGTACCTGACCCTGCGGCCCGCGCCGCCGGATTCGGGCATCGTGTTCCGCCGGGTCGACCTCGACGAGCCGCACGAGATTCCCGCGGATCCCTTCAATGTGGGCGATACCGTCCTCAATACCACGCTGCTGCTGGATGGCGTTCGCGTGTCGACGGTGGAACACCTGTTGTCGGCAATGGCCGGTCTGGGCATCGACAATGCCCATGTGGATCTGAGCGCCGCCGAGGTGCCCATCATGGACGGCAGCGCCGGTCCGTTCGTGTTCCTGATCCAGTCGGCGGGCATCGTCGAACAGGAGGCAGCAAAGAAGTTCATCCGCATCCGCGAGTCCGTACGGGTCGAGGGCGAGGACGGCAAGTACGCCAGCTTCGAGCCCTACGATGGTTTCAAGGTCTCGTTCCAGATCGAGTTCGATCACCCGTTGTTCAACGGCTCCTGCCAGCAGGCCGCGATCGACTTTTCCACCACTTCGTTCGTCAAGGAAATCAGCCGCGCCCGCACCTTCGGCTTCATGAAGGACATCGAGGCGATGCGCGCCCGCAACCTGGCCCTGGGCGGCAGCCTGGACAATGCGATCGTGATCGACGACTACCGGGTTCTCAACGAGGACGGACTTCGCTATCAGGACGAGTTCGTCAAGCACAAGATTCTCGATGCGATCGGCGATCTGTATCTGCTCGGACACAGCCTGATCGGCAGCTTTCACGGCTACAAGTCCGGGCACGCGCTCAACAATCAGCTGTTGCGGAAACTGGTGGAGAACGAAGCGGCCTGGGAAGAGGTCACGTTCGACGATCCGGCCGCCGCACCGATCTCGTATGTCGAGACGGCCGGAGCGACGGCCTGAATTCAGTTCCCGGCGGGATCGTCCGTCCCGCCGCGACCGGCCAGGCGTTTCAGGGCTCGATGCAATCCGGGTTCATCCGTTTCGTCCGCCAGCAGATCCAGGGCGCGGGCGGTCGCGGGCGGGATCGGGCTGGGCGCGGCACGGATCCTGCTTGGTGATGAAGAGGGTGTCGGGCGGCCCACCCGAACCCTGAGGCGTTCCACGGGAAAGTTGCCCAAGCGATTGAAATGACGAATAATCCGGGCTGAATAAAAATGCAGCCGGGCGCGCCAGGCGGCGGAGTCGGTGACCAGATGGAGGGTGCCGTCCGCGAGCCGGGAGGCGCGGCAATGAGCGCAACATTCCGCGGGCAGGCAGTCCTGCAGCTGTTCCTCGATTCGCTGCAGGGTCGAGATTTGCTGCAGAATCCGCGGGGGAAGGGCGCCACGAACCGGTTTCATGGGCGATATCCGGGCACGAAAACTGCTTCAGAATACAGCAATCGCCCGGCAATACCGAAACCCCGCAGAACCCTGCTGCAAAAGGGATCCGGGAGGCGCAGGAATCCATGAACATCATTCTGCTCACGCACGGCCAGGGTCGTACCCGACGGCATTCGATCCACTCGATCGGGCATTTCATCCTGCTGGGATTCCTCTCGTTGCTGCTGCTCGCAGCCATCGGTGCGGCCGGCTACAAGCTGGGTCAATGGCGCCAGACCAGCGGTTATGTCGCCTCCTGGCAATCGCGCCTGGCCGAGCAGCAGGAGGCGGTCGAGCGGATTCGGCGCACCGCGCGCGACGAGGTGGATGCCCTGACAGCACGCCTGGCCGAGCTGCAGAGTCGGGTGACGCGCCTCGACGCGCTGGGCCGGAAGCTGATCGACGTTTCGCGGATCGACGCCGAGGAGTTCGATTTCGATTCGACCCCCGGTGTCGGCGGACCGGCTCCGGCCGACGGCGAGTCGCTCGAAGGCTATCAGGTCTCGGAAGTGTCGCAGGCGATCGACCGGCTCGAGCGGCGGCTGCAGAACCGGGAGCATCAGCTCGTCGTGCTCGAGGAGGTTCTCGCGGGCCGCGAGTTCGAGGCCGTCACGACACCGGCCGGCCGGCCGATCCTCAAGGGGTGGCTGTCATCGCCATTCGGGTACCGCGAGGATCCCTTCACCGGCAAGCGTGCCTGGCATGCGGGCATCGATTTTGCCGGCGCCGAGGGCTCGGCCGTAGTCGCCGTGGCCGGTGGTGTGGTCACGCATGCAGGCAAGCGCTGGGGCTACGGCCACATGGTCGAGATCACCCATGGCAACGGTTACGTCACCCGCTACGCGCACAATGCCGAGCTGCTGGTGGAGGAAGGCGAGGTGGTCCGGCCGGGAGACCGGATCGCGAAAATGGGTTCCTCGGGGCGTTCGACCGGCCCGCATGTCCACCTCGAGGTACTCAAGGACGGCGAGGCGGTCAATCCCTGGAAATTCGTGCAGGCCGAACGCTGAAGCCGTTTCCATCTCCGCCCCGCAGTTACCGTTCCCTTGCGGCATCAGTTGGAATCCACATCCGCAGCCGGTACCATTGCGTCCCGGTTGTCGACGGGTCATTGCCCCCTCTCATGCCGGTTTTCCGCAAGTCCCCGCTCCGGGGGCGGGTGAGGATTCTCTCGCCCGCCACGGTCATGGTCGTCAACGGGGCGTTTCGTTGTTCCACCCTGCGGTGACGGGCCGCGGATACCCGTCCAGTCTGGAAATAGATCATGCTCGGTACGCTCGCCCGCAAGCTCATCGGCACTCGCAATGACCGCATCCTGAAACAGCTTCGGCGCCGGCTCGCCGAGGTGGAGCGGCATGCCGAGCGCATTGCGCCCATGAGCGACGAAGGGCTCGCCGCCACCACCGATGAATTCCGCGAGCGACTCGCCGGCGGCGCGAAGCTCGACGACCTGCTGCCGGAGGCGTTCGCGGTGGTGCGCGAGGCGGCCTCCAGGACGCTCGGCCTGCGGCCGTTCGATGTTCAGCTGATCGGCGGGATGGTATTGCACGAGGGCAGGATCGCGGAGATGAAGACCGGCGAGGGCAAGACGCTGGTCGCCACCCTTCCCGTGTACCTGAACGCGCTGAGTGGCCGCGGCGTGCACGTTGTCACGGTGAACGACTACCTGGCGCAACGCGACGCCGCATGGATGGGCCGGATCTACGAATTTCTCGGCCTGACCGTCGGCACCATCGTGAACGGCCTGGATACGGAACAGAGACGCGCGGCCTACGCCGCCGACATCACCTACGGCACCAACAACGAGTTCGGCTTCGACTACCTGCGCGACAACATGGCGTTCTCGCCGGAACAGCGGGTCCAGCGGGAACTGCATTACGCCATCGTCGACGAGGTCGATTCGATCCTGATCGACGAGGCACGCACGCCGCTGATCATCTCGGGGCCCACCGACTCGAATTCCGATCTCTATCGCCAGATGATCCCGCTGGTACGGCGGCTCAAGCCTCAGCAGGACGCCGAGGATCCCGATGACGACGGCGATTACGTGCTCGACGAAAAGGCAAAGCAGGCCCATCTGACCGACATCGGGCACGAGCGGGTCGAGGGCATGCTGACCGAGGCAGGGCTGCTGTCGGAGGGGGACAGTCTCTACGATGCGGGCCAGATCACGCTGCTGCATCACTTCAATGCAGCACTGCGTGCCTGCACCCTGTATGAACCCGATGTCGATTACATCGTCAAGGACGATCAGGTCGTCATCGTCGACCAGTTCACCGGCCGCACGATGCCGGGCAGGCGATGGTCCGAGGGCCTGCATCAGGCGATCGAGGCCAAGGAGGGGGTGACGGTACAGAACGAGAACCAGACACTGGCCTCGATCACGTTCCAGAATTTCTTTCGCCTGTACGACAAGCTCGCCGGCATGACCGGTACCGCCGACACCGAGGCACGCGAGTTCCACGAGATCTATGGCCTGGAAGTGGTCCAGATCCCGACTCACATGCCCATGGTACGCGAGGATCGCCCGGACCTGGTGTTCATCAACCAGGAGGACAAGTTCCGGGCGGTGATCGAGGATGTGGCCGACTGTGTTGAGCGTGGCCAGCCGGTACTGGTCGGCACGACCTCGATCGAGACCTCCGAGCTGCTGTCCAGGCAACTCAAGCAGCGCGGCATAGAGCACAACGTCCTCAATGCCAAGCAGCACGAGCGCGAGGCGCAGATCATCATCGATGCCGGCAAGCCGGGAACGGTGACCATCGCCACCAACATGGCCGGCCGCGGTACAGACATCGTGCTCGGCGGCAATCTGGACGCGGAACTGGACGCGCTCGGTGACGATGCCGACGAAGCCGGGCGCGAGCGCGTGCGTGCGGACTGGCAGCAGCGTCATGATGCCGTGGTGTCCGCGGGCGGGCTGCACATCATCGGTACCGAGCGCCACGAATCCCGCCGCATCGACAACCAGCTCCGGGGCCGGTCGGGCCGTCAGGGCGATCCGGGTTCGAGCCGTTTCTATCTCTCGCTGGAGGATCCGCTGATGCGGATCTTCGCCCGCGAATGGGTTTCCACGGCGATGCAGCGCCTGGGCATGGATGAAGGCGAGGCGATCGAGCATCGCTGGGTGACCCGGGCGATCGAGAACGCCCAGCGCAAGGTCGAAGGCTACAACTTCGACATGCGCAAGCAGGTGCTGGAGTACGACGACGTCGCCAATGACCAGCGCAAGGTCATCTACGAGCAGCGCAATGAATTGCTCGAGAACGACGATGTCAGCGAGACGATTCATTCCATTCGCCGCGACGTGGTCAACGATCTGATCAGTGATTACATTCCGCCGGGCTCGCTGGAGGAGCAATGGGACGTCGCGGGACTGGAGGAAGCCCTCAAGAGCGAATACGGGCTCGAGCTGCCACTCCGGCAGTGGCTCGAGGAAGAGCGGGATCTGTACGAGGAACCCCTGCGCGAACGGATCCTGGAACGCCTGGAGGCCGACCACGCCGAGAAGGAAACACTCGCGGGCGAGACCGCGATGCGGCGATTCGAGAAGGCGGTCATGCTGCAGGTGCTCGACAGCCACTGGAAGGAACATCTGGCCGCGATGGACTATCTGCGGCGCAGCGTCGGCTTGCGGGGCTATGCACAGAAGAACCCCAAGCAGGAATTCAAGCGCGAGGCGTTCGAGATGTTCGCCGAGATGCTCGA
>CAYZHJ010000038.1:0-22516 GCA_964478305.1 uncultured Ectothiorhodospiraceae bacterium
GCCGTACAGGGGCAGTGTGAAACATTTCACGGGAAGGTCAAGCCGCGTCGTGTCGCAATCGATCGATCGGAAGAATTCGCGGGCTGGATCCCCGCGCAGGATTCGGTAAACTCGAAGACGAATAAAGAACAACCAGAGAATAACAACAAGAGTTCCGTGCGCCGATGCCGTCCCTCCGGCACCAGCGCCACGGTGGGGGCGGCATCGAAAACATGGCGGAAACCTCCTTCTGCATCCGTTTCGATCAGCTACTGACACGGATCGTACTCCAGCAATCTCGCCGGTTCGTAGCGTCGAGACCATACTCCGACCTGCATAACGGTCCGTTGCGGTCGCTGTGTATCAGGGCCGGCTATTCGGTTCTGCTCGCAGTAGTGATTGGTTCCGTTTCACCAGCGTCGTGGGCCGTAGTCACCTATGACGGCGACCAGGGTGTCCGGGCCAATATATTCAACAGCAATTCGCAAAAGCGGTGTCTCGATTGTCATGACAGCAGCCTGACATCGGGTAACCGGAACTCGGCACCGCTGGGGGTCGATTTCGATACCTACGGCAATGCGACAGCCAGCGATAACGAAGTCCGTGCCAATGCACGGGTCCAGGCCGGCACCATGCCGGTGGATGAGAGCTTGGTGGCGCAACCATTGAACAGTAGCGAGATGGCACTGATCCAGGGATGGGCCAACGACGCATTTCCGAAGACTGCGCCACCTGATGTAACGACATTCTCGGCCACTTCCGTAGGGAAGTACTCGGCAACGTTGCGCGGTGATGCAAACGAGAATGGCGAGAATGCGACAGTCAGCTTTCAGTATGCCACGAACAGTATCTTTTCCGGCGCAACGCCGATTGATCCAATCGATTCGGTCATTGACGGAGACGGAGGTGGTGGCTTCGAGCCTGATGAGTTCTTCTCGGTTTCCACCGGGACTGTACTGAGCTGTGGAACCCAGTATTACTACAGGATCCGGGCAGACACCGGGACCACCACGAACGGGAATACTGTCACGTTCACGACCGATGCCTGCAACGTGGGTCCGACGATCACCTGGACGGAGCCGGCCAGCATCGAGGAAGGGCAGCTCTTCAACGAGCAGGTCACCGTGGACGATCCGGACGACACCCTGGCCGGCCTGAGCTTCAGCCTGTCGAACGAACCACCCGGAATGACGATCGACTCATCGGGATTCATCTCCTGGACGCCGGGCAATGGAGATACGTCCACGGGCAACGTCACGGTCACGGTCGCGGATGGTGGCGAGGATGGCGCGGATCCCGACAATCATGTGTTCAACATTCCCGTGAATGCGGTCAACGACCCGCCTCGGATCGTGTCGGCCGCTCCCACCGTCGCGTTCGAAACGGTCGAGTACCAGTACGATGTGGTGGTCGATGATCCCGACGATGCCGTCGCGGACCTGACCTTTTCGCTCTCCGGCGAACCGGCGGGGATGACGATCGATTCCCAGGGACGTGTTCGCTGGACCCCGGCTATCGGCCAGGCCGATGTCGGGCCGATCACGGTTACGGTGGCGGACGGGGGCGAGGACGGTGCCGGTCCCGACACGGAAACGTTCTCGATATCGATCGACGCGCCGGACCAGGATGGCGACGGCAGAGCGGACTACGACGACAATTGTCCGTCAACGCCCAATGCCGATCAGCAGGATGCGGATGATGACGGAACAGGCGATGCGTGCGATACCGACAAGGAGGGCGACGGCATCTTCGATTCGGCAATCGAGTTCACCGTGACACAGGACGGTCAGGAGGGAGGGTTCGTCGATCAGGACACGAATTCGGTGACCGTGACCGCTACGCTGGAACCGGAGCTCGTCGGAGTCGATCCGACGTGGGACTGGAGCGGCACCGATCCGGACATCCTGGCAATTTTCACGCAGACGGATACTCCGGCGACTGGTTCGACGGGCGGCGAGAGCGAGATCGCTTTCGATCCCACGGGACTCGCGGTTGGCCAGTATCGTCTCGACCTGGTCGTCACGCAGGGTTCCGTGTCCACGCACAACTGGATCGTCATCGATCTCCGCGCCACGAATGCGCCGGCCGACTCCGACAATGACGGCGTGCCGGATGGCAACGACGGTGCCGGTGGTTCGCTGGCCGGCACGACCAGCGCGATCAATGGCACCGGCAACGGCGCGATGACGGAACTGGCGGAAGTCAGTGGTCCCGCGTGTCTGCGGGTCGGCTCCAGTGCCCGGGCGGCTGCCGCGAGCCGTCCCGATCCGGATGCGGTCGGTGTGCTGATGAGCGGCAGCGAGACCGCGGATGCCGTGGGTTCTCTGGATCAGCTCGACGAGTTGGCCAACGTTGGCGGCTGGTTCGACTTCGAGGTCTGCGGTCTTGCCGAGCCGGGTGCCGCGGCGAAAGTCGTGCTGCCATTGCAGACCCGGTTGCGCGCGAATGCGTTGTACATGAAATACCATCAGGGAGTGGGCTGGCAGGAGTTTGATGCGTCCGGCGGCGATGCACTCGCGAGCGCGACGCGGGACGGCGGCGGGTTCTGTCCGGGGCCGAACGATGCGGGCTGGACTGCCGGACTGACGGCCTTCGACGAATGCATCCGGCTGACACTGACCGACGGTGGGCCGAACGACGCCGACGGGGAGATCAACGGCATCATCCGCGATCCCGGCGGGGCGGTTACCGCGGCGACCACGGAACAGGACGACGATCCGGTCGCCGGGGGCGGTGCCCCGGGTTACCGGGACCTTCTCGCACTGATCGCGGGTCTGCTTGCCTGGTGGTGGCTTGCCGTCGTGCGCGCAGGAAAAAGACGGACATGACCAGCCGTTGCGGATTCCGGCTTGCAACATGGCTGCTTGCCCTCGTGCCTGCCATGGCTGCCGCGGCGGAGGACGATCATGCCGATGCGAACATCGATCTCGACGTGACCGCTTTCCACGACAGCAATGTCACGTTGGCGGAGTTCGACGAGGATATCGCCGATGATGGAGGTATCGAGGCATCGGTGTCCTGGTCTCGAGTCGAGGAAGGCCTGAAAGGGCGTGCCTTCGGCTGGAATGTCGGGGTGAGGGGTGTCAAGTTCAGTGAATTCGGGGATCTCGACCAGGTCGAGGTGAATGCGGGGGCGAAGTATGTCGTCCAGTTCCAGCGCGGTTTCCATGCCCCGATCCATGAATTCTCGGTGAATGCGAAATTGATCGATTCGGCATCGGACCTTCGTGACGGCTGGCAGATCGAGGCGGGCGCGCTGATGACTCGGCGCCTGACAGAACGACTGGTCGGGCGGATCGGTGGTCGATTGATACGGCGCGAGGCCGAAGACTTCGATGCCTTCGACAACGAGCGGATCAACCTGTTCGCCAACGGTGATCTTCGTGTCTCGTCGAGGAATGTAGTGTACGGAACCTATATCGTGTCTGCCGGTGATGTCGTGTCGACCGCGCAACCGACACTGAAAATCATCAATGCCGCCGAGGTGATCGAACCAGACGATGCCTTCGGTGGATTGCAGAGCAACCGCTTCGCCTATCGCCTCGATGCCGTGGCACACATCGTAACGATCGGCTGGAATCGGTCGCTCGGCCCTGATCGCTCACTTGATGTGTCGATCCAGGGCCTTGCGGCCTTCGCCGATGGTGACAATGATTACGAACGCGGCACCGCGCGCCTCAGCTACCTGCACCGGTTCTGACGATGTCACCACTGACCGTTCATCCGTATTCGTCGTCCCGCGCCCGACTGCTGGCGATCCTGGCGCTGGGTACTCTGCTGATTCTTGCGGGCTGTGGCGGCAAGGGTCAGAACAATCCCGAACTGGTCGAGGACCACGGCGGCCTGAATGATGCGAATCGATTCCTCGAGTATTTCGATCCGCAGGCGGAGCTCGCGGCCGGTCAATACCGCGTCACGGCCACGCGGGCAAGCACGGGAACAACCCAGGCGTTCACGCTCGAGATCGATCTCGACAACGGAGAGTTCATCGTCCGCAATGATCGCTGGAACAGCGCGCAGACGTCGGTGAGCTACAGGTTCGATCTGGAAGAGTTCGGCGGCGCGATCATCCGGCTGGAATCGAGCGCGGACAATTCGTTGACGCTCGAGCATGTCAATTCGACCAGCCTGATTGCGGAGGCGGACGATGGCGGCGCGGGGGTCACCGAGTCGCTCACGCTGCTGTCATCGGAAATCGATTCCATGCTCTATGCCAATGCATATTACGACGCAGTCGATCCGCAGGACGAACGCACGACACTCGAGGACTGGAAACAGGCCAGTGGTTTCTCCGCCTGCCAGGTGCCGGTCATCGAGGTCAAGTTCCGCGACACCAAGGATCTCGGTTACGGGCGTCACATGCGGGCCTGTACGCAGACATCGGACGGTGGCTTCGCCTATTTCGTGGACAACTACCAGGTGGACCCGATCCCGGAGCTCGGTTATTCCTCTCTCAACCTGGACGCGGTGCTTGCAGAGGACATCGAGTGGAACATCGGCACCAACGCGATCGAGTTCAGTCGCCCGCAGGATGCCTCCGGGGCGGTGCAGACGAGTGAACCGTATGTTGCCAAGTTCTTCGCCTTCGAGCCGCGCGGCGAGGGTCCGGTACGGGAACGCAAGGCACAGGCCGACCTGGACGGGCGCGGCGACAAGGCGATGCCGATGATCTGCGTGCAGTGTCACGGCGGTCGCTTGCTGCCCCTGAACCCGGACGGAACGTTCCCGCGGCTGCGCACCGACGACAATCTCGGGGTGATCGGTGGTGTTGAGGCCAAGCTGCAGGCATTGGAGGTGGATACCTTCGACTTCCCCGAGTCGGGGCCGTTCTCCCGTGCCAGCCAGGAGGAGAATTTCCGGAGGATCAACGAATCGGTGTATCTGTCGTATGGCCTGGGGGATTACGACGGCTCGGGCGAATGGAACTCGAGCTTCGTCACGGATCTGCTCGACGGCTGGTACGGTGGTGATGTCACCGCCACCGGCGCCCGATTCGACCAGAGCTACGTGCCGCCGGGCTGGCAGCCCGATCCGGGAGACGGCGATCCACCGGTGGGGGCCGACGAGCTGTTTCGCGAGGTTGTCTCGCCCCGTTGCATCGTCTGCCACGGCAAGCGTGGCAGCGACCTGGAGGACGATATCAACTTCTCCACCTACGAGAAGTTCATCAGCCACGCCGACCAGATCGAGGAGCTGATCTTCGACCAGGCCCTGATGCCGGCCGCGCGGGTGGAGTTCGACGCGATGTGGGGGGACGGCGCGTCCGACGAGGAAGCCGCCCTGATCGGGAGTTTCCTGCCGGACTTCTCGCACGGCAATCCGGACGGCAGCGTCGATCGGCCCGGGAATGCGCACGCCGACGCCGGCCCGGATCGAACGGTCTCGGCTCTGCCCGCGACCCTGAGCGCGGAAGACAGCTTCTTCGCGGAGTCGTACTCCTGGACACTCGAGTCGTCGCCGGCCGCGGGCGCACGGCTCGACGACGCCGCCACCCCGCGCGCGACCCTGGCGGGCTCGGCCGGCGACGGTGACTACGTGGTACGTCTGGCCGTGACCGATGCGAATGGCAACCTGGATACGGACACGGCCACGATCACCGTGGATTCGACGGTCATGATCAACAGTACGGTGGTCCCGGCACCGCGCGACCTGAGATTCCGGACGTCGGGTGCAATCACGATTCGTGACATCCTCCAGAACGGTGCCGGAGGCACGTCCTGCACGTCCTGCCATGCGTCCGGCGGCGCCTACGGGGGAACGGGCATTCCGGTGTGGTGGACGGATGGCGCGGATCAGTCCATCGCCGGCAAGGGCCCGGCCGACCTGCCGTCCCTGTATGACCGCGCAATGGCCCGGGTCAATCTGCGGGATCCGGAGACCAGCCTGATCCTGCGCAAGCCCAGTGGCAACCACCACAACGGGCTTCTCATCGGCGGTTTCGACCTCGACGGCGCGTCGACGGATCACCTGGCCTATGACATGTTCTATACCTGGATCATCGAGGGAGCGCCGCAGTGATGCTGCTGTAGCGCTGCCCGGGCGGCGGAATCCGGTCGCGCCCCCTCGATCGGCATCACAGGCACTCGGTATCCCGGCAACAGAGTCCTTGTCGGACCCTTCCGTCGGCGACATGCACCGCTACTGAACAGCCTGCCGCCAGGGACGGTCTGGTCAAGGGCCATCCCGGCCTTGATCAGGCACGGGCCATGAGAATGCGATTCCATGACCCTTCATTCTGGATCATCACTACATTGTGTGGATCGGGCATGGCGAGACCGCTGATGAGCAATAACCACCGAAGGCACCGAAAGGGCCAATCGGTATGGATGGGAACAGACCGGCCTGCGAACTCCGTCCACAACGGCCCCGCGCCGCCCGTTCGTGACTGACGTCGCTCCCACAATCTCCTTATTCGGTGTATTCGGTGTATTCGGTGCGTTCAGTGTCTTCGGTGTTCCGCCGTTTGCCGGTGCTCCTGGACATTGGCGTACAGGAGTGAGCACCCACACGAGATGGCGACACATTCATGTGCCGCGGGAACCTCTGAATTGATCGGAGGTTGCTCAGAACGCGTTCTTCCACTCCCGCAGCACGGCGAACACTTCGCTCGCCGTCGACAACTCGCGGCCGGCGCGGCGTTCGGCCGAGGCACGTACCTCGGGTTCGTTACAGCGCAGGAAAGGATTGGTCTGCAGTTCCTCGCCAATCCGGGACGGTAGCGTCGGCAGGTCCGCTGCCCGGGCGCTTCGGGCACGTTCCAGGCGTTCGTGAACGGCGCTATTGCCGGGCTCGACGGCTTCGGCAAAGGTCAGATTCGCCACCGTGTATTCGTGGCCGCAGCAGACGAGCGTGTCCTCGGGCAGATTGGCCAGTTTCTGCAGCGACGCATGCATCTGTTCGGGCGTACCCTCGAAAACGCGTCCACAGCCGCCCGCGAACAGGGTATCCCCGCACGCGGCCACGCCCCCGCCGACAAGGCTGATGTGTCCGATCGTGTGGCCGGGGGTTTCGATCACTTCGAAGGTGGTTTCCAGGGCCTCGATGTGAACACGGTCTCCTTCCTGCAATCGCTCGGTGACACCGCCGATCGTCTCGCCGGCGGGTCCGTGGACGGGGATGCCCGGATGCAGGTCGCAGAGGTCCTTGAGTCCGCCTACATGATCACCGTGATGATGGGTCACGAACACCGCGACTGGTCGCAGATCCGCAGTGTCCAGTGCCTCGACTACCGGCGCGACCTCGCCGGGGTCCACCACCACGACCTCCTTGTTGTCGGCCTGTCGCAGGATCCAGATGTAGTTGTCGGACAGGGCAGCTATGGGAATCGGTATCAGCATGCTGTCGTCCTCTCGTGAACATGTTTCGATTGCGGCTCGGGACCGTGACGATGATCGATCACCCCGGCTCGATAACGGACAACGAACAAGGTCATTTCCTCAGGGATTCCGCCGCGCGGGCCTTGTTTTCACGGACCCGTTCATCGGTGATCCAGGCGCTTACCAGTTTCGCGGATGTGATATCGAAATAGAGATTGAAGGGGGTGATGTGCTTTCCATGCGGCGCCTCGATTTCCGCCGGGTCGGCTTCTTCCAGGCTGACACTTTTCGACGAAAAGGGGATCTCCTTGAAGCTTTCGCAGCATACGTAGAACGGTACGCCGTGTTCGCGCGCGGCCAGCGCCAGCAGGGAGGTACCGACCTTGTTGACCACGGAACCGTCGGACAACAGGGTATCGGCGCCGACCAGTGCCACATCCGCACGTTGTACGAAGTGTCCCATCTGGGCATCCGTGATCAGTGTGACGGGAATGTCCGCCCGGTCCAGAAGTACCGCCTGGTGACGTCCCTCGTAACCCGGACGTCCTTCCGTGACAATTGCATTCACATTGTCGGATGCAAGCTGGCGGAAGGTTTCGGTGACCGTCGAGCTGAGGCTGTGAGTAATGATCGTGACATCGCGACCGATCAGATCGACGGCCTGGCGTGCGGCTCGTTCCACTGCCTTGAGTGATTGATCCGCCAGCGTCTGGGAGAACGATGCGGCCTCGTGACGCAACTTCTTCGTGTCATTGGCAGGCAGCCTGTCCACGCGATCGATCCACCGCTGCAGCATGTTGTAGATCGGTGCCATGCTCGGCCGCGCGTACTGCAGTTGTTCGGCGAAATCGATCAGCATCCGGCGCAGGCTTCGCGGATCCTGTTCCGCGCAACTGCCGGCGTATTCGGCAAGGCTGTCGAGTGCCTGGCGCGCGAGCTGGCTCGCTCCGCTGACGCGGTCTTCCACCAGCGCGCGCCGGTGACTCCGCCGGAATTCGGCGTCGTCCATTGTGGCGTCCTATTCCAGGCGAATGTCGTCGGCAACCGTGAGCTCGAGGTCGAGTTCCGGAACCCTGAGCACCACCGAGGCCGACAGTTTCGCGTCGCCCTCAAGGCGGCCGTCCTCGATCCGGCTGCGTACCTCCTTTTCGATCTCGCGTTGAGAAGTAATGCCAACTTTTTTCAGAAAACTCCTGATTTCCTTGTTGAAACGCTCTTCATCCATCGAGAATCTCCGGGGGCGATTTCGCACTCATGATACGCGCCTGCGCCGACCCGGCAATGGCTTTCGCGGGCTGTCGAATCCGGCCGGCACCGGGCCGGGGGATCGAGGTGCTCGGTGCCCAGCAACTGCAATACACGTGCGGTCGGGATCTTTCCCCGGGGCTCGCACAGAAGCACGCGGACGAATGCGCGCGCGCAGGGGGCGCCACGGATGAACCGATGTTCGAGACAGGTCCACTATCCCGTCCCGGGAAACCACCCGGGTATGCAGATTCACCCGCCGGAAGAATGACAGGGGACGAATGAAGTGGGCCACGATACCGTCGGCAACGCCGAAGCCGTGCAGTCGGTGCAATTCCGCCAGCAGGCCGGTTCGCTTCATCAGGGCAACCCGGTCCGGGTCCATGAGCGTGAGACAGCACTCGTTGTTCATGTGCATCTGCAGATCGAGGTCGTGCGGTATCACATGAAACGACAATCGCAGATCGTCGAGCAGGGAACTGCTGCCCGGGCATCGCTGGCCGAGAAGTACCCGCAACGGCCGTAACCCGAAATTCATCGGTGACGCCCGGCATCGCGCTACATGTCGTAGCCGTCGTCTGCCGGCTCGTCGGCCAGTGGTTCGTTCCAGCGCTGCTGACGCTCGAGCAGTTCTTCGAGATAGTCTTCCATGGTCGAATACCCGTTCTCCGGGAAACTCCTGACAGGCTGGGAAGAGAGAGTGACATTGACGTGGCAATCCCGTGAATCGTTCGTGTCATTCGTCCCGGCAAACACCGAATTCGACCAGCTGCCGCAGGAACCGTTCGCGCGGAATCAGGCTGGCGCCGAGGCGTCGCAGGTGGGGGTTCTCGAGCTGGCAGTCGATCAGATCCACGTCCTCTGCCTCGGTCACGTGCCACAACGCGATCTTCGAGGCGTCGCTGGCGGCACTGAACATCGATTCACCGAAGAACACGCGCCCCAGGTGCACACCGTAGATTCCGCCCACGAGCTCGTCACCCTGCCAGCATTCGAACGAGGTGGCACAACCGAGCCGATACAGCTCGGCATACGCATCGACCATCGCGGGAACGATCCAGGTGCCTGGACTGCCCCGTCGTGGTCGGGCACAGGCCCGTACCACGGCATCGAAGGCCCGGTCGCGGGTGACCCGGAAAATGTCGCGCCGGCGCGTTCTCCGCAGGCTGCGCGAGACATGGAAGTCGGCCGGAAGGAGCACGCAGCGGGGATCGGGGGACCACCACAGGATCGGTTCGTCGCGGGCGAACCAGGGGAAGATGCCGCTGCGATAGGCCTGCAGCAATCTGCGCGGACGCAGGTTGCCACCGATGGCCAGCAGCCCGTTGGGTTCGCGCAGCGCGTGGTATACCGGAGGAAAGGGAACGGTATCGTCGTCTTCCGGCAGGAGCGCGACGGGCAGCATCAGACGGCCTCCCGGTCGATCTCCCGGTAGGGCGACCACGATTGCAGCTCATCGAACTGCCGCTCGACCAGGCTTCGCTCTCGCGCGAGATAGTCGGCAATGGCCCGGCGGAAGTCCGGATGTTCGATCCAGTGAGCGGAATGGGTGCGTACGGGCAGGAAGCCGCGGGCGATCTTGTGCTCGCCCTGGGCGCCCGGCTCGAATCGTTCAAGGCCCTGTTCGATCGTGTATTCGATGCCCTGATGATAGCAGGCCTCGAAATGCAGGCTGTGGAAATCGTGGTCGCAGCCCCAGTAGCGGCCATAGAGCGTATCGGCGCCCCGGAACAGAATCGAGGCCGCCACCTCGCGTCCCTCGTGATGGGCGAACACGACGACGATGCGATCGCCCATGGTGGTACCGATCTCCTCGAAGAAGCCGCGGCTCAGTATCGGAATGTTCCATTTCTTCTCGAAGGTGCTGGTGTAGAAATGGTGTGCCAGCGCCCACTGGCGTGCATCCATCGTGTCGCCCCGATGGCGGCTCAGGGTGACGCCCTGTTCGGCCACGCGGCGGCGTTCGCGCCGGATCTTCTTGCGCTTGCGGCTGTTGAGCGCCGCCAGGAATTCGTCGAAGTCCGCGTAGCCGTGGTTGTGCCAGTGGTACTGGATGTCGGTACGCAACAGCAGGCCGTCATCGCGCAGCCATTCCAGATCGCGCGCGGCCGGGAACAGCCAGTGAATGCTCGACCAGCCCCGTTCGCCGGAGATGGTCCGCACCGCCCGGAGCAGGTCGGCTGCCGTGCTGTCCGGATCCCGCCCGGGCGCCACCAGCACGCGCGGCCCGGTCGCCGGCGTGTAGGGGGCCGCGGCGATCAGTTTCGGGTAGTAGCGGAAGCCGTTGCGCGCATAGGCGTCGGCCCAGGCGAAGTCGAACACGAATTCGCCCCAGGAGTTCAGTTTCAGGAAGCTGGGCGCGGCCGCCGCAATGCGGCCGTCGACCGGGTCGCGCTGCAGCAGGTACCACGGCAGCCAGCCGAAGGCCTCGCCGATGCAGTCGTGGCGTTCCAGTGCGACCAGGAACTCGTGGCGCAGGAACGGGTAATCCCCGACCAGCGCGTTCCATTCGCACGGGTCGATGCGTTCGAGACTGTCGAGACATTCGAGCTTCATGGCGGGCATCAGCTACCACTGTCCTGCTTTGACCGCGCGCGGGCAAGCCCGTTTCCCGCGACTCGGACTGCGCGGGGTACGGGAGCGGGGATCACCGCCGTGAGTGATTTGCGCGAGTACCGCGCTCGCTTCTCCCGGGGAACCGTACCGGCTGTCCCGGGGGTTCCATGTATCCGCGGGAGCGGGTTCCTGCCCGCGGGTTCACGCCTGCGAGTGCGGATTCGGGGGTCTTGCCCGAGTTCGCCGTGGACCGGAAGTGGCCTCTGCCCCGCGAGCTCAGGCCGCCTCGTCCTTGGACAGTTCGCTGAGGTAGCGTTCCGCATCGAGTGCCGCCATGCAGCCGGTCCCGGCCGAGGTGACGGCCTGGCGATAGACATGATCGGCCACGTCGCCGGCCGCGAATACGCCCGGCACGCTGGTGGCGGTGGCATTGCCCTCGAGGCCGCTGCGGACCACGATATAGCCGCCACGCATCTCGAGCTGGCCCTCGAACAGGCCGGTATTGGGCGTGTGGCCGATGCCGAGGAACATGCCGGTCACGGTCAGTTCCCGGGTCTCGCCGGTGCGGTTGTTGCGCAGTCGCAGGCCGGTCACGCCCATGTCGTCGCCCAGCACCTCCTCGACCTCGCTGTTCCACTCGAACGAGAGCTTGCCGCCGGCCTCGAGCGCGAACAGTTCGTCCTGCAGCACCGCATCCGAGCGCAGCTGATCGCGCCGATGCACCAGGGTGACGTGACGGGCGAGATTGGCGAGATACAGGGCTTCCTCGGCCGCGGTATCGCCGCCGCCGATCACGGCGACGTCCTGGTTGCGGTAGAAGAAGCCGTCGCAGGTGGCGCAGGCCGAGACCCCGCGGCCCCTGAATTTCTCTTCCGACTCGAGGCCGAGATACCGCGCCGTCGCGCCGGTGGCGATGACCAGCGCATCGCAGGTGTAGCGGCCGGCGTCGCCGGTCAGCAGGAAGGGCCGCTGCGACAGGTCCGCGGTATGCACGTGATCCTGCACGATTTCCGTGCCGAGGCGCTCGGCATGGGCGCGCATGCGCTCCATCAGCTCCGGGCCCTGCAGGCTGTCGTTGTCGCCGGGCCAGTTGTCCACGTCGGTGGTGGTGGTGAGCTGGCCCCCCGGTTCCAGTCCGGTGACCACGACCGGTTCGAGGTTGGCGCGCGCGGCGTAGACCGCTGCGGTGTAGCCGGCCGGGCCGGATCCGAGGATCAGCAGGCGGCAATGCCTGGTTTCGCTCATGTATAATCTCCCGATCAAGCCGCCGCCGCGTGCGCGCGTGGCCGGCAATGGTACGGAAGGCTCTCACACCGGTAAAGCGCGCGTCCCGCGCGGATGCAAGGATTCCGCAATTGGCACAGGCCAGAAAGAAGCAGGGCTCGAAAGGCCCGCCGGCGATCGCACGCCACGTTCACCGTGCGCTGCGCGAAGGGGCGTTCGTGCTGTTGCTGGCCGTATCCGCCTATCTGCTGCTTTCCCTGCTGAGTTTCAATGCCGCCGATCCCGGCTGGTCGCACACCGGCAGCGGTGAGCCGATCGCCAACGCCGGCGGCCGTGCGGGTGCATGGTTCGCCGACGTGTTCCTGTACCTGTTCGGCTACATCGCGTACCTGATTCCGTTGATGGTCGCCTGGGCGGGCTGGCTGATCTATCGCGGACAGCCGGAGGCGGAGGCGGGTGCCCTGCGTTTCCATCTTCTGCGCTGGAGCGGGTTCCTCGTGACCCTGCTGTCGGCCTGCGGCCTGGCGGCGCTGCACTTCGCGGCCGAGCCCGGCACGTTGCCGGTGGGCGCCAATGCGGGCGGGGTCCTGGGTGCCTTCATCGGCGGCGAGTTCGCGCGGGCCCTGGGCCTGCTGGGGAGCACGCTGCTGCTGCTGGCGCTGTTCCTGGCCGCGGTGACCCTGTTCACCGGACTGTCGTGGTTCGACGCGATGGATGGGCTCGGGAGGCTGGTGCTGACCGCCTGGTCGCGGCTGATGCGGATTGTCGACTCGCTGCGCGAACGGCTCATCGCCCATCGCGCGCGCCAGCAGCGCGAGGCCAGCGTGACCCGGGAACGGACCCGCAAGGCGTCCGGCACGAAGAAGGCGCCACGGATCGAGCCGGTAATCGAGCCGCCGCGCGAAAGCAGGCGCGCGCACAAGGAAAAGCAGATCCAGTTGTTCGAGCCGCCGCCGAACAGCGAGTTGCCGGCCCTGACCCTGCTGGACACGCCGCCGACGGAGACCGGCGGCTATTCGAAGGAGTCGCTGGAGGCGATGTCACGCCTGGTCGAGCACAAGCTCGAGGATTTCAACATCAACGCCGAGGTCGTCGCGGTTCATCCCGGCCCCGTGATCACCCGCTTCGAGTTGCAGCCGGCGCCCGGCGTCAAGGTCAGCCAGATCAGCAATCTGTCGAAGGACCTGGCTCGCTCGCTGTCGGTGGTCAGCGTGCGCGTGGTCGAAGTGATTCCGGGCCGCTCGACCGTGGGCCTGGAGATTCCGAACGAGCAGCGCCAGACGGTGCGCCTGGCCGATATCCTGCGGTCGGAGGCCTACGATCGGTCCGGTTCGCCGCTGACGCTGGCGCTGGGTCACGACATCGGCGGCCAGCCGGTGGTCGCGGACCTGCAGAAGATGCCGCACCTGCTGGTGGCCGGCACCACCGGCTCCGGCAAGTCGGTCGCGCTCAATGCCATGCTGCTCAGCCTGGTCTACAAGGCGCTGCCGAAGGATGTGCGCCTGATCCTGATCGATCCGAAGATGCTGGAGCTCAATGCCTACGAGGGCATCCCGCATCTGATGGCGCCCGTGGTGACCGACATGAAGGAAGCCGCCAACGCGCTGCGCTGGTGCGTGGCCGAGATGGAGCGCCGCTACCGGCTGCTGGCCTCGCAGGGCGTGCGCAATATCTCCGGTTTCAACCGCAAGGTGAAGGAGGCAATCGAGGCCGGCAAGCCGATCGCCGATCCCTTCTACCGTCCGGAGGAGGCCGCCGATCCCGAGGCGCCGCCACCGACGCTCGAGCCGATCCCCTACATCGTGGTCGTGGTCGACGAGCTGGCCGACATGATGATGGTGGTGGGCAAGAAGGTGGAGGAGCTGATTGCCCGGGTTGCGCAGAAGGCGCGCGCCGCCGGGATCCATCTCATCCTGGCCACCCAGCGCCCCTCGGTCGACGTGATCACCGGCCTGATCAAGGCGAACATCCCGACCCGGGTGGCGTTCCAGGTCTCGGCGCGCGTGGATTCGCGCACGATCCTCGATCAGCAGGGGGCCGAACAGCTGCTCGGCAACGGCGACATGCTCTATCTGCCCGCCGGCACCGGCTATCCACAGCGGGTGCACGGGGCGTTCGTGGACGACCACGAGGTGCACAAGGTGGTCGAAAGCCTGCGCAAGGCGGGCACACCGACCTATCGCGAGGACATCCTGCAGGATCAGAACGGATCCGATTCCATGCTGCCCGGCGAGTCGGGCGGCGGCGAGTCGGACGAGCTCTACGATCAGGCGGTGGCGATCGTCACGGAGACGCGCAAGGCATCGATCTCCTATGTCCAGCGCCGCCTCAAGATCGGCTACAACCGGGCGGCGCGCATCATCGAGGAAATGGAATCTGCCGGCATTGTCAGCCCGGTGCAGTCGAATGGTGCCCGCGAGGTGATCGCGCCACCGCCTCCGCAGGCCTGAACCGGAGCCCGCCCATGGGTCGCATCGCTTGTCGTCTGCTGTTCATTCCGCTGCTGCTTGTCGCGGGCACCGCGCACGCCGGCGAGGCTACCGAGCGCCTGGAACGTTTCACCGGCGGACTGGAATCGTTCACTGCCGGTTTCGTGCAGACACTGTACGACGAGAACCAGCAGCCGGTGGAGGAGAGTCACGGCCAGGCCTGGCTGCAGAGGCCCGGGTTGTTCCGCTGGGAGTACGAGACACCCTACAAGCAGACCATCGTCGCCGACGGCGAACGGATGTGGATCCACGACGAGGATCTGGAACAGGTCACGGTCCGGAAGGTCGAGCGCGCACTCGGCACGGCCCCGATCATGCTGCTGTCGGAGAGCGAACCGCTGTCGGAGCAGTTCGAGATCATCGAGCGGGGCGAGCGCGAGGGGCTGTACTGGGTCGAGTTGCAGCCGAAGGTCGAGGACACCGATTTTCGCCGCATCTTCCTCGGTCTGGATGACGAGTCGCTCAAGGTGATGGAACTGCGCGATCGCTTCGATCAGGCCACGCAGATCCGTTTCCATCATGTGCGCCTGAACCCGGAGATCGATCCGGAGCGCTTCGAATTCACCCCGCCCGAGGGCGTCGATGTCATCGGCGAACGATCCGGCGCGGAGGACGACGGCGGCTGACATGGCCGATCCCGGCGAGCAGCCGTCCCTGCTGGCGGAGGAGGGTCCCGATTTTCGGCCGCTGGCCGACCGCATGCGGCCGCGCTCACTGGACGAGTTCGCCGGCCAGGGCCATGTGCTGGGTGCCGGCAGTCCCCTGCGTGACGCGATCGAGCACGACCGGCTGCACTCGATGGTCTTCTGGGGGCCGCCGGGCAGTGGCAAGACCACGCTGGCCCGCATGATCGCGCATCACTGCGGCGCCGAATTCATCGCCGTCTCCGCAGTGCTGTCCGGTGTCAAGGATATCCGTGCGGCGATCGAGCGTGCCCGTGAAGTGCGACAGGGCGAGAATCGTCCGACTGTCCTGTTCGTTGACGAGGTGCATCGCTTCAACAAGGCGCAGCAGGATGCCTTCCTGCCGCACGTGGAGGACGGCACCATCTTCTTCATCGGCGCCACGACCGAGAATCCCTCGTTCGAGTTGAACAACGCGCTGCTGTCGCGTGTGCGGACTTACGTGCTGAGGCCGCTCACGGCGGAAGACATCCGTGGTGTCATCGACCGCGCCCTGGCCGATGAGCAACTCGGCCTGGGCGATCGCGAAATCACCATGGACGAGGAATTGCGCGACCGGCTCGCCGCTGCCTCCGACGGCGACGCCCGACGGGCACTGCTGCTGCTCGAGATCGCCGCGGACCTGGCGCAGGGCGAGGGCGACGGCCGCATTACCGAGGAGATCCTGCACGAGGTCTCGAAGGAGAGCCTGAGACGCTTCGACAAGGGCGGCGAATACTTCTACGATCAGATTTCGGCGCTGCACAAGGCGGTGCGCGGCTCCAGCCCGGATGCGGCGCTGTACTGGTTCTGCCGCATGATCGACGGCGGCTGCGATCCGCTCTACATTGCCCGCCGGGTCGTCCGCATGGCCTCCGAGGACATCGGCAATGCCGATCCGCGCGCACTGCAGCTTTCGCTGCAGGCCTGGGATACCTACGAGCGCCTGGGCAGCCCCGAGGGTGAGCTCACCATTGCCCAGGCCATCATCTACATGGCCTGCGCCGCCAAGTCGAATGCCGTCTACGCCGCCTACAACCGGGCAATGCGCGAGGCGAGGGAAGCCGGTTCGGCCGAGGTACCGCTGCACCTGCGCAATGCGCCCACGAAGCTGATGAAGGACATCGGCTATGGCGAGGGTTATCGCTACGCGCACGACGAACCCGACGGCTTTGCCGCGGGTGCGACGTATTTCCCCGAGGACGTGGGTGAACGGGTCTATTACGAACCGGTCGAGCGCGGTCTCGAGGCACGCATCGCCGAACGCCTGCGCGATCTGCGCGAACGCAATCGCAAGGCCTGACCGCATGGCCGTCGATACCGCCGACATCGAGCAATGGGATCGCTACTGGGCCTACGGCGGCCTGCATTCCTTCAGCCAGGTGACGGTTGGCAACTACCAGGGCGCTATCGCCGATTTCTGGCGTGAACGCTTTCGCGATCTCGCATCCGGCATGCGAGTGGTTGATATCGCGACGGGCAACGGCGCCGTCGCCCTGCTGGCACTGGAAGCGGCCGACACAGCCGGCATCGAAATCGGGATCGACGGCGTCGACCTGGCGAACATCGACCCGCTGAACCGAATCGAGGATGCCTCGCTGCACGAATCCCTGCGGCGGATCCGTTTTCATCCCCGCACACCCGCCGAGAACCTGCCGTTCGACGATGCGAGCGTGGATCTCGTCTGCAGTCAGTACGGACTGGAGTACGGCGATCTGCCGGCATCCGCATGCGAAATCGGACGGGTGTGCAAGCCCGACGCGACCGTTGCACTGGTCGTGCATCATGAACACTCGCTGCCGCTGCAGGCCACGGCCGCGGAAATCGCCCAGCTCGATTTCGTGCTCGACGAGGTGAAGCTGTGGCTGCATGCACGCAACCTGCTGCGGACCATGGCGGAGCGGAAGGGCGGCTCCTCGATCAAGGTCGAGAAGAAGCAGCGCGCGCTGAACGAAGCCCTGCAGCGCATCCAGGGGAAAGCGCAGGGAGTGCAGAACCCGCGCATGCTGCTCGGGCCGACCAACTACATCCGCGAGATCCTTTCCATGGTTGGCCGCACCCCGTTCACGAAACTGCTGGAGCTGCTGGAGGAGACCCGTCAGCGGGTATTGGCGAATCGTCAGCGCCTGATCGACATGCAACGGGCCGCGTGCAGCGAGAACGACCTGCGCGATTTGCAACTGCTGCTGGAAGAGCAGGGTTTCGTGACGAGCGACAGCGGTCCCCTGCGGGAACACGACGGCGGATTGCTCGGGTGGTACCTGGTTGCCGAACGTTCCTGATCCGGTCGCTGGAGCGGGCTTGCCCGCGAATTCAGCTCCGGAACATCCCGCCCACGTTTGGCCACCGTCGGAGATCGCGATGGCACCGCTCGATTCAGGCCGTGCCTGATTCATTCGTGGGCAAGCCCGCTCCAACAGTCCTTGTCCCCTTCCCTCGGATGGGGGCCGGAAGCCGGGGAGTCACCCGATCCCCGAGCTGCCGTCGAGCAGGTACAGCCACGCGGGCAGCGTGGCCAGGCTCAGCAGCGTCGACAGTGTCACCGTCACCGAATAGAAGCCGGCATCGAGCCGGTAGCGGTCGCACAGCACGATCCCCAGCACCATCGACGGCATGGCCGCCTCCAGGATGGTGCCGAGCCATTCGGCACCGCCCAGACCGAGAGTCGTTGCCAGCCAGAGGGCGAGCAGCGGCTGCAGGACGAGCTGGATCAGCAGCAGCGGCGCGATGGCGGCCATGGCGCGGCGATCGAGACTGCGCCAGGACAGGCTCATGCCGAGCGCCAGCAGCATCAACGGCACCACCGCTGCGGCCATGGTGCCCAGCAGGCCGTCGAGCAGGGCCGGCACCGGGACGCCGGCCAGGTTCAGGGCGGTGCCCGCCAGGGCCGCCCAGAAGGGCGGGACCCGGGCCAGGAGCATCAACGGATTCTCGCCGGTGTGAACCCCGCCATAGCGCTGGGCCATGACCACGCCCAGCGTGAGCAGGATCGGGGTGCAGGCGAAATAGTCGAACTGGATCGCGATGCCGCGGCCAACCGGGCCCAGCACGGCGTCGAGCGCCGGCAGACCCATGTAGCTGGCATTGGGAAATGCGGCGGCGAGCAGGACCGCGCCCGTGCGGGCATTCGACAGGCGCAGCAGGCGTGCCGTGCCGAGGCCGAGCAGCCAGCCGAGCGCGACCACCGCAGTGGCGGTGACCGCGATGCGCACCGAGTCCAGTCCCAGGTCGGTGGTCCACAGGATCTGCACTACCAGGGCCGGCAGCAGCAGGTAGTACACCAGCGTGGAGACCGCGGCGCGGACACTGTCGCCCGTCTGACCGCCCGGATTCAGCGCTCGCCAGCCCGCTCCGAGGCCGATCAGCGCCGCCATGCGCACGAGGACGTCGAGCAGCATTCCGGCGGCTCAGGCCGTCACGCCATGGCGGTGCAGCGCCCAGTGGACGTGCTCGCGTACCAACGGGGAAGGGTGTTCGGTGCGTTCGCGCAGTGCCTCGACAATCTCGTTCGAGGTCGGCGCGTTGCCCAGCGCGACGGCCACGTTGCGCAGCCAGCATTCGTGGCTGATCCGGCGGATCGCCGAGCCCTCGGTGAAATGCAGGTACTCCGTCTCGCTCCAGCGGAAAAGATCGACCAGATCGGGTTCGTCCAATCCATTGCGTACGCGGAAATCGCGTTCCTCGGCGGTGGTGGCGTGCCGGTTCCAGGGGCAGTAGATCTGGCAGTCGTCGCAGCCGAACACGCGGTTGCCCATCAGTGGCCGCAGTTCCTCCGGGATCGGGCCGTCGTTCTCGATGGTCAGGTACGAGATGCAGCGGCGCGCATCGATCCGATAGGGAGCGGTAATGGCGCCCGTCGGGCAGACATTGATGCAGGCGCGGCAGGATCCACAGACATCCGTCTCGGCCGGCGGGTCGACCGGCAGGGGAATATCGGTATAGAGCTCTCCCAGGAAGAAGTACGAACCGTTGCTGCCGTCAATGACGCAGGTATGCTTGCCCCGGGTGCCGAGACCGGCCTTCTGCGCCAACGGCTTCTCCATCACCGGGGCGCTGTCGGTGAAGGCGCGGTAGCCGAACGGGCCGATCTCCCCGGCGATGCGGTCGGCCAGTTTCTGCAGCCGCCGGCGCAGCACCTTGTGATAGTCGCGGCCGAGCGCGTAGCGGGAAATGTAGGCCCTGCTCCCGTCCCGCAGGACCTGCCTGGCATCGGCACTGTCCGCGGGCCAGTAGTTCATTGTCACCGAGATCACGCGGATCGTGCCGGGCAGCAGCTCGGCCGGGCGGGTTCGCTTGCTGCCGTGCGCCGCCATCCAGCCCATGCGTCCGTGCCGGCCCTCGGCCAGCCACTGCTGCAGGTCCCGTTCCGCGTCACCCAGGTCGGTATCGCCTATGCCGACCCGCGTGAATCCCAGCTCGCTGCCCCATGCGCGGATGCGCTCGGCCAGGGCGTGCCAGTCAGGGGCGGTATCGTGCGTGGCATTGACGTTCATGCCGCCATGTTACTGCGGTTGGCAGGTCGTGGGAAAACCGCCTGTCGGTACGGGATTCGACATCCGTACGACGTGCATGTCCGGCACGTGTACCCCTGTTCGGGCTCACGAAGAATGAATCTCGCAGAGGCGCAGAGCACGCCGGGAAGACAGAATGAATGTGTGAATCCCCGCGCTTCATCCTTCTACGTGCAATCTCGTGCACGGCCTCAATACGATCCCACGGTTTTCGTCCCTCTGGTTGCCTTCTCTGCGTCCTCTGCGCCTCTGCGAGAAATGCATTTGATCTACGATACGATGAATGCTCAACGTGGATCGAATTGCCCGCTGGTGCTCCACGGCAGCTCGAACGAACCAAGACGGTCGTTGGCGGCGGTTGCGGCGAGGTTGGCGTACAGGCGGTAATCGATCGGGTTGCCGCGGGCGAGCAGGGCGTAGGCGCCGCTGCCGAGATCGCCGAAGTCGACCCGCAGCGACAGGTCCAGCGTGCCCCGATCGTTGGGTTCGATGTGCAAGGGCGCACTGCTGCTGCCACGGGCCCATTGGCGGTTGTCCACCTCGAGCCGGTAATCGAGTTGATCCAGGGTCAGCGCGAAGCCGTTGGGATTGAAGATGTCGAGTGTCAGGCCGAGGACGGCGCCGTCGAAATCCAGCCGTTCCAGCCGCAGCGCCTGCAGGGAGAACCGCGGTTTGTGCGGCACGGGCAGCGTACCGCTCGTTTCCGTCGTGACGCGACGTTTCCCGAGCACGGGGACGATCGCATCGACGCCCAGGCGAATGTCATAGTCGATGACATCGCGATCGGAGAGTCCGCCCAGGATGCCGGCGATATCGCCGAAGCCGATGCGCAGTGGCACGTCGATATCGGTGCGGTCGTTTGCTCCCAGCTCGAACCGATTGTCCTGCGCTCCTTCGAGCAGGGTGCGCCCATTGGCGCGAAGACGGTAATCGAAACCGGCCACATCGATGACCACGCTGTTGGGGTTGTCGATGCGCAGGTTGAGCGCCAGCTCCGCGTGGTCGAACCCGAGGGCGGCCAGATGAATCCCGGTGACGGAAACCGTGGGCGGCTGCGGGTTCAGTGTGTCCCGCAACCCGGCGCATCCGGCCGGCAGGACCATCAGCAGGAGGATGCAGACAGCCGGAAGACGGGTTCGAGGATGCATGGGTGTTCACTGTCCAGGGTGACACCCGGAACCATACAGCGCGGCGGTGTCGCCGTCACGTGAACAGGTCGTACTGGTCACCGCCGCGGACCGGACGCCGGAACGAGTCGGTGGACAGCCGGATCCGGCGCTGCCGATCGATGCCGGCCCGGCGGCAGGCCAGGCGGAAACGGTCCGCGAGCACCTGCGCATAGCTGCCGGAGCCGCGCATGCGATGTCCGAAGCGGCTGTCGTATTCGCGGCCGCCATGGGCCTGGCGCAGCAGCGACAGCACATGCCCGGCCCGGTCCGGGTAGTGGGCATGGAGCCAGTCGATGAACAGCTCGCGCACCTCCCGCGGCAGCCGCAGCAGCACATAGCCCGCGCTGACTGCGCCGGCCCCGGCCGCGGCCACGAGCAGGGCCTCCATTTCGTGATCGGTGATCGCGGGCACCACCGGCGCGATCAGGGTGCCCGTCGGCACGCCGGCTTCCGTCAGCAGCCGGATCAGTTCGAGCCGCCGCCGCGGGGAGGTCGCGCGGGGTTCGAGGCTGCGCTTGATGGCCGGATCCAGGCTGGTGAGGCTGATCATGACGGAGACGCCGTTCCATTGCGCCATCTCCGAGAGCAGATCGAGATCGCGCTCGATGCCGCCGCCCTTGGTGACGATGCTGACCGGGTGCCGATACTCGGCCAGGACCTCCAGGATCTCGCGCGTAACCCGGTAGTGCTTCTCGATCGGCTGGTAGGGATCGGTGTTCGCGCCCAGCGTGATCGGCGCGGGCTCGTAACGCGCATGATCCAGCTCCTCGCGCAGGCGCTCGCCGGCATCGGCCTTGCGCAACAGGCGCGATTCGAAATCCTGCCCTGGCGACAGGCCGTAGCGGGCGTGGTCGGGCCGGGCGAAGCAGTAGATGCAGCCGTGCTCGCAGCCACGATAGGGATTGATCGAACGGTCGAAGGGGATGTCGGGCGAGTCGTTCCGGGCGATCACCCGGCGCGCGCGGTCGATGCCGACCGTGGTCTCAAGCGGCGGCAGCGGCTCGTCCACGCCGCCCCAGCCGTCGTCGACGGCCTCGCGCTGCATCGACTCATAGCGCACGTGCGGATTGGTCAGGGCGCCGCGGCCCTTGCGGCGCGTACGTTCGGGGTGGGTGGGATCGGCCATGGGGATACTGTATATAAATACAGATATCCGGCGCAAGTGTTGGGAAGATGGCAGTCGGCAGATGGCAGGAAGAGGGCAAAGGGAAAAGGGAGTGTATTTCGTGATGGGTGCTTGACAGGGCCGAAGGACGGCACATCCTTTTTCTGCCATCTGCCATCTGCCATCTGCCATCTGCCATCTGCCATCTGCCATCTGCCATCTGCCATCTGCCATCTGCCATCTGCCATCTGCCATCTGCC
>CAYZHJ010000039.1:0-22358 GCA_964478305.1 uncultured Ectothiorhodospiraceae bacterium
CGAGACCGCGGTGAAGGAGAGCAAGGACCGCGTGCGCGCGGCCCTGCAGAACGCCGGCTTCGAGTACCCGCGCCGGCGCATCACGGTCAACCTCACCCCGGCGGACCTGCCCAAGGAGGGCGGGCGCTACGACCTGCCCATCGCGCTCGGCATCCTCGCCGCCTCCGGCCAGCTCCCGCGCGAGCCGCTGGCGGCGCAGGAGTTCATCGGCGAGCTGACGCTCGGCGGGGCGCTGCGGCCGGTGTTCGGGGCATTGCCGGCGGCGGTCGGTGCCGGCCGGGCCGAACGCGCCCTGACCGTGCCCGCGGCCAACGCCGACGAGGCGGCCCTGGCCGGCGGCGCGCCGGTCTACCCGGCCGCGCACCTGCTCGATGTCTGCGCGCGCCTGCGGGGCGAAACAGCGGTCATGCCGCATGCCGCCCCGGCCCCGGCCGGACACGCCGATTCGATACCCGACCTGGCAGACGTGCACGGCCAGCAACGCGCCCGCCGCGCACTCGAGATCGCCGCCGCGGGCAATCACAATCTGCTGTTCGTCGGTCCGCCGGGCACCGGCAAGTCGATGCTGGCGGCACGGCTGCCCGGCATCCTGCCGCCGATGACGCCCGAAGAGGCGCTGGAGGCGGCGGCGGTGGCATCGGTCGGCGCGCGCGGCTTCGACCCGGCCCGCTGGGGCCTGCGGCCGTTCCGCGCGCCGCATCACACCGCCTCGGGCGTGGCCCTGGTCGGCGGCGGCGGCCATCCGCGCCCGGGCGAGGTGTCGCTGGCGCACCATGGCGTGCTGTTCCTCGACGAGGTGGCGGAGTTCGACCGGCGGGTGCTGGAGGTGCTGCGCGAGCCGCTGGAAAACGGCCGCATCACCATCTCGCGCGCCGCCCGCAGCGCCGACTTTCCGGCGCGGTTCCAGCTCGTGGCGGCGATGAATCCCTGCCCCTGCGGCCAGCTCGGCGACCCGGCCGGCCTGTGCGAGTGCACGCCCGAACAGATCCGGCGCTATCGCGGCCGGCTGTCGGGTCCGTTCCTCGATCGTATCGACCTGCACGTCGAGGTGCCGCGCCTGCCGCCGTCGCGGCTGCGCGGGAGTCACGCAGCGGGCGAATCCAGCGCGGCGGTGCGGGAACGGGTCTGCGCGGCGCGCGGGCGCGCACTGCAGCGCCACGGGTGCCCCAACGGCGTCGTGCCCGGGCCCGAGATCGAGCGCGAGGGCCGGGTATCCGATCCTGCACTGCGGCGGCTCGATGCCGCCATCGAGTCGCTGGGCCTGTCGGCCCGGACCTGGCACCGCAGCCTGCGGCTGGCGCGCACCATCGCCGACCTGGCCGGCAGCGAAACCGTCGAGGAAGTGCACGTGACCGAGGCGGTGGCTCTGCGCGCGCTCGACCGCGGCGGTACGGTCGCGACAACCTGATACACTCCGTTCCCGGCGCCGCTCCTG
Source organism: uncultured Ectothiorhodospiraceae bacterium (assembly GCA_964478305.1). GTDB lineage: Bacteria > Pseudomonadota > Gammaproteobacteria > XJ16 > Halofilaceae > Halofilum. Next base: position 1,436 of record CAYZHJ010000039.1, read on the forward strand.
CGGCGCCGTTGTCGTTCGCACGCTCCGAGGTCCCGGTGGAATACCTTCGCTTCATCGCCCGCAACGGTCGCTTCCTGGCGTTCGGATTCCTCGCCACCTTCTTCTCGGGTTTCGGCCAGACCTTCTTCGTCGGCGTCTTCGGCGCATCCTTCCGCGACGAGTTCGGGCTGGGGCACGGCGGCTTCGGTACGGTCTACTCGCTGGGCACACTGGCCAGCGCCTGCCTGCTGCTGTGGCTCGGCCGCCTGATCGACCGGGTCGACCTGCGCGCGTACACGGCGGCCGGCTGCATCGCCTATGTCTGCGCCGGCCTGTGGCTGGCCTTCGCACCCGCCCTGCCGGTGATGCTGTTCGTCGGCATGCTGCTGCTGCGCCTGACCGGCCAGGGGCTGTTCAGTCACATCGGCGTCACCAGCATGGGCCGCTATTTCGACCATGCCCGCGGCCGTGCCATCGGTTTCGCCAACATGGGCTTTCCCGCCGCCTCGTTCGCGATGCCGATCGCCGGCGTCGCCCTGATCAATGCGATCGGCTGGCGTCATGCCTGGCTGGCGATCGCGCTGCTGCTGGGACTGGTCGTGCTGCCGCTGCTGCTGTGGCTGCTGCGCGAACACGGCGAGCGGCACCGCGCCTGGGCCGCGGGCGTGGAGCAGGCGCGCATCGCGGCCGATCCGGAAGAACGCGACTGGCTGCTGCACGAGGTACTACGGGACCCCCGTTTCTACCGGTTGCTGCCGGCCGTGCTGACACCGCCGTTCGTGTTCACCGGCCTGTTCATCCACCAGGCGCAACTGGTGGCGGCCAAGGGCTGGACCATGGAGTGGTTCGCCTTCGGCTTCATGCTGCACTCGCTCACGGCGATCGTCGCCACGCTGCTGTTCGGCTGGCTGGTCGATCTGCGCGGGGGTCACCGCCTGGTCGGCTATTACCTGCTGCCGCTGGCGCTGGGCCTGCTGGCGCTGGCGCTGGGCGATCAGCCCTGGATCGCGCTCGTCTTCATGCTGTTCGCGGGGGTGACCGGTGGCGCGGCCCTGACCATCGTCGGCGCTCTCTGGGCCGAGCTCTACGGCACGACCCACCTCGGCGCGATCCGCTCGCTGATCTGGGCGCTGGTGGTGTTCACCACGGCGGCGGCGTCCGCCGTGGTCGGCGGCCTGCTGGATGCGGGGATCCCGGCGGCCGCCATCGCCGGCGGCTGCGGACTGTTCGCCGTCGCCGCCTCGATCCTGGCCTGGTCAGGCGGCCGGCGCGCGTCCTCGCGCAGCAGGACGGCCTGAACGCCGGGCCGGCTCAGGCGCTGGCGGCCCGTGCCTCCTTCGGCGTCGGGCCGGGCTCGGGATCGAGACTCGGGCCCAGCCAGCGCTCGGCCTCGGCCTCGGACCAGCCCTTGCGCCGGGCGTAATCCGCCATCTGGTCGCGGCCGATCTTCCCCAGCCCGAAGTAGGCGGCCTGCGGATGCGCCAGGTAGAAACCGCTGACCGAGGCGGCCGGGTCCATCGCGTAATGCTCGGTCAGGTGCATGCCGGCATGACGCTCGGCGTCGAGCAGTTCCCAGAGGATGCCCTTCTCCGTGTGCTCGGGACAGGCGGGATAGCCGGGTGCCGGCCGGATGCCCCGGTAGCGTTCCGCGATCAGGTCACTGTTGTCCAGCGCCTCGTCACGGGCATAGCCCCAGAGTTCGCGCCGCACCTTCCGGTGCAGGTATTCCGCGAACGCCTCCGCCAGGCGGTCGGCCAGCGACTCGACCAGGATCGCCGAGTAGTCGTCGTTACCGTCGCGCAGCGCGCGGGACAGTTCGGCCGTTTCCGTGCCGGCCGTGACGGCGAAGCCGCCGATCCAGTCCGGGACACCGCTCGCCGCCGCGGCGACGTAGTCGGCGAGGCAGAGGTTGGGCCGGCCCTCGGGCTTCTCCGCCTGCTGGCGCAGGAAGTGCAGGCGGGTCCGCTCCCGGCGGCGGTCCTCGTCCGCGTAGACGATGACGTCGTCGCCCTCGGCAGCGGCGGGGAACAAGCCGGCGACGCCGCGCGGCCGCAGCCGGTCGCCGACGGACAGGTCATCGAGCATGGCGGCGGCATCGTCGAGCAGTTGCCGTGCCGCGTCGGCCTTCTCGGGATCGTCCAGCACCTTCGGGTAGCTCGCCTTGATCTGCCACGCGTGCAGGAAGGGTGTCCAGTCGATGTAGGGACGCAGGGTCTCGATGCCGACGTCGTCGACCACGGTCAGGCCCGGGTGGGCCGGTGCGGACGGCGGCTGTTCCGCCGGATCCCATCGAAACGCATTGTTGCGGGCCGCATCGAGATCGAGCAGGCGCCGCTTCGATGCCCGGCCCGCCTGGCGGTCGCGCAGTTGCGCGTAATGGGCCTCGGTCTCGGCGCGGAAGTCGTCGCGCGCCGCCGGATCGAGCAGGCGGCGCACCGTGTCGACCGCGCGCGAGGCATCCTTCACGTGCACCACGGCCCCGCTGTATTCCGGCTCGATGCGGATCGCGGTATGCCGGGGCGAGGTCGTCGCACCGCCGATGAGCAGCGGCAGTTCCATGTCGCGCCGCTCCATCGCCCGCGCGACGTTGGCCATTTCGTCGAGCGAAGGCGTGATCAGTCCGGACAGGCCGACGATGTCGACCTCGCGCTCGCGCGCCTCGTCCAGGATCTTCTCGGCCGGCACCATCACGCCGAGATCGAAGACCTCGTAGTTGTTGCACTGCAGGATGACGCCGACGATGTTCTTGCCGATGTCGTGCACGTCACCCTTGACGGTGGCCAGCAATACACGGCCCTGGGGACGATCGCCCTCGCGCTTGTCGGCCTCGATGTACGGAATCAGGTAGGCGACGGCCTTCTTCATCACGCGCGCGGACTTCACCACCTGCGGCAGGAACATGCGGCCGTCGCCGAACAGGTCGCCGACCACGTTCATGCCGTCCATCAGCGGTCCCTCGATCACGTCCAGCGGCCGCTCGGCGCGCTGGCGCGCCTCCTCGACATCGGCCTCGACGTGCTCGACGATGCCGTGGACCAGCGCGTGCTCGAGGCGCTTCTCGACCGGCTCGTCGCGCCAGGCGGCATGGACCTCGTGGCGTGATTCGCCCGCTCCCCGGTAGTCCTCGGCGATCTCGAGCAGGCGCTCGGTGGCATCGTCGCGCCGATTGAGAATGACATCCTCGACCCGCTCACGCAGATCGGACGGGATGTCGTCGTAGACCGCGAGCTGGCCGGCATTGACGATGGCCATGTCGAGGCCGGCGCGGATTGCGTGGTAGAGGAACACCGAGTGCATCGCCTCGCGCACCGGCGCGTTGCCGCGGAACGAGAAGGACACGTTCGACAGGCCGCCGGAGGTGCGCACGTGCGGCAGTTCGTCCTTGATGCGCCGGACCGCCTCGATGAATGCGTTGGCGTAGTCGTTGTGGGCCTCGATGCCGGTGGCGACGGCGAAGATGTTCGCGTCGATCACGATGTCCTCGGGCTCGAAACCGGCCTTTTCCGTGAGCAGCACGACGGCGCGACGGGCGATCTGCAGGCGCTGATCGACCGATTCCGCCTGGCCCTGCTCGTCGAACGCCATGACGACGACGGCCGCGCCATACCGGCGAACCAGCCGCGCCTGCTGCAGGAACGCTTCCTCGCCCTCCTTCAGGCTCAGCGAGTTGACGATCGCCCGGCCCTGCACGCACTGCAGGCCGGCCTCCAGGATCTCCGGGCGCGAGGAGTCGATCATGACCGGCACGCGCGCGATGTCCGGCTCGGTCGCGACCAGGTCCAGGAACCGGCGCATGCAGGCCACGCCGTCGAGCAGGCCCTCGTCCATGTTGACGTCGATGATCTGCGCGCCGCCCTCGACCTGCTGGCGCGCCACCTCCAGCGCGGTCTCGAAATCGTCGTCGGCGATCAGCTTGCGGAAGCGGGCCGAACCGGTGACGTTGGTGCGCTCGCCGATGTTGACGAAACCGTCGTTGTCATCGAGCGAGAAGGGTTCCAGGCCGGACAGGCGCAGGCGGCGCGGCGGCTCGGGGATGCTGCGCGGGTAGTGGTCGCGCACGGCGCCGGCGATCGCGGCGATGTGCTCCGGGGTGGTGCCGCAGCAGCCGCCGACGATGTTGATCAGGCCGGCCTCGCCCCACTCCCGTATGAGACTTGCCATGTGACCGGGGCTCTGCTCGTAGTCGCCGAGCTCGTTGGGCAGACCGGCGTTGGGATGCGCGCTGACCGGCACAGCGGCGACACGCCCGAGCTCCTGGACGTACTCGCGCAACTGCTCGGCGCCCAGCGCACAGTTCAGCCCGACGCTGAACGGGCGCGCATGGCGGACGCTGTTCCAGAAGGCCTCGACGGTCTGGCCGGACAGCGTTCTGCCACTGGCATCGGTAATGGTTGCCGAGATCATCACGGGCACGGGTTCGTCACGCGCCTCGTTCAGCTCGTCGATCGCGAACAGCGCCGCCTTCGCGTTCAGCGTGTCGAAGATCGTCTCGACCATGAGCAGATCGGCGCCACCCTCCAGCAGCGCTTCGGCCGCCTCGCGGTAGACCTCGACCAGATCGGGGAAACGGACATTGCGCTTCGATGCATCGTTGACGTCCGGCGACAGCGACGCCGTCTGATTGGTGGGACCCAGCACGCCCACGACCCAGCGCGGCCGGGCGCTCTGTTCCGCAACGGCGTCGGCGGCGCGTCGTGCAATGCGCGCGCCTTCCCGGTTCATGTCGGCGGCGAGATGCTCCATGCCGTAATCGGACTGGGAGATGCGGTTGGCGTTGAACGTGTTGGTCTCGATCAGTTCGGCGCCGGCCTTGAGGTAATCACGGTGCAGTCGCTCAATCAGCGCGGGCTGGACGAGATTCAGCAGGTCGTTGTTACCGGCGAGCTCGCCGGGATGATCGGCGAATGCGTCGCCGCGGAAATCGTTCTCCGACAGGCCTTCGGCCTGGATCATGGTGCCCATGCCACCGTCGAGAACGACGATGCTTTCGGTCATCTGCTGCTTCAGCGTTTCGATGTTCATGACATTGTTCTCACGGGCCGGCAGCGCGCTCCTGCCATGCGCATGCCCCCTCGTGCACCGGCCCGGTCTGCCCGCGGTCGGGCTGCAGATCGAGCATGCGGCACACGGCGCGGGTCGGATCCGGCCGGTTCATGGTGTAGAAGTGGAATTCGTCGATGCCCTCGTCACGCAAATGCATGCACTGCCGGGCGGCGATCGCGGCACCGATCATTGCCGTCGTGTCCGTGTTGTCATCGAGGCCCTCGAAACGACGGCCGAGCCAGTCCGGGATGCCGGCACCGCAGGAACGGCAGAAGCGCGCGACCTTGGCGAAATCACCGATCGGGAGAATGCCGGGCACGATCGGCACCTCGATGCCGATCGCGCTCGCGCGATCGCGAAAGCGCAGGAAGTCGGCGTTGTCGAAGAAGACCTGGGTAATCACCCGGTCGGCGCCCGCGTCCACCTTGCGCTTGAGATACTCGAGGTCGGCGCGGGGCGAGGCGGCCTCCGGATGCGTCTCCGGATAGCCGGCGACGCTGATGTCGAAATCGGCGATCGCACGCAATCCCTCGACCAGGCTGGCCGCGCAATCGTAGCCGTCCGGGTGCGGCCGGAACTGGCCTTCACCCCGGGGCGGATCGCCGCGGAGGGCGACGACATGATGCACGCCCAGCTCCCGATAGACACGAGCGCGGGCATCGACGGACGCTCGCGAGGCACCGATGCAGGTGAGGTGGGCGGCTATCGGCGCCGGCGCCTCGTCCATCAGACGCCGGACACTGTCCCGCGTGCCGCTTCGATCCGAGCCGCCCGCCCCGGACGTCAGCGACAGGAAGCGCGGCCCGAAACGCGCGAGCGCGTCGATCGTCGCGTCGAACTCGCGCTCCGCGCGCGGCGAGCGCGGCGGAAACAGTTCGAACGACACCCGCAGCGGGCATGCGTGGTCACTGCCGTTTGTCCGGCCGGATCCCGCGGCCATGTCTGCAATCCCTCTTGTCGGCACGGAAACGTCGCCGTGATGACGGGCCGAAGACCGTGATCCTGCTCGGTCATCCTGCGCGGAACGGGCCCGGCGGAAGTTCGGTGGAACGTCTGCTGTCGTGTCACGAGCGGGGGTGGCAGCGCCACCCTGAAGCCGCTTTAGCTGCACTTGTCGAGCGCCCGCAAGCAGGTGACAAATCGGCGCCATGTCCTTTTCAACATCGGGCACTTGACGCCCGAAGTCAACTTGACAGAAGGAACAACAGCTGTTCCCGGCTTCTTCGCGATTCTCCGGCGGGCGGGAAATCTCCGGGTGAATCAGGGATCTGGACCACTTCTCTCACGACCATTCCGACGCGATCGTCGATTCGTTCGTCGCCGCGGCGCGGCGACGACCGGCCGTCCCGGAGAGGGGGCCGGCGGAACGGCGGGCGAAGTTCAGTCGAGCTGGTCGAGCCAGGTATCGAACACCAGCGGTGCCTGCCGCGCCAGCGCCGGCCCGTGCTCCCGCGTGTCCGCGCGCAGTTGCGGGATTTCCACGCCCCGGGCGGAACCGATCTCGACCACGTGGCCGACGAACCACTGTTCCAGCCGTTCCGGCGGCATCTCGATATGGAACTGCAGAGCCAGGCCATGCCGGCCGACGGCGAACGCCTGATGCGGGCAGTTCTCGGTGGAGGCGAGACTGTCCGCGCCGCGCGGGAGATCGAAATTGTCGCCGTGCCAGTGCAGGACCATCGGCCGATCCTGCTGCAGGCGTCCGAGACAGCCCGCCCGGCCGGTCTCGGTGAGATCGATCGGCGCCCAGCCGATTTCCTTGCGCCGCGCCGGCGATACGCGGGCACCGAGGGCACGCGCCATGAGCTGGGCGCCCAGGCAGATCCCCAGCACCGGCGCACCGGCCGCCAGCCGTCGTTCGATCAGCGCGAGCTCGGTGGCGAGAAAGGGAAAGGTGTCACTGTCGCCGGCACCGATCGGCCCGCCGAGAATGATCAGCAGATCGGCGAACAGCGGGTCGATGGCGTCGAGATCCGCCAGCGGCACGTCGATCACGTCGAGTCGGGCGCCGCGGGCCGCCAGGACCGGTTCCAGCAGGCCCGGATCCTCGAAGGCGACATGCCGAAAGACATCGACCTTCACGAGGACCCCCGTTCGGGCGATGGCGTTGCCGGCCGTACCGGGGACGGTTCGGCACGGACGGGAAGGGATCCGATCACGGCGAGAGGCCGCTCTCCTCGAGGATGTAGCGGACCGTTTCGTCCAGCTCTTCCTCGCTGATGTTGGCACCACCCTTCGCCGGCATGGCGCCGAGACCGTTGAGCGCGTTCTGGTAGAGCGCATCGTAACTGCCGCGCTCGTCGAGACGACTCTGCCAGGTCCCGGTATCGCCCAGTTCGGGGGCACCGGCCACTCCGTTGTCGTGGCAGGCCGCACAGACGCCGCTGTAGATCTCCTCGGCCGACTGCGGTTCACCGTCATCGGCAGCCGCGGCGCCAGTGCCGCCGGCATCCGCCGCGGCCAGCATCGGCCCTTCCATGTTGACCTGCCCGATCGGGGCGACGCGTTCCGAGATTGCTTCCTCGGCCGTCATTCCCGGAGGCGTGTAGGTGGTCTCGGTGGTGGCGGCAATGATCTTGGCGATCACGATGAAGAACACCGCCAGGCCGGCCAGCAGCCCGATCACCAGGGGGAACATTTCCTTGAATGCAACGTCTTCGGCTTCTGACATGCCCGACTCCAGCGACATCGACCGCACGGAACCCGCCTGAAGGCAGCCCGCGGCGGATTATACAGTGCCCGGGTGCCCCGGGAAACGTACGCTCCCGCCGTGCGCGGGCTCGTGCCGCGGGCGACGGCGTACGCGTGGACGCATCAGCAGGCCGCGAGTATCATGCTCACCCCACACCGCGCCCGTAGCTCAGCTGGATAGAGCGTCGGCCTCCGGAGCCGAAGGTCACAGGTTCGAATCCTGTCGGGCGCGCCACCCAACCCATTGAACACCCCTGGCCAATCGCGGTCGAAGAGCCAACGAACGAGACGGCACCGCTTCCTCACCGGTGACTCCGGCCAGAAGTGATCGATTCATTGTTCAAGCTGCCCACGGATACATGAGCGCAGATCAGCGAAAGCGGAAACGACAGCGGGGAAAGCCGGCCAGCGCAAGACCGGTTCGTCGTGGTCGCGGTGACAGCGCGCCCGAAAAGCGGCCATTGAGTCGGGCGAAGATTCGCCGGCGCCTTCATCTCGGCGCCGGCGTGCTGTTTCTGCTCGCGCTGATCGGCGGCCTGTGGTGGCTGTCGAACCTTCGCCAGCAGGACTTCCTGACCCTCGCCGACCGTGGTCGCGAAGCCATGAACGCACTGGTGGTTACCGAGACCTCCGCGGGCCGCGATCATGTTTCCGGGTCGCTGGGCTACGATCATCGCTTTCCGACCTCGGGTCCCCACAGTCGCACGTGGGTTGAGCCGGGCGTCCATACCGGGCGTCAGCGCAAGGAGCAGCTCGTGCATGCCCTCGAGCACGGGAATATCGTCATCTACTACGACGAGCCTGACGAGGCCGTGATGGAACGCCTGCGTCGCTGGGCGTCGCTCTACAACGACCAGTGGTCCGGGATCGTGGTAACGCCGGCGCCGGCACTGGGCGAATCGATCGTGCTCACCGCCTGGACGAAGCGCCTGCGGCTGGACGAGTTCCGGCCGGACGTCGCGGCGGCCTTCATCGACGCCTATCGCGGTCGTGGCCCGGAGAATCCGGTGCGATGAGGGCAATCACGGGCGGCATCGGCGCCGCCGCGACCGCGCGGGCGATGCCCGGCGCTCGTCCGCACCTGCTGCATGGGCCTGGCCGCCCTGGCCCGGGTCGTCCATTCCGCCCATGCGGGCAACGACGCCCGGACGCACCCGGGTGACAGACGTGTCGCGGCACGGAGCCGGATCCCGCTGGTGGTTCTGATGACCGCCTGCACCGTCTTCAGTCTCTGGCTGTTCGCGCAGCCGACGGTGGAAATCGGCTGACGCGTGGCGGCCGTGTTTCCCGTCGCGGGCTACTCCACCACCAGCTTGCCGTTCATGACCCCGTAGTGGCCGGGGAAGGAACAGAAGAAGGTGTAATCGCCACCGGCCTCGAGCGACGACGTGTCGATGGTGACGCTGGTGGACTCGCCCCCGCCGATCAGGCCGGTCGCGGCGATGATGCGGTCGTCGTCCTGCGGCAGGTATTCGTTCTCGAGTCCGGCACGCATGCCCTTCTGGGCGACATCCCTGTACTCGTCCGTACGGGTCAGCACCCAGTTGTGACCCATCTGTTTCACCGGCATCTTGCCGACATGGACCAGGGTCACGGTGACCTCGTCGCAGTCGGCCGGGACCACCAGCTCGTCCTTGTTGTACTGGATCCGGTCGTTGCCCTCGATCTCGAGTTCGCAGGACTGGGCGGCGGCGGGGCCGGTGACGGCGGCCAGGCCCAGCAGCGCGATGGCGGCCAGCAGGTTCTTCATCGATGCATACTCCACGGGTTGGATCGGTTTCGTTTGATGGGCCGGGCGGCCGTGCGCGCGGGACGCACCGGCCTCACGATTCGCATTCATTGTCGGCGCTGTCCGCCACGGCGGCATTGATCCCGGTCAAGCGGCTCAGCTGCCGGCAAGAGCGCGCAGGCGGGCCAGGCTGGGTACGTGAATACGCTCGCCCTCGACCTTGATGCCGGCCTCGCGCAACCGTGCCAGCGCGCGCGACAGGGTCTCGGGCTGCATGCCCAGGCGGGCGGCGAGCAGCGCCTTGTCGATCGGCAGGCGCAGATCGGTTGCCTCCTCCCCGCCATCCGCCAGCGACAACAGGAAACTCGCCAGCCGTTCGGTCGCCGAATGCGACTGCATCTGCTCCAGCCGCGTGACCAGTTGCCGCAGATGGTGCGACATGGCCGCGAGCATGTTGCGCGCCACGGCCGGTTCCTGCTCGATGACCTCGAGGAACGGCGCCGCGGGTATGGACAGCAGCCGCGTGGCCGAGGCCACGCTGGCGCTGACGGGGTACTGGCCACCGGCGAAGATGGCCGCCTCGGCGAACGAGTCGCCGCGGGTGAAGACGTGGACCACGCTTTCCTGACCCTCCGCCGTGGCGCGGAAGATCTTCACCCAGCCGACCAGCACGACGAAGAAATGCGTCGCCGGTTCGTCCTGCGAGAACAGGATACTGCCGCGCGGCCGGTTCTCGACCCGGGCCGGCTCCAGCAGGCGCTCGAGCATGGCGGGCTCGAGACCGGCGAACAGGGGAACGCGCCGGACCAGTTCCCGATCGGGCGCGGTCAGGCGGCCGGAATCGGCAACTCCGTCGGCACTCATCCGCACAAGGCCGTCACTGCGGAGTTCAGGCGCACATTGCGCGGCGGCCGCGATCCCGGCGCGGGACCTGGGCCATCAGGTAGTCCATCTGGTCGGCGAGAATGCGCCGGTTCTCCAGGATCATCGCCTCGGCCCGCGACGGCGTGTAGGGGATGTAGAGCATCTCGAGCGACGTTTCCTCGACCAGCCGGTTGTCCTTCTTCTGATTGCAGGCACGGCAGCTGGTGACGACGTTGTCCCAGGCATCGCTGCCGCCGCGCGAGACCGGCATTACGTGATCGCGCGTCAACAGTGCGGTGCAGTCGTCGAAGATGTCGCCGCAGTAGCAGCACAGGTGACGATCGCGCAGGAACAGCGCCTCGTTGGTGAGACGCGGAACACTTTCGTCGTAGAAGGCCGCACGGGCACTCGAGATGGCGACGATCGAGGGGATGTCCAGACGACTGCGGCAACCGGTGCGCGCCGAGATGCCGCCGTGCAGCACCACCGCCGTGGCCGCCGACGCCCAGGTGATCTCGTCGCGCAGCATGTAGGCCGCGGCGGCCCGCACGTCGACCCAGCGGATCGGACGCCCGCCCGGATCGGTCTTGAGGATCATCGGTTGCCTGTGCATGAGCATGAACGCTGGGTCCTCGTTCGCGCCGGCCGGGGCCGGAAATCGGGCCCCGTCGCGCGACGCCCGCCGACGCCATCGCGCAATCATGGCACAAACGGCTGCAAAACAACCAGTTCCACGCGGCGCCCGCAGCGTTCTCGCCATGCATTGCCACGGCAATGGTTACCGGCCTTCAACGCCGCGGCACCGGAGGAATCCATACCATTTTCGGATTGCATATTACGGCGTTTATATGCATGCATTCTTTTCAATGGCGATAATGTTGAAAGGATTGCACCAAAAGATACAATCGAAGCGCAATGCCATGGAGATGCCCCATGCTCGCACCGGGATTGCGTCTCGCCTGCCGGCAGTTCGTGCTTGCGCTGGCCGCGTCGATGGCGCTCGCGGCAGCCGCGCATGCCGAATCCATCACGGTGGCCTCGACCACCTCGACCGAGAATTCCGGATTGTTCGCGCAACTGTTGCCGCAATTCGAGCAGGCCAGCGGCATCGAGGTGCGCGTGGTCGCGGTCGGTACCGGCCAGGCGATCGATGTCGCCCGGCGCGGCGATGCCGACGTGCTGTTCGTTCACCACAAGCCCTCGGAAGTCGAGTTCGTGAGGGACGGCTACGGCGTCGAGCGCCATCCGGTGATGTACAACGATTTCATCATCGTCGGCCCGGCGGACGATCCGGCCGGCGTGCGCGGCATGGACGACGCGGCGGCCGCACTCGAACGCATCGCCGCGTCCGAGCTGCCGTTCGCCTCGCGCGGCGACAACAGCGGCACGCACAAGAAGGAGCGCTCTCTCTGGGACGCGGCCGGCATCGATCCGGGCGCCAGTGGCGCGCCCTGGTATCGCGAGACCGGCTCGGGCATGGGTCCGACCCTGAACACCGCTGCCGCGATGAACGCCTACGCCCTTGCCGATCGCGGCACCTGGATCGCCTTCAACAATCGCCAGGATCTCGAGCTGCTGGTCGAGGGCGACGAACGGCTGCTCAACCCCTACGGCGTGATCCTCGTCAGCCCGGAGGTGCATCCGCACGTCAATGCCGAAGCGGGACAACGCTTCATCGACTGGATTACCTCGACGGCCGGCCAGGAGGCGATCGCCGGATTCCGGCTGCGCGGGCAGCAACTCTTCATTCCGAACGCCGGCGGCGATGACTGAATCCCCCTGCCAGCGGAGATCACCGATGCGGCAAGCACTCCGGTACCGTCTCGCCGCGTTGACGACGGCGATTGTCGCGCCGCTTCCATTGCCGGCGGTGACGGTATACGAGGACGGCGACAAACCCCTGAAGATCGGCGGCCACGTGCAGTTGCAGTCTGCCTTCTGAATCGATGCGGCCGGGAGCATCGCCCCTGATCGCGGTCAGTCCGCCGCCACGGCCCGGGCCCATTGCGTGACCAGGGCGGCCAGCTCGTCGGCCGGCATGCCCTCTGCCGCCAGTGTCTGCCAGGTACGGAATCGAACCGCGTGGCCGAGCACGGTCGTCATCCGGCGATCCCGGCCGCCGCCGGTCCAGGCCGTCACGAGGTCGTCCCGGATGCCATCCAGGTACCGCTCGAACTCCGCCATCGGTTGCTGCAGCGCGGGCACGGAATCCAGGTCCCTGCCGGCCCGGTGCCACATGTATTCGGTCGCCCGGTAATAGGCATAGAGCGCGGTCAGCGCCGCCCGGGTCCGTTCGGCCGGCCCGTCCACCTGCCGCCAGTCCGCCGGGTCCGGCGGCGGATTCGCCGCCAGCCAGTGAGCGGTGCAGGCGTGAAACAGTGCCCCCTGGTCCGGGAAATGCCGGTAGACCGTCAGCCGCTGCACGCCGGCGCGCTCGGCGACGGCGCTGATGGTGGTCTCCCGCGGGCCCGCTTCGCCGTGCAGCGCAACGGCGGCCTCCACGATCCGGTCCCGGGTCTCCCGCTCCCGTTCCGCTCTCCGCTGCTTGCGATATCGCCTCTCGCCCATTCAGTGATCATAACTGTTCAATGAAGTATTGACAAAATCCGCGGGCCGCACTAGATTCGCGCCTCGATAAACACAACTGTTTATCGAAATTACCCCCCACGAACAGGAGGAATCCGAACCATGAGCGAGCAGGACCGGGACCGGGTCACCCGGCGCAACATCGATACCGTGCTGCGCTTCTTCGAGGGCACGCACGGCGGCAATCTCGACGTCATCGAGGAGACGGTCGATCCGGACATCGTCACCCACGGCTTTCCCGGCGGCTTTGATCCCGCCAGCCTGGCCGAGTACCGTGCCTTCTTCGAGGCGCTGGAACGCCTCTGGGCGGACATGACGTTCGCGATCGAGACGGTCGTTGCCGATGAGAACCATGTGGCCGTGCGCTTCACCATCGAGGGCAGGCACGCCGGCGACGCCCTGGGTGTGCCGGCGACCGGGCGCCGGGTGCGCTTCTCCGGCATGGTGCTCTATCGCATGAAGGACGGGCGCATCGCCGAGACCTGGCTGCACCCGGACAACCTGTCGATCCTGGAGCAGATCGGCGCGTTGCCGGCGGCTGCCTGAACGTGACGGGCGGGCCGTCCGGCCCGCCCGTTCCCGCTGCTCAGCGACGGCGCGGCGGATACCGAACGAAACTCCATGCCACCAGCACGGCGAAGAGGACATGGGCGATGTGACTCTGCCACAGCGGGACATCGTAATAGAGCAGCCGATTCATCCAGTATCCGATGAAGCTCATGTCGACGTAGCCGGTCTCGCCCGCCCGGCGCCGCAGATCCGCCTCGATCAGCGTCAGCGGACAGTAGACACCCAGAACCACCTCCAGCACGACCAGCCCGATGGCACCCAGGTGCAACCAGCGGAACCAGGGATTGCGGGTCCAGGACCAGCCTGCCGTCCAGCCGATCAGGATCAGTACCTGGCCACCGACCACGAACAGCACGTAGCCGGCGTGGATCACGGCAAGCAGGTCGGCAAGCAGCGCGGGGTTGTCCACTGCACTCCGGTAACGAATGCCCGGGGCATCAGGGTAACGCAGGGATGACGGAGGTATAGTGCCGACCGGACAGACAGGACACGCACCATGAGCCCGCAGTCCACGTTCCCGCTTCGCCCCCTCACCGGTCTCGCCGGCAAGCTCAACCGGCTGGTCGAGGGCCGGCTGTGGCTCAAGGTGATCATCGGCATGGCGCTGGGCATCGTCACCGGCGTGCTGCTGGGGCCCGGCGTCGGCCTGGTCGAGCCGGCGACCTCGCACACGATCGTGAGCTGGCTGGCGCTGCCCGGGCAGATCTTCCTGGTGCTGGTGCAGATGATCGTGGTGCCGCTGGTGTTCGCCTCGATCGTGCGCGGACTGGCATCCAGCGGCACGGGCGAGCTCAAGTCCCTCGGCATCGGCGGCGGCGTGTTCTTCCTCGCCACCACGGTGATCGCGACGGCGATCGGCCTCGCGCTGGCGCTGACGATCGACCCGGGCGCCTGGATCGATGTCGGCCAGCTGCGCGCCAGCCTCGGCCCGGCGTCGACCGCGCCCGTCACGAATGCCGCCACGCCGGACCTGACCAACCTCCCGGCCCTGCTCATATCGCTGTTGCCGGCCAATCCGCTGGATGCCATGGCGCGGGGACAGATGCTGCAGGTGATCCTGTTTGCGGCCATCGTCGGCGTGGCGCTGGTCACCATGCCGCGCGACAAGGCCGCGCCGCTGTTCGATCTGCTCGGCTCGCTGCTCGAGGTGTGCATGACCGTGGTGTCCTGGGCCATGCGCCTGGCACCGCTGGCGGTGTTCGGCCTGATGTCGCGCCTGGTCGCGACCATTGGTTTCGGCGTGCTGGCGGGGATGGCGGTGTACGTCGGCACGGTCCTGCTCGGCCTGCTGCTGCTGATTGCCCTCTACCTGGCCCTGGTGGCGGGCGTCGCCCGCCGCTCGCCACTGGCCTTTCTGGCCGCTACGCGCGAACTGCTGCTGCTGGCGTTCTCCACCTCCAGCTCGGCCGCGGTCATGCCGCTGTCGATCCAGACCGCCGAGAAGAAGCTCGGTGTGCGCGAGGGCATCGCGCGCCTGCTGGTACCGCTGGGTGCGACCATCAACATGAACGGCACGGCGCTCTACCAGGGCGTCGCCACCGTGTTCCTCGCCACCGCCTTCGGCATCGCGCTGGATCCGGGCGCGCTGCTGTTCGTCGTCGCCATGGCCGTGGTGGCCGCGATCGGCTCGCCCGGCACGCCCGGGGCCGGCATCGTCATCCTCGCCGCGGTGCTGGAAGGCGTCGGCATTCCCGCGGCCGGCATTGCGCTCATCCTGGGCGTCGACCGCCTGCTGGACATGGCGCGCACCGCGGTCAACGTGGCCGGGGACATGACTGCCTGCGTGGTGCTGGATCGAATGCTGGGTCGCGAATCGGTCACGCCCGACAGCGACCCGGCCGGCGATCGGGAAACAGCCTGAGGGAGCGGATTCACGTGTACATGCCCATCCGTGTCCGCCGCTATCGTCATTGCGAGCGCTGCGGCCTGAAGACACCGCGAAGATTCGAGCAATGCAGGCACTGCGCCGATCTCCCGGACGAGGCGCTGCCGCGTCTGCGCGAAAGGCATGCCAGGCAACTGCGTTCCGCCCGGGAACTCGGCCTGTGGCTGGCGGGAGCCGCTCTGCTGCTGGCTCTCGCGCTATTCATGCTGGGCTGACGATCCGATCCGGACTTCGTCGACCCTGAAGCAGTCGCGCAGGTGATCGTTCACCAGCCCCATCGACTGCATGTAGGCATAGCAGATGGTCGGGCCGACGAAGCGGAAGCCGCGCTGCTTGAGCGCCTTCGACAGTGCACGTGATTCCGCGGTTTCCGTCGGGATGTCGGCCAGCGTGGCGGGGCGGTTGACGATCGGCCGTCCGTCGACGAACGACCACAGCCAGTCGCTGAAGGAACCTTCGCGCTCGACCAGTTCGAGCAATGCACGCGCATTGCCGATGGCGGCCCCGATCTTGGCGCGGTTGCGGACGATGCCGGCATCGGCAAGCAGGCGCTCGACATCCCTGTCGCCGAAGTGCGCGACCGTTTCCGGGTCGAAGTTCGCGAACGCACGCCGATAGTTCTCGCGCTTGCGCAGGATGGTCAGCCACGACAAGCCCGCCTGCGCGCCCTCGAGAACCAGCTTCTCGAACAGCCGCCGGTCTTCGGTCACGGGTACGCCCCATTCGCGATCGTGGTAATCGATGTACTGCGAATCGCCGAGACACCAGTCGCAGCGCACGAGCCCGTCGTCCATCGCGGTCTCCCCCGGATCACCGATATGCGATGATACCGTCCGCCGTCCCGTGATCCACGTACCCCATGCACACGACTCCCTTCCGGCTGCTGCCGCTCCTGCTGCTGGCCCTGCTCGCCGCCTGCGATCGCGGACCCGAGCTGTCGCCGCTGGACGACGACGCCGTCATCCTCGCCTTCGGCGACAGCCTCACCCGGGGTACCGGCGCCGACGAGGGAGAAGGGTATCCCGCGGTGCTCGAACGCCTGAGCGGCCGCAGGGTGATCAATGCCGGCGAGCCGGGCGAGCTGTCGGCCGAGGGACGCGAACGCCTGCCCGGGGTACTCGAACGCGAGCGGCCCGATCTGCTGATCCTGTGCCACGGCGGCAATGACATCCTGCGCGGACGCGATGCCGATGCGGCGGCGGACAACCTGGCCGCGATGGTGCGAATGGCGCGGGAACGCGGCGTCGAGGTCCTGCTGGTCGGCGTTCCCGAACGCAGCCTGATGTTCCACGGCACGGCCGATTTCTACCACGAGGTGGCCGAGGACCGGGGGGTTCCGCTGGAGAGCGAGGCGATCGCGCACATCATCGGCGAGCCGTCGCTGAAGTCGGACCGGATCCATCCCAACGCGGCCGGGTACCGGTACCTGGCGAAAGCGATCCACGGCCTGCTGCGCGAGGCCGGGGCACTGTAATGCCACCGATGAAGCGGACATGTACAGTGACCGGCCGAAGGCGGCATCCGGACCCGTCCCGTTGCCGGAAACCGTTCCCCGACCGGGGATGAAGACGAGGCGTATCCTTCCATGAGCAAAGCGAGAACCGGGCTGCTGATCGCCGTACTGGCAGTGGCACTGGTGGCGGTTGGCTGGTGGCTGTCGCGACCGGGCACATCGGGGATCGAGACATCCCAGCCGGCCGCAACCGGCCGCGTGGCGGTCGAAGCCGCCCCGGTGACCACCGGCACCGTGGCCGATGTCCGCAGCTTCACCGGCTCGGTCGAGGCCGGCAACGCGTTCACGGTCGCGCCCAAGATCGGCGGGCTGGTCGAGCGCGTGCATGTCGACATCGGCGATCCCGTGCGCCGGGGCCAGGTCGTGGTCGAGCTCGATGACGACGAGGCCGCCCAGTCGCTGGCGGAGGCCGAGGCGGAACTGGCGGTGGCCCGAGCCGAGCTGGAGCAGGCGCGGGCGGACACCAGCCTGTCGCGGCGCGAACTGGAACGGACCCGCACGCTGGCGCAGCGCGAGCTGGCTTCGCAGTCCGAGCTCGACACCGCCAGCGCGCGTGCCGAGGCACAGCAGGCGGCCGTGGCCGTGGCGACCGCACGCGTCAGCCAGCGCGAAGCCGCGCTGGCACGTGCACGGGTGCAGCTCGGCTACACCTCGGTACGGGCCGACTGGCCCGGCGAGGATGCCGACCGGGTGGTGGGCGAGCGCCTGATCAACGCCGGCGACACCGTCGCCGCCAATACGCCCCTGCTGACCATCCTGGACCTGACGCCGGTCATCATCGCGTTCAGCGCGCCCGAGTCCGATTACGCGCATCTGTCACGGGGACAGCCGGTACGGATCACTGCCGACGCCTTCGGGCAGCGCGAGTTCGAGGGCCGCATCGCGCGCATCGCTCCGCGTTTCGCCGAGGATTCACGCCAGGCCCGGGTGGAGGTGACCGCGGACAATGACGACGGCGCGCTCAAGCCCGGCATGTTCGCGACGGCCCGCGTCATCGTCGACAGCGCCGACGACGCCACCCTGGTACCGGCCGAGGCCGTGGTACGGCGCGCCGACGGTCCCGGTGTCTACCACATCGTCGAGGAAGAATCGCCGACGGTCCGCTTCGTGCCGATCCGCATCGGCATCGAGGGCGAAGAGCGGGTCCAGGTCCTGGAACCGGAACTGTCGGGGCAGGTGGTCACGCTCGGGCAGCAGATGCTCGAGGACGGCGCGCCGGTGGTGATCTCCGAACTGCCGGCGCCATGAACCTGCCCGCATTCAGCGTCCGCCGTCCCGTGCTCACCAGCATGGTGACGCTGATCGCGGTCGTGATCGGCGCCATGTCGCTGTCCCGACTGCCGATCGACCTGCTGCCCGACATCGAGTACCCCTACATCACCGTCAACGTGGTGTACCCGAACGCCTCGCCGCAGGCGATGGAAGAGCTGGTCGCCAAGCCGATCGAGAACGCGGTGGCGACGGTGCAGGGCGTGGAAGAGATCACGTCCAGCGCCGGCGAGGGCGTGGCCAACGTGCGGCTGCGCTTCGACTGGGGCACCGATCTGGGCTTCGCCGCCATGGACGTGCGCGACGCCATCGACGAGGAATACGAGGACCCGCCCGAGGGCGCGGAACGACCCTCGATTCGCAAGTTCGATACCTCCGATGCGCCGATCATGCTGATCGGCATGTTCTCGGGCATCGACCCGATCGCGCTGCGGCGCCTCATCGACAACCGCATCAGCTACCGCATCCAGCAGATTCCCGGGGTCGCCCAGATCGATCTGTGGGGCGGGCCCGAGCGCGAGATCCAGGTGCGGTTGCGCCCCGAGCGTGTGCAAGCGCTCGACCTGTCTCTGGCCGAACTGGTCGATACGCTGCGCGCTTCCAACCTGAATCGGCCCGGAGGCTCGATCGAGCGGGGCCATACCGAGTTCACCGTGCGCGTCCCCGGCCGCTTCCGGAGCCTCGCGGAAATGCGCGAAACGGTCGTGGCGGTACGCGACGGTTCGCCGATCAGGCTGGGCCAGATCGCCGAGGTCGCCGACACGCAGAAGCGCGTGACCCGCATCATCCGCATCAACGGCGAACCCGGCATCCGCATGGCGGTTCGCAAGCAGTCCGGTGCCAACACGGTGGAGGTCGCGCAACGGCTGAAGGACGAGATCGAACGACTCAACGCCGAGTTCCCGCAGATCACCTTCCGGCCGCTGTTCGACACCTCGCAGTACATCGAACGCTCGATCGCCAACGCGACCCTCTCCATGCTCGCCGGCGCGACACTGGCGATCGGCGTGCTGCTGTTCTTCCTGCGCAACCTGCGCGCGACGCTGGTGATCGGCACCGCGATCCCGGTCTCCGTGATCACCACGTTCGCGCTGGTCTACTTCGGCGGCTTCACGCTGAACCTGATGACCCTGGGCGGCCTCGCGCTCGGGGTCGGGCTGATGGTCGACAGCGCCATCGTCGTGCTGGAGAACATCGTCCGCCGCCACGAGCGTGCCGACGAGAGTGCCGACGAATCCGCCACCCACGGCGCCGGCGAGGTAGCCGCACCCGTGATTGCCGGCACGCTGACCACGCTCGCGATCTTCGTGCCGATGTTCTTCGCCCAGGAACTGGCGGGGCAACTGTTCCGCCAGCTCGCCTTCGTGGTGGCGTTCGCGCTCACCTGCGCGCTGCTGGTGTCGCTGTCGGTGGTACCGATGCTGGGCGCCAGACTGCTGTCGGCGCACGCCCGACCGGCGCCCGGCCCGCTGCATCGCGCCGGCGAGCGCATCGGCGCCGCCCTGCGCACGCTCGAAGCGTTCTACGGGCGCCTGCTCGAACGGGCACTGGGCCGCACCTGGAGCGTCATCGCCATCGCCGGGCTGGCACTGGCCATTGCGGCCGCATCCCTGCCCCTGCTCGGTACCGAATTCATGCCGGCGACCGACGAGGGCGAAGTCGAGGTCGATGTCGAAATGCCGGCCGGAACACGCCTGCAGACCGTGGAACGGGGCACGCGGCAGGCGCTGGAGGTGGTCCGGGCCGAAGTACCCGAACTGATCAACACGGTCCTCAGCATCGGCTCGGGCACCTGGCGCCCGTCCGAGTCGGCCGAGGGCGAGATCCGCATCTCGCTGCCGCCGCGCGGCGAGCGCGAACGTTCGTCGGCGCAGGTCGCGGCCGATCTGCGCGAGGCGATCGGGCCGATCGCCGGGGCCGAGGTCCGTGTCAGCACCCGGCGGCCGTTCTTCCTGCGCGCGCTGTCCCCCGGTGAGGAACGGATCGCGATCGAGGTACGCGGCTTCGAGTTCGACACTCTCGATGCGCTGGCGCGCGAGGTCCGGCGACGCATCAGCGATGTGGCAGGCATCACGGACTTGCGCCTGTCCCGCGAGAGCGGCGAGCCGCAACAGGTCATTCGCATCGACCGCAGCCGCGCGGCCGACCAGGGCGTGCGCATCGACGACATCGCGGAAACGGTCGAGACCGCGGTGTCGGGCCGGATCGCCTCGCGTTACCTGGATGCCGGCGACGAGGTGGACATCCGGGTCCAGTTCCGCGACAACGAGACCCTGCCCCCCGAAGCACTGATGGAACTGCGGGTACCGTCCGCCGGCGAGCGGCTGGTGCGGCTGGGCAACGTGGCCCGTCTTGCCCGCGACAGCGGGCCCGTCATCATCGACCGCAAGGACCAGACTCGCCTGGTCGTGGTGCGTGCCAACCTGGTCGGGCGCGACATGGGCTCGGTGGTCGCCGACATCCGCACGGCACTCGCCGACATGCCGATCCCGGACAACTACGACGTGGTCATCGCCGGCGACTACGAGGAACAGCAGGAAGCCTTCTCGTCGCTGTTCCTGCAGATCGTGCTGGCCGTGGTGCTGGTGTACATGGTGATGGCCAGCCTGTACGAATCGTTCCGCGATCCGCTGGTCGTGATGGGCTCGGTGCCGCTGGCACTGATCGGTGTGGTACTGGCACTGGCGCTTACCGGGACGACGCTGAACGCGCAGTCGCTGATCGGCTGCGTGATCCTGATCGGCATCGTGGTCAACAACGCCATCCTGATCGTCGACCAGGCCAACCGCCTGCG
>CAYZHJ010000040.1:0-21960 GCA_964478305.1 uncultured Ectothiorhodospiraceae bacterium
TCGACGCCGGTGTCGATCAGGCGCGCGCCCAGCGACTCGACCTGCTCGCGCGCGGCCGCGCGGATGTCATAGGCCTCGACCTGTGCGCCGAGACGGCGCGCGGTCGCGATCGCCTGCAGGCCGGCGACGCCGGCGCCGATGACCACGATCTGCGCCGGCCGGATGGTGCCGGCGGCGGTGGTCATCATCGGGAACAGGCGGCCGGACAGCTCGGCAGCGATCACCGCGCCCTTGTATCCCGTGATCGTGCCCTGCGAGGACAGCGCGTCCATGGTCTGGGCACGGGTGATGCGCGGCACCAGCTCGAAGCTGAGGGCGGTGATGCGACGGTCGCGCAGGCGCGCGACGCGGTCCGGATGACGTTCGTGCTGGGTGAAGCTGACCGTGATCGCGCCCTCGGGCAGGGCGTCGATCTCCTCGAGTGTCGGCGGCAGCACCTTGACCAGGATGTCGGCCTGCCCGATCGCCTCGGCGGCGGTATCGACGAACTCGGCGGCGGTGTAGCTCGCGTCGGGATGGCGTGCGGCCAGTCCGGCATTGCGCTCGGCCACCACGCGCACGCCGCGCTTGCTCAGCTTCTCGACCGCGCCCGGATCGAGCGCTACCCGGCGTTCGCCCGGAACGGTTTCCTTCACGAGCGCGACGGTCACGGTCATGCGTGATCTCCAGAATCCGTATTGGCGTCATCGCCGCGGCGAGCGCCGGCCATGCAACCGGAAAGCGGGACAATGCGAACACCGGACCGGCTCGTTGTACGCGTTTGCGGCCCGGGAGGCGCCAGCCTACAATGCCGCACCCCGCATTTCCACCGCTCGCCGGTGCGGAAACCGACATCTTGTCCGAATTCATCGACGAACCCGGATACATTCACGGCTCGCCCGATTCGACCGGTGTGCTCGTGGTCAACCTGGGCACGCCCCAAGCGCCGACCCCGGCCGCGCTGCGGCGCTATCTCGGGCAATTCCTGGGCGATCCGCGCGTGATCGAGTCGCCGCGCTGGCTGTGGTGGCTGATCCTGCACGGCATCATCCTGCGCACGCGGCCGCGCAGGGTCGCGCATGCCTATGCGGCCATCTGGTGGGACGAAGGTTCACCGCTGATGGTGATCAGCCGCCGCCAGGTCGAGGCCCTGCAACGTTCGCTGGACGAACGCATGCCCGGACCGGTGCATGTCGAGCTGGCCATGAGCTACGGCGAGCCGTCGATCCCGAACGCCCTGGAGCGATTGCGGCAGAAGGGCGCTCGCCGCATCCTGTTGCTGCCGATGTACCCGCAATACTCGGGCTCGACCACCGGTTCGGTGTTCGAGGCGGTCGCCGACACGTTGAAACGCCATCGCCGGGTACCGGAATTCCGCTTCATCCAGCACTACGCCGACGACGCCGGCTACATCGAGGCGCTGGCGCAGTCGGTGCGGCGCTACCGCGAACAGCACGGCGCGGGCGAGCTGCTGCTGATGTCGTTCCACGGGGTACCGAAACGCTACCTGCTGCAAGGCGACCCATACCACTGCCTGTGCCACAAGACGGCGCGGCTGGTGGCCGAGCGGCTCGGCCTGGGCGAGGATCAATGGAAGATCACGTTCCAGTCCCGTTTCGGCCGCGAGCCCTGGCTGCAACCCTACACCGACGAGACGGTCGAGGCGCTCGGTCGCGACGGCCTGAGGCGCCTGGACGTGATGTGTCCCGGCTTTTCCGCCGACTGCCTGGAGACGCTGGAGGAGATCGCGATGCAGAACCGCGACGCATTCCAGGCCGCCGGCGGCGGCGAGTTCCACTACATCCCCGCCCTCAACGACGAGCCCGCCCACATCGACGCCCTCGCCGCCTTGGTCGAACGCCACACCCGCGGCTGGCCCGAGACCGACGCGACCGTGCCCCGCCCCACCGAAGCCGACCGACAGGACTCCTTCGAACGCGCCATCACGCTCGGCGCGGAGCGGTGAGGAACCACGAATGGACACGAATCAACACGAATGCTGCCGCCCATGGCGTTGAACGTGTCAGCGCTGCGCGGTGGGCATGTTGCTGGCATAAGGCAAACTCCGGGAACCGCGAATGAACGCGAATGAGCGTGAATATTGGCGCGTCAATGCGGAAGTCGTGTCAGAGCTTCGCTGACACATATCTGCTTATTACCTGCGCCATCGGACAGCAACGCCTATCAGCGGAGCTCTGACTCACGTTCATCACTGACACGGCCACATTCGCGCTCATTCGCGTTCATTCGCGGTTCCCATGCAGACGTACCCGACTCGAAAGCCTGACAACGCAGTTCTGACACGCCGGAAATCATGGGGCGGCAGCATTCGTGTTGATTCGTGTCCATTCGTGGTTCTTCAATCCTCCCCCGGACACGCAGGAATCTCGCACTGCCCCAATCCCGTCGTCCCGGCCATCGACCGGATCTCTTTCAGCGTGTCCCGCGGGCCCGGGTCGTCGGGGGCGAGGGTGACGGCGCACTGGGCGGCTTCGCGGGCGGCGTTGGCGCAGTTGGTGGCCGTCAGCGCATAGGCGAGGTTGTTCCAGCCCTCGGAACGGTCGGGGTCGAGCTCGACGGCGCTGGTGAAGGCCTGGCGGGCCTCGTTCATTGCGTCGGTGGCGTATGCCGCGTTGCCGCGGGCCATCCAGGCCTCGACCGAATCCGGCCAGCGCTCGGTAGCCGCGCGGTAGCCGGGCAATGCCGTCGCCATGCCGGGTGACTGTTCCAGCTCGTGCACCGCCTGCAGCCAGCGCAGCGGCTCGGCCGTGGCCGGCGGCTCGTCCGGCGGCACGACCACCTGGGCCCAGCGGTCGGCGCGCATCCAGGTGCGTTCGAAGGTCGACAACACGGTCACGCGCCGGCGTTGCGTGCCCGAGCGCAGGATGATCAAGCGCTTGTCCAGGTCATAACCGACCGCGACCGCGAAATGCCATTGCGGCAGCCAGTCGAGGCCGAGGTTCTGCATCACCAGCACCGGCCGGCCGGCGGCGAGTTCCTGCAGCAGGTCGTCCAGTTCCGGCCGCAACGGGTAGGGCACGAGCCCGCGCGCGCGGGTCGCGGCGCGCATCTCGGTGCGCAGCGTGCCCCGGCGTTCGGGGACGTAGACCTCGTCGACCAGCGCTTCCGGTGTCGTGTTCTCGCCGAGGTCGGTCAGCACGGTGGCCAGTGCCGCCGGGCCGCACTGGTAGCGCTCCTGGGGAAAGAACGGTACCCGTTCGAGTTCGGCACGGGCGGGCAGTCCGGACGGGCGCTCGTCCAGCAGGGCGCGGGTCTGCGGCGTGGCGGCGCAGCCGCCCAGCGCGGCGATGGCGATCACCAGCGATAGCGGACCCGCCAGACGGCGGGTCCGGAGACGGAAGTGCAACGGGCCGTTCACGACCCGGTCGCGTTCAGTCGACCGAATTGATGAACGGGAATATGTCGGTCGCACCGATGACATCAGTGATGACGAACACGATGAACAGCACCAGGATCACGCCGACCGCGTCCTGGCCGGCCGGCAGTTCGCCGACGCGGTCCTTGAGCTGGGCCACCTCGGTATCGGTCATGCGGGCCACGCGTTCCTGGGCCGCATCCGGATCGACGCCCATCGCGGAGAGCTGTTCGCGCACGTCCTCGCGCTCGATCATCGAGATCAGCTCGGCCCGGTCGGCCTCGAGGGTGGCGTTACCCAGCACCCGGTCGGTGCCGACCATCGCGGCCGTCGCCGGCAGGGCGGTCATGGTCAGCAGCAGGGCGCTGCACAGCGCGGCGAGACTTCTCTTCATGCGTACGGAAAGGAGCAACATCGACGTCTCCTGATCTTGGGGGCATCCTATTGTTGTCCTCTCCCGCCTGCCGGTCAACGCGCGGGATGTGACACGGTTCCAATCCCGAAACAACTGCGGGACGGTTACAGTGGGGTTGGAGCGGGCTTGCCCGCGAACAAACCAGGCAAGGCCTCCCTGGGCAGTATTCGCGGGCATGCCCGCTCCTGCCGGGGCGCGGCAGCCGGTAATGAAAAGGGACCGCCCGCGGGCGGCCCCTGGAACAGCGGTTGCGACCAATCGACCCTCAGAAGGCCCAATTGCCCTGGACCGCAATGATGTCGACCGAGGCGTCGAAGTCGCCGGTGAGGGTGTGGCCCGATCCGTTGGTGTTATCGATATCGACATCGTCGACCAGGATGTGGGTGTACCCGACGTCGATGGAGCTCGTGGGCGAGATTGCGTAGTTGAAGCCGGCGCTGAGCCAGGTGCGGTCCTCGTCCGGCACGCGTGGAGTCTGGTGCTCGGGATCGGTCTGCGGCGCCTCGTCGAAGGCGATGCCGCCGCGCCAGGTCCAGGGCCCGCCGTCATGGAAGGTGGCGCCGAATGCATAGCGCATGGTGTCGTCGTAGTCGAGGTCAAGCGTGCTGACGGTCTGACCGTTGTCCTGATTGACGATCTCGATCTGGTCGATCGAGCTCCACTTGGTCCAGGATATATCGCCGTGCAGAGTCCAGCGATTATCCAGCATGTGGGAAACGCTGACTGTCAGGACATCGGGGATATCGACATCAGCCTCGATGTCGCCTTCGAGCGTCATCAGGGCACCGTTGCAGAAGGGGTCGCCGGCACAAGTGGTGGACCGATCGAAATCGGCATCGCCCTCGAGCGTGAAATCACCGCCCTGGCGGAAGACCGCGCCCACGCGCGTGGCTTCGTTGACCTGGAAAAGCATGCTCAGGTCGAGGGTGATGTCGTCATCATCGCCTTCGATCTTCGCACTGCTGTCGCTGGAACGGTTCCCGGGGCCTCCGTGCGCGCCACCACACGCAGCCAGACCGCCCCCACCGCCGACACAGGCGGCAAATGAGTCAACCTCGTTCTCCAGCGTGGCGTCGATCATCTGGTAATTCAGGCCGATGCCCAGTGATACCCGCTCGTTGGCGCGAAAGGCGAAGGTCGGATTGATGTTGAGCAGCGTCAGTTCACTGTCGGTGGCGTGGTAACGGCCGACCCAGTCCTCGTCATAGCTCGAGGACAGGCCAAACGGCGCATTGACACCCAGTCCGAAGGTCCACTGCTCGTTGATCGGACGCACATAGTAGAAGTTCGGCACGAAGCCGGTCTCGTCAGTCTTGTCATCCGGGCCCGCCAGGGGGGAGCCGCCGGGATTGGTGGAGCCGTCGTTGTCGAAATCCGCCTCCGGCATGATCAGGTTGCCGCCGGCGGTGATGCGATTGCCGTCCAGCATGGACATCGCGGCCGGGTTGAAGAACACCGTGCTGGCGTCGGCGCCCGATGAGGCGGTGCCGGCGAACGAGGTGCCCTGCAGGGCGGGGCTCTGTTCCAGGATCTGGAACGAGGCAGCGCCGGCGGTACCCGGCAGAAGGACCATCATGCAGATCGTCGCGAGGGTGGAACGTCTAGGGGCGTGGTGTGCCATGTCGACTTCCTCCGTATGCCGCCTTACGGCGGCGGGCGCAGTGGATGGTGCGTTGAACCGGTCCGGTCGCTGCGGTAGACTCCGCGGTCCCGCGCGGGCGCGTCCGATTTTCGGCATCGTGGCAGGTATCCCGCGTGATCGTCGGGGTGTAGCTCAGCTTGGTAGAGCACTGCCTTCGGGAGGCAGGGGCCGGAGGTTCAAATCCTCTCACCCCGACCATTTCCAGTCCCGATGTTATTCGAGACCCGTCCTTCGAGATCCATCCCCGACGGCCCGTCGCGGATACGGGCCACTTGCCCCGGAAACTAGCACAAGCCCCGTGCGGCATCCATACGCGGCGCGCCCTGGCGGCAAGTGCCGGGATCGAGCGCACGGAATACCCGCGGCGCAGCACGGCACCGGGCCCGCACGACTCCCCTGATCACGCCGGATGCGGTCCGGTTGCTGCCGCAAGCCTCGACCTGCAACCGTCTGACTGCCGGCCGTGCCGGGAATTTCCTTTCCAGTCAATCCCCTGGTGCATATCGGCATTTCCGGGCCCCGGCGTCGATGGCCCTGTTCTCTGCACCTTGCATGCAGGGACTATATGAATTAATATTTTCAGTAATGCGTTTACTGAAATTATAAATTCACACAAGTACCGGGACCGCAGCCGGCTCGAGCCGGTTGCTGCAGGGGGGCCAATGGAGTCGATCGAGAAACTGGACGCTGTCCTGAGCGATATCATCCACTCCGACTCCGCCACGCGGAACAACCGCCGGATTGCCGAGTACGTTCACACCCAGATGAATTCCGTGGCGTTCATGACGGCTTCGGAAATCGCCGAGGCCGTGGGCGTCAGTCAGGCCGCGGTCACGCGGTTTGTCACGCAGCGCCTCGGGTTCGACCGATTCTCGACTTTCATCAAGCTCGTTCGTGGCGGTATCCGCAGCGAGCTCACGGCCACCGACCGTTACAACAAATCCTCGGCCGCAAGAAGTCCTCACCGGGCCATTGAAGAGGAAATCGAACACTTGCGGACTCTCGGCGAGGAACTGTCCGACGAACAGCTGAAGAACATCGCCCGGAAAGTATCCGCTGCCAAAACCGTATACGTCCTCGGTTTCAGAACAGCGTCACATCTGGCGACCTACTTTCACTTTTTCCTGGGCAAGATTCACGAAGACGTGCGAGTGGATCTCCGGGGTGGAAGCGAGCTGTTCGAAAGAATCGACCGACTGAATCCCGAGGATACGATCGTGATTGCCTACATTTTCCCTCGCTATCCCCGTGAAATGATCAACATCATCGAATTCCTCAAGCAGCGGAACTTCAGGTTCTTCACGGTGACGGACAGCCGCGTGCTGGAGCAGCGGGGAGTATGCGAATGCAACCTCGTGACACCGATCAGCATGACGACACTGTTCGACTCCTACATAACGCCATTCTGTCTGACAAATCTGCTGCTTGATCATATCGGGCGATGTGATCAGAAGAAGACCAAGCGCATGCTGAATCGCCTGGAGCATCTCTTCAAGAATCGTGACTTCTTCTACCCATGATGATCCCTGTCCGGTCATGAGCGAGAGAGCGCACGACATGGTCCGGGTCGGCATCGCGCAATACGCGCTTGCCGACGCCGGCAAGGATGGTGTGCATAACGAGGAAAGGGTGGTCGATTTCATTTCCCGGCTCGGAACAATGAATTGCGACGTGATCGCCCTGCCGGAGCTTTGCACTACCGCGTACTTCCCCGCGGAACGGGACGAAAAGGCGTTCTCGCTGGCAAGAAAATCGAATGATCCATTCATTGAACGCGTGGCGCGGCTGGCCGTCGAGTATCAGGCGGAAATCCTGCTCCCGATATTCGAAGAGGCAGGCGGCGGTGTCTACTACAACAGCGTTTTCTACATCGGCCGAAACGGAGACATTGCGGGTCGATACAGGAAAACCCATGTTCCGGCAGTACGTTCGTTCGAAAAATACTATTTCAGGCCCGGATCCGTAATCGAGCCCTTTCGGGCCGACTGGGGATGCTTCGGCAGTCTCCTGTGTCAGGACCGATTCTTCCCGGAAGCATCGCGCGTTCTTGCGCTGAAAGGGGCGCAAATCATCTTCCTGCTGAATGCATCGGCCGATTATGCCCGGTTCGCGGAAACCTGGGAGCCGATCTGCATCGCGCGCGCCTACGAGAACGGGTGCTTCGTGGTCGCGGTGAATCGATGCGGAATGGAGGGGGCAAATCGTTTCTTCGGGCGCAGCATGGTTGCGGGACCGGATGGACGAGTCCTGCAATCCGCGAGCGAGGACGAGGCGACAATCGTGGCGGAGATCGACCTGAACGAGGTTCGCAAGTTCCGGCACATGCTTCAAATGTACAGGGATTACCGTCCGGAGCTTTATCAGGCAATCGTGTCGTTTTCCGACATGGATGATGCATGACTCATCGGGAAGGATTCATCGTTTTCGGAGAGCCGGTGACTTGATCCACTAATGTGGAAGGAGCAGAAGATGAAGAAGATATGCAAAGCTGCAATGGCGCTCGCTCTGGCGAGCCTTGCGAGCCTCGCTCAGGTGCAGGCCGACGAGCGTTCAGGGGGTGTGTTGATTATCGGTGTCGAGTCCGCGGTGGGTGTCCTGGATCCGCATCGCGCCGGCGGATGGTCCACGTATCGGGTGAACCGCCAGATCTACGAGTCTCTCGTCGAGGAGGACCTGTCCGAACCTGCGGACGTTCCACCATTGAAACCGGCCCTCGCTGAATCCTGGGATGTTTCCGGGGATGGCACCGTGTACACGTTCCACTTGCGCAAGAACGTGAAATTTCATGACGGCAATGTCTTCAACGCGGACGCCGTCGAATTCAATGTACGGCGGGCATGGGACGAAGATTTCGAGTATTACGACGCAAGCGCTGCAGGTCAGCTGTTTCACACCTACAGGTTCCTGGATGAAATCGAGGTCGTGGATGAGCACACGATCCGGTTCATCCTCGAGCAGCCTTTCTCGTCCTTCCCGAGGATGCTGGCCCAGGGCGGAATGGGGTCTGCCGGGATCCTGAGTCCGTCCGTGATCCGTGAACAAGGGCAGGACGGGGTCGCGGGCAACCCGGTTGGAACAGGTCCGTTCCGCTTCAAGGAGCGGGAGCTCGGACAGAAGGTCGAGCTGGTTCGCAATGACGAATACTGGGGCAAGACACCGTACCTGGACGGCGTTATCTTCCGGCCGATAGCCGATGCCTCCACGCGCGTGACGGCGCTCGAAACCGGGCAGGTCGATGTGATTTCCGTGGTGCCGCCGGACAGTGTCGCTTCCCTGGAGGAACGGGGTTTCAGGGTGGAGATGGGCACGCCACCGCATGTGTGGTACCTGGAATTCAATTTCGCCAATCCCGTGATGCAGGACGCCCGTGTTCGCAAGGCGATCGCAATGGCAATCGACCGCGAGGGGATGGCCGAGCATCTGCTGCGGGGTACGGCCGATCCGGCTTCTGGAATCCAGTCGCCCGGCAACACCGCCTATGATCCGGAGTTCGTCGATTTCGAGTACGACCCCGACAGGGCCAGGCAATTGCTGGCGGAGGCGGGCTACGAGGACGGTCTCGAGATCACCTACCGGCATCCGATTGACGGCTCCGGCCAGCTCATCCCCGTCAGCATGGCGGAATGGATTCAGCGCGACCTTGCCACCGTGGGTATCCGAGTCGACCTCGAGGGGCAGGAGTGGAACACGTTTCTCAACCTGTTCGGCGAGGGCGAGATTCCCGAGGATGTCGCAATGGTATCCACCTCATGGGGATTCACGACGCCCTATTGGCTGTACATCGCGGCGCATCCCGACAGTGGCGCGAATCTGGGTCAGTATGACAATCCCGAGGCCACACGCCTGATCGAACAGGCAATGCTCGCCACCGATCCCGATCAGGCCCGGGAGTACTGGCAGGAAGCCAACGAGGTCATTTCACGAGAGGATCCGGCCTATGTGGGGATCGTCAATGACAAGGCACCCTATGCGATGGCCGATTACGTACGCGGTTTCATCGTTCCCTCCGAGGAGTGGTATGACCTCATTCAGGTCTGGATCGACAAGTAGAAGGTCGGTGATTCAGGACCATTGATGGATGTGGAGACGTCGGAAGTCCGGATCAACCGGACTGCCGACAGTCTGCACGGAGTACCATGATGCTTCCTTACGCACTGAAGAGACTGGCACTCATCATTCCGACTCTGCTCGGCGTGACGTTCCTGGTCTTTCTTACCGTGCATCTGATCCCGGGGGATCCGGCCGTTGCACTGCTGGGCACCATGGCCACCGAGGACCGAATCGCGCAACTGCGCGCGGAGCTGGGCCTCGATGAGCCCCTGCTCGTCCAGTACGTGATCTGGCTCGAAGGTCTTTTCCAGGGTGACATGGGGAGGTCGATCTCGATGCGGGGGATGCCCGTGGCGGATATCGTGCTGGAGAAGTATGTAAATACCCTGATCCTGACTGCCGGCGCACTGTTCATCTGTTTCTTCGGCGGTGTGGCAATCGGAACCCTGGCCGGACTTCTGCAGTACTCCTGGTTCGACAAGACGAGCATGTTCCTCGCCCAGTTCGGCGCCAACGTGCCCGTGTTCTGGCTTGCCATCGTGCTCATGTGGATATTCGCACTCGAACTGGAATGGCTGCCTTCGTCAGGCATGTACAGTCTGCGTACGGGACCCACGATCGGCAGTGTCATCCAGCACCTGATCCTGCCGGCAATCGCGACAGCAACGGTATCCCTGGCCATCATCGCCAGGTCGACGCGAAGCAACATCATCGATTGCATGAATGCGGAGTTCATAAGGACGTTTCGAGCGGAAGGGCTCCCCGAGTGGCTGATCATCGGCAAGCACGTCTTTCGCAACATTCTTTCATCTCTCGTCAATATTACAGGGCTGCAGGCCGGATATCTGCTCGGTGGAGCAATATTCATCGAAGTGGTGTTCAGCTGGCCGGGACTTGGCAGCCAGCTTTACAAGGCAATCGTCACCCAGGACGTTCCCGTCATCCAGGGTGGCGTATTGCTGATTGCAATCACGTTTGTGCTCATCAACCTGGTTACGGACCTGATCGTCGCAGTACTCAATCCCAGGCTGCGCACATGATCATGTCACGGATGATTGTCTCTCATCGGGCAAGGCATGCATGTACAGGGCGGGAAGACGATGAATGAAATGACGGCAACCTCGTCAAGAAGTGGCTGGTGGCTGTTCTGGAACGGCTTCCGCAAGGATCGAACTGCCATTGTCGGCGGTCTGATTGTTCTGGTTGTCTCGCTTGTCGCTCTGCTTGCTCCGGTCATTGCACCCCATGATCCATATATCGGCGTGGGTGAAATGCGACTGGCTCCGCCCGGGACAGAAGGTTACTGGCTCGGTGCGGATGGTCAGGGACGGGATATTCTCAGTCGATTGATTCATGGAGGACGCATCACGCTCGTGACGGCGATAGTACCCATTGTGGCCGCGGCGGTCGTGAGTCTTTTCATCGGCATGATCGCCGGCTATTTCCCCGGTTCGATATCCGAAATCATCATGCGGACACTGGACGTGGTTTTCGCATTTCCAATGGTGCTTCTGGCAATCGCGATTTCGACGATCGTCGGTGTAGGGATGGGTACGATCATGATCGCGGTGCTGATCATGAATATCCCCTACATGAGCCGAATCGTCTACAACACGACAATCACGGAAAAGACATGCGAATACATCGAGGCCGCCCAGGCTCTGGGAGCAACGAGGTTCGAGATCCTCGTTCATGAGTTGCTGCCGAATGTCGTCAGCAATCTCATTGTCTATGCAACCACGTTGATCGGGATTGTGATCGTTTTTGCGTCCGGACTCAGTTTCCTCGGAATAGGCATCCAGTCGCCTGATGCGGATTGGGGGAAGATGACAGCCGACGGAATGCGGGTGCTGACACAAGGTGCACCTCACGTAGCGACCATCCCGGGGCTGGTCATATTGATCGTGGCGACTGCATTCAACTGGCTGGGTGACGGACTGCGCGATGCCCTGGATCCCTACAAACGAACATGAGTAACTCGCATGAAGGGTGATCCATCCATATTGCTGGATGTCGAGAATCTGCACATTCATTTTTCCGCACAAGAGGGTGTGGCAAAGGTGGTGAACGGTGTCCATTTCCGCATGGAAGCCGGTGAAGTACGTGCGCTCGTGGGTGAATCGGGATCCGGGAAAAGCGTTACCGGACTTTCGCTGCTCGGGCTGATTCCGCGCCCGAACGGGCGCCTGGTCCGGGGCCGGATCGAATTCAAGGGGCAGGATCTGGCATCCCTGACCGGTTCCGCGTTTCGCAACATACGCGGGCGGCAGATTTCCATGATCTTCCAGAATCCGCTCAGCTCCCTGGATCCTTCGTTCACGATAGCCAATCAACTTACCGAGACGATTCGCTATCGCCAGAACACGGGTCGCAAGGCCGCGATCCGGGAAGCGGAGAGGATGCTCGAGATCGTGGGAATTCCCGACCGAAAGAGAGTTCTTGCAGCGTATCCGTTTTCCCTGAGTGGCGGGATGCGACAGCGTGTCGTTATTGCAATGGCATTGAGTTGCAGGCCCGACCTGCTTGTTGCGGATGAGCCAACGACGGCTCTGGACGCCACCATCCAGAAGCAGATTCTCCGATTACTGAAAGACGTGAACGAGGAACTCGGAACGGCGATCCTCATGATCACTCATGATTTCGGCGTGGTCTCGAGTCTGTGTGACACGGTTTCCGTAATGTACACGGGTGCTGTGGTCGAGGAAGGCACCACCAGGGAGTTGCTGCACTCCCCGCAGCATCCCTATACCCAGGGTTTGATCGGTTCATTGCCTGACCGTCGAAACTGGGTGAGCGTGGATGGCAGAAAGAGGCTCCAGCAAATCGGGGGCATGCCTCCTGATCCCTTGTGTCTGCCCGAGGGCTGTCCATTCGCGGCCCGATGCGTCGAGGCGACCGAGGAATGTCGCCAGGTAATGCCTGACGTGCGCCGCCTCGGTGGATCGCAACATGTCCGATGTGTGCATCGCAAGGGCGTGACAACCCATGACTGAAATCCTGGTTCATGTCGACAGCCTGACGAAGGAATTCCGGGTGAGAACGGGTGGCCCGTTCACGCCGCGTGAGCGCTTCACGGCGGTGGACGATATCTCTTTGACTATACCGAAGGGAAAAACGACAGGGCTGATCGGAGAATCGGGATCCGGGAAATCGACGGTGGCAAGGCTGCTGCTCCGGTTGACCAATCCGACAAGCGGCACGATCACGTACGGCGACAAGAACATCACGGATCTGTCGCGAAAGGAGCTCCTGCACTACTACCGATCCGTGCAGATCATATTCCAGGACAGCGGTTCCTCCTTCAATCCGCGCAAGACCGTCGGCGAACAGATATTCCGGCCCATGCGTCGATTGGGCGTGATTCATACGCGCAAGCAGGCGATGGAGATCATCCACGAAATGTTTGCCAGAGTGGGTCTGAAGCCGGATCACGTGAATCGCTATCCCCATGAATTCTCCGGGGGGCAAAGGCAGCGCCTGGGGATTGCCCGGGCACTGACCGTGCAGCCCGAGTTTCTGATTCTGGACGAGCCGACTTCCGCCCTGGATGTCTCGATCCAGGCGCAAATACTGAATCTCCTGCTGGATCTGCAGGATGAGTTCGGTTTCACGTACCTGTTCATCGGCCACGACCTTGGGATCGTCGAATTCTTCTGCGATCAGATAGCCGTAATGTACAAGGGAAAGATCGTGGAAGAGGGTGATATCGATTCCATCTACAGGCACGCGCAGCATCCGGTTACTCGTGAGCTTGTCGATTCCATTCTATCGCTGGATACCTCTCCATTGGCCCGGGATCAAAGGGCGGTGATCTGAGCGGTTTGTGTTGACCTGGTTCCGGTTCGATTGCCGGCGTATTGCCGGGAGCCGGCCGCGACAAGCCATGGGAGTAATGGGGGCATGTGTGACAACCAGGGGTTCGGGGAGTCTGTGCCATGAGTGAAAAGGCAATGAAGGGGGCCGGATCGATATGTGTGGCGTGTGCCCAGTTTTCGCCCGAATTCGGCAGACCGCGCGACAATGTGGAATGCACGATTGCACTGATGCGGGAGGCGGAAGCGAAAGATGTCGATCTGATCGTTCTTCCGGAGCTGTGCAATACGGGGTACGCATTCGAAACCAGGAGTGAGCTGGAGGGGCTGGCCGAGCCGGCTGATAACGGGCCGACCGTGACCGCCTGGCAGCATGCTGCATCGGAAACGGGACTCCATGTGCTCGGTGGATTCGCCGAAAGTGCCGCGACGGGGATCTTCAACTCCGCCGTGCTCCTGTCACCCGCGGGGCACGTGGGTTGCTACCGGAAAACGCACCTTTCCGACCGGGAAAAGGATCTGTTCGATCCGGGCGACAACGGCTTCTCGGTTCACCAGACGAAGCTCGGCCGGATAGCGATCCTGATCTGCTATGACATCTGGTTTCCGGAGGCGATGCGGGCATGCGCGATGCGCGGTGCCGACATCGTTTGCGTGCCGACCAACTGGTCTGATCTCGAGGAACCACAGCAGGACCGGTATCCCATGGCCATTCACCTGTTGATGGCCGGTGCTCATTCGAACGGGGTCTTTGTCGCATGCGCCAATCGAGTCGGACAGGAGCGGGATGTGGTCTTCAATGGGCAGAGCGTGATCGTGGACAAGTCCGGCTGGTTGATCGGGCCGCCGCTGCCGAGAAGTGAAAATGGCTTGAAGATCGAACACTGCGACCTCCGGCGCGCGCGTGACAAGAACGTGAGTGCGAGAAATTCGGTTATTGAAGATCGTCGTACGGACTTGTATGGATGATTGCTGATAAATGGAGACAAGAGTGAGGGAAATAATCCGGGATGTGAGAGTACGGATTGTGTCCGTGCCATTAAAGGACGAATGGCAGATATCGCTGTACTCGGCAAACTGTCGACAGCATACGATTATTGAAGTCGTAACGGACAACGGTATTACGGGATACGGAGAATCCTCTCCGTCTCCCGCATTCATGGGCGAGACGGCGGAGACGATCAAGCTGGTCGTCGAGAATCATCTGCGCCAGGCCGTGATCGGTATGTGCGTAAGCGATATCGCGCAGATACATGAAAGGATGAATCAGTCCATCTATAGCCATTCCGCGGCCAAGTCGGCTGTCGATATTGCGGTGCACGATGCCTGGGGGAAAAGTGTCGGTCTTCCCGTTCATGCCCTGATTGGTGGCCGTTATCGTGACAAGGTGTCACTGAGTTATGTGGTGGGGATCAAGGACAATAACAGTGCATGTGATGAAGTCAGGCGCGTAATCAGGGAGGGATTTCGTACCGTCAAGGTCAAGGTTGGGAAGAGCCCGGAACGGGATATCGCGCTGGTGAATGACATTCGCGAGATCGTGAACGAGGCCGGCGTACCCGTTCGAATTCGCCTGGATGTCAATCAGGGCTACGACGTACCTACCGCGATTCGCGTGATACGCGATCTGGAAAAGCTCGGCGAGCTGGAGGCAGTCGAGCAGCCAACGAGGAAATGGGATCTGTTCGGACTGCGGGAAATCAGGGATCGTGTACGTACACCGATCATGATTGACGAGACGGTCTTTTCGCCGGAAGACGCAATGATCGCCATACGGCTCGGCGTGGCCGACATGATCAATATCAAGGTTTGCAAGGTGGGAGGACTGTATCAATCACGCAAGATCGCTGCACTGGCGGAATCCGCCGGCATGCGTTGCACGGTGGGTAGCAACCTGGAGCTGGGCCTGGGTATAGCGGCGAGCCTGCATTTTGCCGCAAGCACGCCCTCGGTGAACATGGCTTCCGACTTCACCTGCGGGGCATATCTGCATGATCGGGATATCACTTCCAGCTCGATTGTTTCCTCGATTTCCTCAGGCTGCGCGCCGATGGACAACGCTGTCGGACTGGGCGTGGAGCTGGAAAGTCATTGGGAAGAAATCGCCTGAACCATGGGGGACATCCGTATTGAACGCCTGATGGCGGATATCGAGCAGTACGCCCGCATCGGCAGAAGTCCGGAGGGCGGTATTACCCGGCCGTGCTTTTCGGAGGCGGACAACCGGGTCCGGGAAAGGTTTGCCGACACGTTGCGAGAGGAAGGGTTGAGTGTCGAGGTTGATGCGGCCGCGAATGTCTGGGGGCGGCTTCGTGGCACCGGAAGGAAATCGGGATCGCTCGTGGTCGGTTCACACCTCGATACGGTACCGAATGGCGGTGCCTATGACGGGGCGCTGGGTGTCTTGATGGCGCTCGAGCTGATCCGGGGAATTCGGGATAACGGAATCAGGCTGGATCATGATCTGGATATTGTCTCATTTACCGGCGAAGAGCCGAACGATTTCCGGATCTCCACGATGGGCAGCCGCTGCTTTACGGGAAGGCTGACGCCCGATCTCCTGGAATCGGTTGAAGACAGTGATGGAAAGTCCCTGGCCGCAGCAATGGAGGCGGCGGGTGGCGGGCTTGCGCGTTTTCCGGAGATGTGGCGCAAGCAGGAAGGGAAAAAGGCGTTTCTCGAACTGCATATCGAGCAGGGGAAGCGGCTCGAGCGGAGAAATGTGCCGGTCGCGGTCGTCGACGGCATCGTGGGGATCCATCGCGAGCAGATTGCAGTGACCGGGTCCCCGAATCACGCGGGCACCACCATGATGGATGAGCGTGAGGATGCACTCATGGCGGCGTCGGAAATGGGCCTGGTGGTCGAAGAGACATGCAGGACCCGGGATGGCGATTCGGTTGGTACGATCGGCAAATTGCAGGTGTATCCAAACGCAGCCAACATCATTCCCGGCAAGGTCGAATTTGTCCTGGATCTGCGCGACGAGCAATGGGAATGCATTCAGGACATGCGCACGCGGATACATGAAGAATGGGCGGCCATTTCGCGGCGCCGTGCGGTCTCGGTCAACAGCGAGGTAATCCTCGATCAGCGCCCCGAACGTCTGGATCCGGATATCGTCGGTCTGCTCGAGCGGGCTGTTTCGGGCCGAGGCATACCAGCCATCACGCTTCCGAGCATGGCGGGGCACGATGCCAGTCACATGGCATCCATTGCCAGGACCGCAATGATTTTCGTTCGAAGCATCGACGGCAAGAGTCATTGCCCCGAAGAATACAGCGAGGCGAATGATATCGAAGTCGCGGGGAACGTGATGCTGGATGCATTGTGCCTGATGGATCGGACCCTGTAAGGCGTACCCGCAACGCCGGAAAGGCGGCGCAATGCCGGCAAGGGGCGGCGCGAGGTCTCGGCCTCTGTTATTCTGCGCGGCGGTTGCCGGCGACCGGAGCGGCTACCGCATCGACGGACGACATCGGGTGAGCACGGGAATCCTCTATACCATTTCCGCCCCCTCGGGGGCCGGCAAGACCAGTCTGGTGCGAGCGCTGCTGGAGTGCGAGGCCGGGCTTGCGCTGTCGGTATCGCATACCACACGGCCGCAGCGCGCCGGCGAGCGTGAAGGGATCGACTACTTCTTCGTCGACGACGAAACCTTCGACGGGATGGTCGCCGCCGACGCTTTCCTCGAGCACGCGCGCGTGTTCGACAACCGCTATGGTACCTCCCGGCAGGTGGTCGAAGAGACGCTGGCGAACGGCCACGACGTGATCCTGGAGATCGACTGGCAGGGAGCGCACCAGGTACGGGCGTCGGTGCCCGGTGCCACCTCTGTCTTCATCCTGCCGCCGTCGCGCGAGGCGCTGGTCGAACGGCTCCACGGCCGCGGCCAGGACAGCGACGAGGTGATCGCCCGGCGCATGGAGGCGGCCATCGACGAGATGTCGCATTACAATGAATGCGACTACCTGATCGTCAATGACGATTTCGACGAGGCGCTGGGCGACCTGCGCGCGATCGTTCGCACCGGCCGCGTGCGCCGACCGCGCCAGGCGATGCGGCACCGCCGGCTGATCGAGGCACTGCTGGCGCCGCCCGATCGCGTCCAGTAAACTTGGAAGGTCCAGTGAACGATGCATGAAAAGGGCGCGTTGCCTGCCCGGGCGGCGCGCACGACGAGGAATTGGAATGGCCCGGATTACCGTTGAGGACTGCCTGGAGCAGGTCGACAATCGATTCGAACTGGTGCTGACCGGCTCCCGGCGAGCGCGGCAGCTTGCCAATGGCGCCGACCCGAGGGTGGCGCGCGAGAACGACAAGCCCACCGTGATTGCCCTGCGCGAGATCGCCGAGGGCCTGATCGATCGCGAGGTGCTCGACGAGGTCGAGGCCCAGGCGCACGCGGCCGAGGCCGTGGTCTCCGAGGAAGAAGCGCAGGAAGAGATCCAGCCCTGACTTCCCGGCCCCGCTCCGGGGGCCGCGCACCACGCCCCGCACGATCGCCCGCATTCAGCGGTGAGTCCGGACCGGCCGGCAGGGGTACGCGCCGGCGGGCCGGGCAGCCGGGCAAGCAAGCCGGGGCGCGAATGATCGAGCAGGCCGTACAGCCCGATCGCGCGGAGACGCCGGAAGACGCCTCCTACACGATCGACGATCTCTGTTCCGAGCTCCGCAATCGGCTCGACGATGCGGCGCTGGAACGGATTCGTCATGCCTACGAGTTCGGTGCCCGGGCCCACGAGGGTCAGCAGCGCCTCACCGGCGACCCCTACATCACCCATCCGCTGTCGGTCGCCCGCACGGTGGCCGAGCTCTCGCTCGATGCCGACAGCATCGTCGCCGCCCTGCTGCACGATGTTCTCGAGGATACCCAGGTCTCGCTGAAGACGCTGCAGGCCGAGTTCGGAGAAACGGTCGCGCGGCTGGTCGACGGCCTCAGCAAGCTGACCCATCTCACCTTCACCTCGCGCGTCGAGCAGCAGGCGGCGAATTTCCAGAAGATGATGCTGGCCATGGTGGACGACATCCGCGTCGTCCTGGTCAAGCTCGCCGACCGCCTGCACAATCTGCGCACCATCGGCGTGATGCCGCTCGACAAGCGCCACCGCATCGCCCGCGAGACGCTCGACATCTACGCCCCGATCGCCAACCGGCTCGGCATGAACACGCTCAAGCACGAGCTGGAGGACCTCGCTTTCGCCACGCTGTATCCGATGCGCCACCGTGCGCTGACCGGCGCGGTCCGGCGCGCGCGCGGCAATCGCAAGGAGCTGATGCAGAAGATCGAGATCGTGATCGCGGACCGCCTGCAGCAGGAAGGGGTCGAGGCGGACGTGCGCGGGCGCGAGAAGCCGGTCTACAGCATCTACCGCAAGATGCGCGAGAAGCACCTCACTTTCCAGGAGGTGTTCGACAAGTTCGCGATCCGGGTCATCGTCGACTCGATCGACGACTGCTATCGAACCCTGGGCCTGCTGCACAACCTGTACAAGCCGGTGCCGGGCCGCTTCAAGGACTACATCGCGATTCCCAAGAGCAACGGCTACCAGTCGCTGCACACGGCGCTGTTCGGCCCGCACAGCATCGCCATCGAGGTGCAGATCCGCACCCGCGACATGGATCGCTTCGCCGAGTCCGGCATCGCCGCGCACTGGCTCTACAAGAGTCGCGGCGACGACAGCGAGCACCCGCTCAAGCACCACGGGCCGGCGCGCGAATGGCTCAAGCAGTTGCTCGACATGCAGCAGTCGACCGGCAGCTCGGTCGAGTTCCTGGAGCACGTCAAGAGCGACCTGTTTCCCGACGAGATCTACGTGTTCTCGCCGCAGGGCGACATCTACAAGCTGCCGGCGCACTCGACCGTGATCGATTTCGCCTACGCCGTGCACTCCGAACTCGGCCACACCTGTGTCGGCGCCAAGATCGACCGACGCCTGGCGCCGCTGTCGACACCGCTGCATTCCGGCCAGACGATCGAGGTGATCACCGCGCCCGGCTCCCGGCCGAGCCCGCTGTGGCTCAACTTCGTGGTCACGGCCAAGGCGCGCACCGCCATCCGCCACTTCCTCAAGCATCAGGCGTCGGAGGAGGCGATCGAGTTCGGCCGCCGTCTTCTGCGGCGTCACCTGGACCGCTACGGGCTCGATTTCGACGACCTCGAGCCGGAGCGGATGCAGCGCACGCTCGCCGAGTTCGGCTACCAGGACGCGAACCAGCTCTGGACCGAGATCGGCCTGGGCAACCGCCTGCCGAGCCAGGTGGCGGCGCGGCTGGTGCCGGAAGAGCGGCAGAAGCCGGCGCGCAAGGGTGGCGAGCTCGAACGCGTCGAGCCTGTCATGGTGGAAGGCGGCGACAGCATGATGGTGTCGTTCGCCCGCTGCTGCTGGCCGATCCCGGGCGACAACATCCAGGGCTTCCTGTCGTCCGGCAAGGGCGTGGTGATCCATCGGGTCGGCTGTTCCAATGTGGCCGACTACCGCCGGCGCCCCGACAAGTGGCTGCCGGTCGAATGGTCGCCCGAGGCGGGCGGCGAATTCTCCGCCAGCATCGGTGTCGAGGTGATGGACCGCCGCGGCGTGCTTGCCCGCGTGGCCACGCTGATCGCCGACCAGGAGTCGAACATCGAGCACATCACCTTCGACGACCGCGACCAGATGACCTCGGTGCTGCGCATCCAGCTCTCGGTCCGCGACCGCGTCCACCTTGCCCGCATCCTCCGCGCGCTGCGCCAGCTTCCGTCGGTCATGCGCGTCCAGCGCACGATGCGGTAGATACGCCGTGCGTATGGCCTCTCGCAAGGGCGCGGAGCTCGCAAGGGAGCCAAAAAGCAGTCTCTCGCAGAGCCGCAGAGAACGCGGAAAAAGCGCGAGAATGATCATCTCTTCGATTCATTGCGGGTCTCTGCGTTCTCTGCGGCTCTGCGAGAGCAATCGTGATCCGGTTTTCAGAATCATTGGCCGCCGGAAGTCGCCACGGCTCGTCAGAATGGCCAGCCGCCCGCTACACTTCCCCGCCTGACCCAGCGAACGCCCGGAGACTTGCAACCATGACCAGACGCATCATCCAGACCGACGCCGCGCCGCAGGCGATCGGGGCCTATTCGCAGGCGGTCGTGACCGGCCGGACGCTCTACGTGTCGGGCCAGATCCCGCTGGTGCCGGAGACCATGGAGCAGGAAGACGGCGACATCGCCGCGCAGATCCGGCGCGT
The DNA here is from genome assembly GCA_964478305.1 of uncultured Ectothiorhodospiraceae bacterium. Lineage (GTDB taxonomy): Bacteria > Pseudomonadota > Gammaproteobacteria > XJ16 > Halofilaceae > Halofilum. The sequence goes on from CAYZHJ010000040.1 coordinate 20,487, forward strand.
GTTCTCCAACCTCAAGGCGGTGGTCGAGGCCGGCGGCGGGCGGATGGAGCAGGTGGTCAAGCTCAACGTCTACCTGACCGATCTCGCCAACTTCCCGGTGGTCAACGAGGTGCTCGGCGAGTACTTCGACGAGCCGTACCCGGCGCGCGCCGTGGTCGGTGTCGCCGCCCTGCCCAAGGGCGTGCCGGTGGAGGTGGACGCGATCGTCTCGCTGGATGCCTGATCCCGCCGTGACCGCCGGCAGCGCCGAGGAGACTTCCATTACCGCGCTGTCCGGTGTCGGCGACAAGCTCGCCGAACGGCTCGCCCGGCTGGACATCCGCAGCGTCGCCGACGCGCTGTTTCACCTGCCGCTGCGCTACCAGGACCGCACCCGCATCGTCCGCATCGGCCGGCTGCGGCCGGGCGACGAGGCGGTGGTCGAGGGCACGCTCGACCACGCCGAGCTGGTATACCGGCGCCGGCGCGCGCTGCTGGCGCACGTCTCCGACGGCAGCGGCGGCCTGACCCTGCGCTGGTTCCATTTCAGTTCGCGCCAGCGGGAGCAGCTCCAGCCCGGCCGCCGCATCCGGCTCTATGGCGAGATGCGCCGCGGCCCGTCGGGGCTGGAAGTGGTCCATCCCGAGTACCGGATCCTGGCCGGCGACGCCTCGCCGCCGCTGGACGATGCCCTGACCCCGGTCTACCCCGCCACCGAGGGCGTCGGCCAGGCGACCCTGCGGCGGGTGATCGGCGCCGCGCTCGACTGGCTGGCCCGTACCGGCGGGCTGGCCGACCACGCCGGCCCGGCCGCGCCTGCCGACATGCCGTCGCTGCCCGAGGCGCTGGTCACGGTGCACCGACCCGCACCCGACGTCGACGTGCCGGCATTGCTGGGTGCGACCCATCCCGCATGCCGCCGGCTCGCCTTCGAGGAACTGCTGGCGCATCACGTCAGCCTGCGGCGGCTGCGCCAGCGGGCGCGCAGCCACGACGCGCCGGTGCTCGAAGGGACCGGCGAGCTGACCGCCGCCCTGCGTGCGTCGCTGCCGTTCGCGCTCACCGCCGCCCAGGAACGGGTGGTCGCCGAGGTCGAGCACGACCTGGCCGAGCCGCACCCGATGCTGCGGCTGGTGCAGGGCGATGTCGGCTCGGGCAAGACGGTGGTGGCGGCGCTGGCCGCGCTGCGCACGCTCGAGGCCGGTTGCCAGGCAGCGGTGATGGCACCGACCGAGGTGCTGGCCGAGCAGCATTTCCGCAACTTCTCCGCCTGGCTGGAGCCGCTCGGCGTGCGCGTCGGCTGGGTCACCGGGCGGCTGACGGCGGCACAGCGGCGGCGCGAGCTGACGGGCGTTGCCGACGGCACCACGCAGGTCGTGGTCGGTACCCACGCGCTGTTCCAGGAGGAAGTGACGTTCGCCCGGCTGGGCCTGGCGATCATCGACGAGCAGCACCGCTTCGGCGTGCACCAGCGCCTGGCGCTGCGCGAGAAGGG
>CAYZHJ010000041.1:0-21758 GCA_964478305.1 uncultured Ectothiorhodospiraceae bacterium
GACGCGTACCCGAGGTGCTGGAGACCGTGCTCGACGAGCTCGCCGGGCTCGGTATCCGGGCCGAGGGCACGACCGAACCGGAGCAGGCGGACGAACGCTTCGATGCCGGCGATTTCGATCTGATCTCGTTCGGCGGCGGCATCGCCACCGAGACGGTGGAACGGCTGCAGCGCTCGTTCGCGCGGCGGAATCCGCAGGCGCGTCTGTTGCGAACTTACGCCCCGCGCGCCGTTCGCGAGATCGCGGCGGCGCTGGACGGTCGTGAGCCGTCTCCGGCGGTTGATCTGGATGCATACTGCGCGAGGATCGGCCACACCGGGCCGCGCACGCCCACGCTCGACACTCTCCGTGCCCTGCATCGACGCCACCCCGACAGGATCGTGTTCGAGGCGATGGATGTCCTGATGGACAAGGGAGTCGACCTGTCGCCGCAGGCGGTGGACGACAAGCTGATCCACGGCGGCCGGGGCGGATACTGCTTCGAGCACAACACGCTGTTCTGGCGCGTGCTGAAGACGCTCGGCTTCGCGGTCGAGGGACTGGTTGCACGCGTCCGCTGGCAGGTCGAGCCCGGCGCGGTCCCGGCCCCGCACACGCACATGGCGCTGCGGGTCACGATCGACGGCGTCTCCTGGCTGGCCGATGTCGGATTCGGCGGCTGCGTGCTCACGACACCGCTGCGCATGGACACGACCGGGCCGCAGCCGACCGATCACGAGACGTTTCGCGTGATTCCGTTCGGCGCTCAGCAGCTCGTGCAGATCCGTATCGATGACCGGTGGCAGTCACTGTACGAACTCTCGTCGGAGCCTTGGCTGGAAACCGACTACGAGGTGCCGAACTGGTATACCTCGACGCATCCATCATCGCACTTCCGGCAGCAGCTCGTCGCGGCGCGGACGACCGAGCACGTGCGCTACACGCTGCTCGGTGACCGCTTCACGATCCGGCCGAACGACGGCCCGGCGGAGCGCCGCCAGCTCGATGCGGACGGTCTCGAACGCACGCTGCGCGAGACATTCGCCCTGGACGTGCAGCCGGATTGGCGTCCCGTTCTGGAGCGCGCCGCAAAGGGTGGATGACCACCAACCTCGCATCACGTATCGAGCGCATTGCTGGAGCGGCCCTGCTGCGAAGAGTGGAACCACCGTGGCTCCAGAAAGCCCGATTCGCGGGCAAGCCCGCTCCCACCGAGCCCGCCGTTTCTACGGGGTGTCCGGACTTTCACCTCCGCCCCGGGCGTGTGCCAGCCAGCCCATCGTGGCCTCGTCGTGTGCATCGATCGAGGGCAGATAGGGCTTGATGTCGAGCAATGGCGTCCCATCCACCATGTCCACGTCGCGCACGTGGAGGATGTTGTCTTCGACGCGGTCGAGGCGGACGACGGACAGGCCGATGGCATTGGGGCGCCGCGGCGTGCGAGTGGCGAACACGCCGCGTTTCTCCTTCCGGCCCCGCGGCACGAGCACCAGCTCATGGCCGCGGCTCTCGTGGAAGTGAAACAGCAGGATGACGTGCGAGAAACCGTCCAGGTCTTCCAGCCCGGCCGCGTACTCGGGATCGATCTCCACCCTGCCCTCCGTTCCGGCCGCCTCTCCCGGATTCCGGGGCATGCCGGTGCGTTTCTCGAACGGGGTGTGGATCACGCCGATGAATTCATATTCGATCTTCATGATGCTCGGTCCGCGCGGTTCCGTGCGGCCTGACGACAACGGCTCGCCGATTCACGTCAACCAGCCGTATCGATCCTCGGCGAGTCCCGACTGGATCGAGACGAGGGCTTCGCGCAGGCGGCCGGTGTTCGGCCCCACCCCGCCGTCACCGACGCTGAGCGTCTCGCCCCCGTGAATGATGGTGCCGACCCCGGCCAGCAAGGCGGCCGTGCCGGACAGCGCGGCCTCGCCGGCCCGGATCCAGTTGCGCAGCTCGGCGACCGTGAAGTCGCGCTCGGTCACCTCGTAGCCGAGCTCGCGCGCCAGCGTGATCACCGAGTCGCGGGTGACGCCGTGCAGGAACGAGCCGTCCAGCGGCTTGGTGAGCAGCTCGCGGTCACTGATCAGGAAGAAGTTGGACGCGCCCGTTTCCTGGACGTCGCCGCCGGGGCAGAACAGCACCTGATCGGCGCCGTGGTCCGCCCGCGCCCCGGCCACCGTGCGCAGCGCGGCGGCGTAGTTCGCGCCGGTCTTGGCCTGTCCGAATCCCGGCGTGCTGCGCATGGCGTGCTCCTCGATCGTCAGCGTGAGCGCGCGCTCGCCCGCGGCGAAGTAGTCACCCACCGGGGAGGCCAGCACGTAGAACAGGGCCTCGGCCGACGGGCTGCCCGCCGCGCCGATGTTGGCCTCCGTGCCGATCAGGATCGGTCGCAGGTAGAGCGCACCGGGCGCGGCCGGCACCTGGTCGCGCACGGCCTCGACGAGATCGCGGATCATGGCCTCGACCGTCTCGACCGGCGGGAACGGCAGGCACAGCAGTTCCGCGCTGCGCCGGAACCGGGCGAGGTGCGCATCGAGCCGGAACAGGGCGACACGCCCGTCGGCGAGCCGGAAGGCCTTGAGCCCCTCGAAACAGCTGCTGCCGTAGTGCAGCACGTGGGCAGCCGGGTGCATCGACAGCGGCTGGAGCGGCGCGAGCTCGGCCTCGGACCACTGCCCGTCCGCCCGGCGTGCCAGCGCCATGCGCTCGGCAAAGGCAGTGCCGAAGGGTGCGGCAGCCGGCGCGGCCTCGCGGCGGGCGGCGGTGGTCTCGGGCATGGAACGACTCCGGGATGCGATCGGCAAGAATGTACACGGCGGAGACAAGCGCTTCCAGCGCGGAACGGCTCCGTCGTCGGTCACCGCATCGGGTCCGGGGCGATCCCCGGCAATGGGACGGGAACGCCCCGCTCCCGTCAGGCGGCGCACTCCGGAACGGCCTTCGGGCGCATCCGGGCCTCGCGCCAGATCGTGTAGAGCCCCGCGCCCACGATCAGCGCGGCGCCGGTCAGCATCAGCGGGTCCGGGCGTTCGCCGAACACCAGCGCGCCCAGGATCATCGCGAACACCAGCCGCGAGTAGCGGAACGGTACAACGACGGCCACTTCGCCCGTGCGCGTGGCGCCGACGAGCGCGTAGTAGCCGATGCCGCCGACGACGAAGGCGCCGGCCAGCCGGGCCAGGTCGGGGACACCGGGCACGACCGGGGCCTCGCCCATCGCCAGCATCATCAGCAGCCCGGTCGGTATCAGCACCGCGAATCCCCACGCCGAGAGCTGAACGGTGGTGATGTCCGCCGGCACGGCGCGGCTCGCCAGATCGCGCAGCGCGACCGCGGCCACGGCGACGACGGCGAGCAGCGAGGCCGGCGTGAATCCGGCCAGGCCGGGCTGGACGATCAGCAGCACGCCGATGAATCCGACGGCGATCGCGGTCCAGCGGCGCCAGCCGACGGACTCGCCGAGGAACAGCGCGGCGCCCAGGGTGACCGCCAGCGGGGTCGTCTGCAGGATGGCCGAGGCGCTGGAGAGCGTGGTCAGCACGATCGCGGCGACGAAACTGGCCGCGGCGACGGCCTCCGCGAGATTGCGCAGGATCACGGGAAGCGTGAACAGCGCCGGCGACAGCAGGCGCCGGCCGCGCACGATCGCGAGCGCACCGAAGTTGATCGCGCCGCCGCAGCCGATCAGGGCGATCACCTGCCCCATCGGCAGCGCGCCCGCCATCAGCTTGATCAGCACGTCCTCGAGTGCGAAACCCGTCATGGCGGCCACCATCAACAGGCTTCCCCGCAGGTTCCCCATCGGCTCGCGCCTCCCGGAAGAATGGAAAAAGGAGCCGCACAGGGTACTCCGTTCATCCGCTTCCCTGAAGATGCAGTGTCGATTCCCGTCCCGACCGTACGACTACCCTTTGAAACGTGTTCACCGGGAGGGCGAAGCGATGAACCAGGCAACGAGGGACATGACCGCCGAGGCGGAGGTCCGGGCCGTGCTCGACGGCTGGCTGGAGGCGGTGCGGACGGAGGACGTCGACCGGATCTGCGCGTACTACGCGGCGGACCTGCGGGCGTTCGACGCGGTCTCGCGGCTCCGGTTCGAGGGCCGGGAGAGCTACCGGGAGCACTGGGGCGTCTGCCTCGCCGCCGCGCCCGGGCCGATGGTGTTCGAGCTGCACGACGTGCGGATCGAGGTCGACGGTGCGCTGGCGTTCTCCCACTTCCTCAGCCGTTGCGGGGTGATCGAGAAGGACAATGCCGAGAAGACGTCCTGGTTCCGGGGCACGCAGTGCTACCGGCGCACCGCGGACGGCTGGGAGATCGTGCACGAGCACTTCTCGCTCCCGTTCGACATGGAAACCGGCGCCATGCTGTTCGATGCCACGCCCTGACCGCTCACACTCGAATGGAGACCACGACATGAAGTTCATGATCATTCGCAAGGCGGACGAGAATACCGAGGCCGGCGTGATGCCGAGTGACGAATTGCTGTCCGCGATGGCGCGCTACAACGAGGAACTGGCGAACGCGGGCATCATGGTCACGGGCGAGGGGCTGCAGCCGAGCGCCCGGGGGGCGCGCGTGCGTTTCTCGAAGGGCAAGCCCGCCGTGGTCGACGGCCCCTTCGCCGAGACCCGCGAGCTGATCGCGGGCTACACGATGATCCGGGTCGGCTCGCAGCAGGAAGCGATCGACTGGGCCCGCCGCTGGCCGCCGATGGACGGCGACGGCGAGGTGGAACTGGAGATTCGCCAGGTCTTCGAGCTGGAGGACTTCGAGCCCGGTGAGGGTATCGAGCACCACCGGGCACTGGGCGAGCGCCTCGCGCGGCAGCCGTCGCTGATGTGTCCCTACCTGCTGTTCGACGGGGACTGCCGCGAGGCGATGGAATTCTACGCCGACTGCCTGGGCGGGCACATCGAAGCGATAGTCACCACCGGCGAGACGCCGATGGCGGACGAAGCATCCGGGGAAGCGAACGATCGCATTGCTCATGCCCGCCTGCGCGCGGGGGCGTGGATACTCATGGCTTCGGACATGCCGCCCGGCTGTTACCAGCAGCCACAGGGGCTTTCCGTGCAGATCGCTCTGGACGACGTCGACCGCGCGCAACAGGCGTTCGAGCGGCTGGCCGAGGGCGGCCGGGTCCACATGCCGTTCGAGGAGACGTTCTGGGCGCACGGCTTCGGCGCGCTCAGCGACCGCTACGGCACGCCGTGGATGATCAACTGCCTGAAGGAGGCGTGACCGTTCCGCCTAGCCGCCATACTCCCGCGCGTTCTCCAGCCCACCCTCGTACACCGGCGTGCCGCCGGTGGCGCGGATGAGGGCCTCGGCGATCGGGCGGACGGACTCGTCGTTGGTGGTCCAGGGCATCTCGAAGCTGGCCGAGTCCACCTCGTCCGGCTCCGGGAAACTGTACGCGCCCTTCAGGTTGAAGGCGCGGATGAAGCGCGTGCCCTCGAACAGCCGCGCGGAGTAGATCGCCTCGCCGACGGCTTCCGCCTTCTTCGCGATCTCGCCGTCGCGGTGCACCTGGGCGTTGTCCACGTTGACCATCACCTTGCCCTTCATCTTGTCACCATGGGCCTCCGCGATCGACGGCTCCGCCTTGTACGGCACGGCCATCGTGATGATGTCGGCGCGCTCGATCGCCTCGCCGACCGGCGCGGCTTCCGCGCCGTGGCCGACGGCCGCGACCACCTCGTCCAGCTCGTCGGGATGTCGGCTCGAGAAGATGACGTGATAGCCGGCTGCCGCCCAGAGCTTGCCGAGCGCGGAGCCCATCGCGCCGGAGCCGATCATGGCGATGGTCTGTTTCTCGTCCGCCTGCGCGCTGCCGATTGCGCCCATCGCCACGAATGCGATGGCGCACAGCAGCGCGGCCACTCGTGAAGGCTGGCTGTCGATCCGGATCATCGTTGCACCCCATCTGCGTGCCCGGGATCAGTATAGTATTGGATGTGGGGTCCCGCCTTGCCGGGCGGCGACTGCCAGACTCGCCCATGTTCCGCTGCTGGAGCCCGCGCTGCCGATGGCCACTGACGAACCCGGTTTCATCCATCGTTTCGAGGCCGGCGATGATCCCGCCCGGCCGCCGTTGCTGCTGCTCCACGGCACCGGCGGCAGCGAGAACGACCTGATCCCGTTCGCCCGCGACGCGGCGCCGGGCGCCGCCCTGCTGTCGCCGCGCGGGCGCGTGCTCGAGGGCGACATGGCCCGCTTCTTCCGGCGCCTGGCCGAGGGCGTGTTCGATCACGAGGACGTGCGCCGGCGGACGCACGAGCTGGCCGGCTTCGTCGAGTCGGCACGGCGCGAACACGGCCTCGACCGGCCGGTCGCCCTCGGCTACTCCAACGGTGCGAACATCGCCGCCGCCCTGCTCTACCTGCGTCCGGAAGTACTGGCCGGTGCGGTGCTGCTGCGGGCGATGGTGCCGCTGGAGGAAGCGCCGGTGGAGCCGCTGGCGGGCAAGCCGGTGCTGCTCCTCTCCGGCGAATCCGATTCGATCATCGATCTCGACAACGCCACCCGGCTCGCGCGGACGCTCGAGCAGGCAGGGGCACGCGTCCAACACGAGGTGCTGGCGGCGGGTCACGGCCTCGTCGCGCCCGATTTCACGCTCGCGCGGGACTGGCTGAGCGGGTTTCCCTCGCAGGGCCCGGGAGACGATCATGCGGCCTGAAGGCCTGCACCACCTGACCGCGGTCACCGCACAGGCAGCGGACAATGTCCGCTTCTACACCGAGACGCTGGGCATGCGCCTGGTCAAGAAGACGGTGAACCAGGACGACACCAGCGCCTATCACCTGTTCTACGGCGACGGCGCCGGCTCGCCCGGTTCCGACATCACCTTCTTCGACTTCCCGGCGGCGCGCGAGCGCCGCGGGACGCACAGCATCACCCGCACCGGCCTGCGGGTGGCGGGACCGGATACGCTGGACTGGTGGTGGAGCCGGTTCGCCGAGCTCGACATTCGCCACGACAGCCCGGCCGAGCGTAACGGCCGGTTGACGCTGGATTTCGAGGACCCGGAGGGTCAGCGGCTGGCCCTGGTGGACGACGGCGGTGCCGGCGAAGCGCATCCCTGGGAACGCAGTCCCGTGCCGGCGGAATACCAGATCCGCGGCCTGGGTCCGGTCACGCTGAGCGTGCCGCGGCTGGAACCGACCGAGCGCGTACTGCTGGACGTGCTGGGCATGGAGAAGACGGGCGAATACCCGGTGCCCGGCTCGGCGGAAGACACGACCCATGTCTATGCCATGGGGTCGGGCGGACCGGCGGCCGAGCTGCATGTCGCGGTCGAGCCGGATCTTCCCCCGGTGCGACCGGGCGCCGGCGGTGTCCATCATGTCGCCTTCCGCATCCCCGATGCCGACTACGAGCGCTGGGCCGAACATCTGGTCACGCTGTCGCTGCCGAACAGCGGCCCGGTCGATCGCTTCTACTTCCGCAGCCTCTATTTCCGCGAGCCCAACGGCATCCTGTTCGAGCTCGCCACCGAGAGTCCGGGCTTCACGGCCGACGAGCCGCTCGAGTCGCTGGGCGAGAAGCTGTCTCTGCCGCCCTTCCTGGAGCCCCGCCGGGCCACGATCGAGGCGCGGCTGAAGCCGCTGTAACCCGCCGGCGAGCGCCATGATCGGGACGTTCATCCACGAGACCCGGCCCGTGCGCGTGATCTTCGGGGCCGGCAGCCTGTCCTCGCTCGCGGACGAGGTCGATCGCCTGGAACTGCGGCGCGTGCTGATCGTGAGCACCGCCGGGCACGGCGCGGCGCTGGCCGAACGCGTTCAGGCCGCGCTCGGCGAGCGCGTCGCCGCCGTCCATCCCGGCGCCGTTATGCACACACCGACCCGTGTGACCGAGGCAGCGATACGGGTCGTGGAAGACTGCCGCGCCGATGCCGTGCTCGCCGCGGGCGGCGGCTCGGCCATCGGCCTGGCGAAGGCCATCGCGCTGCGCACGGAGCTGCCGCAGATCGCATTGCCGACCACGTACGCCGGTTCGGAGATGACGCCGATCCTGGGAGAGACCGGGGACGGCACGAAGAGGACCGTCCGCACGCCGAAGGTCGTGCCCCGCCTGGTCGTCTACGACGTGGATCTCACCCTCGAGCTGCCCGCGGACGTGTCCGGCCCGTCGGGCATGAACGCCATCGCGCACGGGGTGGAGGCGTTGTACGCGCCGGACGGCAACCCGCTGATCGAGTTGCTCGCGGAAACCGGGATCAGCCACCTCGCCCGCTCACTCCCCGTCATTGCCGGCGAGCCCGGGGATCGCGATGCCCGTTCGGATGCCCTGTACGGCGCCTGGCTCTGCGGCATGGCGCTCGGTGGCGTCACCATGGGTCTGCACCACAAGCTGTGCCACATCCTTGGCGGCCTGTTCGACCTGCCGCACGCACTCGCGCACGCGATCCTGCTGCCGGAAGTGGCAGCGTATAACGCCGGAGCCGCGCCCGCGGCAATGGCGCGAATCGCGGGCGCACTGGGCGCGGAGGATGCGGCGACGGGTCTGCGGGCGCTGAATGTCCGCCTGGGCATCCAGCATGGTCTCGGCGACCTGGGCATGCCCGCCGACGGCATCGATACGGCCATCGAGCGCCTCCTGGCCGACGGCTGCAGCAACCCTCGCGCCCTCGAGCGGGAGCCGATCCGCGAACTGCTGTGCCGTGCACACGGTTCTGCCTGACGGAGGAAGAAACCCGGGGTTCGCATGCCGGCATCCAGCAGTTTCCTTCTGTTGTCGGCTCGTGAAACCGGATCCGTTGACGATCCCCCTTACGGCCTGCGTCCCGCAATGCAGTGACACTCGAAGCCCAGATGGATTTTCCCGTCCGGACCCCGATGGCGGCTTGCTTCGTTGGCAACGGCCTCCCAGATCTCCTCCTGCCGTTCGGCGGACTCTCCTTCCAGCAACCGGGTAATGTCACGCGCTGCATCCTGCAGGAACTGGATGTAGGACCCGGGCGATTCGAAGACGCATTCGCTGGCGACCCGCTCGAGCCGGATCTCGTCGAATCCCGCCGAACGAAACCGTCGTTCCAGGTCCGTGGCATCGGCCAACCGGAATATGTTCGGCTCGTCGGGGCCCGGCGGTCCCACGCCGACCTCGCGACGCACCGTGAAGCCTGCCACCGTGAGCCACGGCGAGTTCGCCGGTTCGCTGAAGACGGCGATGGCCATGCGTCCGCCCGGCTTCAGCAACTCGTGAACCCGCTCGAGGCATGCGTCGGGATCGGGCATCAGCATAAGTCCCCAGCGACTCAGCGCGGCATCGAATCCGGCTTCCGGGATGTCCAGCGTTTCGCCGTTGCATGCATGGAAGGTGACGTTGACAAATCCGGATTCGACGATCCGCTCCCGCGCCAGCTCGATCATCTGCTCCGACAGATCGACTGCCACGGCATGGCCGTCCGGACTCACCCGCTTCAGGACGGTTACCAGTGGCTCCCCGTAGCCCGTGGCGATATCGAGCACCTTGTGACCGGGCCGAATATCGGCCATTTTCACGAGACGATCGTTGACCACCTGTGCGGCAGTCTCGATCATGGGTGACCACTTCTTCCAGCCCGAAGCCGCCGAGTCCCAGCCCCGGCGAGCGCTCTCGGTGAACTCCGCGGGATCCAGCGTGTGTTCGTTCATGACGTCCCCCTGATCAGAAAGGGCCGGAGCCGCTGCCGGCCAGTGTTTCGATCATCTGCCGGCGTTGTACTCCACCCCTGGTGGTTGCAATGCATCACGATGTTCGTGGTCATGACTGCTCCGCGAGAAACAGGATCAGCGGTACCGGCGCGACGGCGCAGACGACGGTCAACAAGCAGGCAGGAAACGAAAGAAGCCGCGACAGGCCGGCCATCAGCGCAATGCCGGATCCGTCAATTGTTTCATGTCCCCCCGATTGACGTATTCGATCACGGTTTCCTTGCCGTCGTGGGCGGTCAACATGATCGGCCATACACCGTGACCGACACCTGCGCGTTCGAGCTTCGCGAGTGTTGCAGCATCGAGCGGCCGACCGTCGTACTCCTTCTTGACGCACTGCCGCTCCAGGATGGCCTTGACCATTCCGTTCTCGATGTTCGCATTCGAACGTTCCAGCCGAATCAGGATCTCGTCCCGTTCGGAATCGAATTCGGCGATTGCGGTGTATCCCTGTACAGAAGCGGCCTGTACGAGATTCTCGGTTGCACAACCGAGGCTCTTGTACAGGTGAGCGTCGTCCGGATCGACCACCGGGCAACAGTGCGAGAAGCCGGGAACAACCGAGATTGCATCCCGCTTCAGGCGAAACTTCCACGGCTGCGTGTTGTGACTCGAGGGCGCCAGTACCGCAAGGCGCACCAATTCCCGGGTATCGAATACGCTGTCTGGCCGATCCGAAGGCGGACGGCGCAACTGATTGGCAAGCCTGTCGTAGTGATCCGTGGAAGTCATTGCATCATCCGCCCTTCATTGGCACTCCCGGAGGCAGCGTCACCCGCCACGGGGTCACGCGGATGGAGTGATCGAATGGTATTCCCATCCCGGGCATTGCGCTCATTCCGGGTCGGGCGGACACGGACCGCCCCAGATGCCTCGATCCTGCCGGCGGGCCTGCCGCTCCAGCTCGAGGTACTCCTCCTTGCGGTCGGCCGGATACGCTCGCGGCACCCAGCCCCAGCCCTGCTCGATGTACAGCGCGTTCAGGTCGGCATCGTGATCGTCCCGGTGGGCGATGTAGACCAGCAGGCGGCCGTCGCCCGTGCGCCGGTCGCGACTGTCCCATTCGACCCAGACCTCCTTGTCGAGCAACAGGCGCCTGGCGAGAGTCGTGACGAACTGCGCCTCGCACTCGGCCTCGCCGCGGCCCGGCGCATCGACGCCGATGAGATTCGCGCGATACTCGATGCGGCTGTCGCCCTCGGCGTCGGGGAAGCGCAGCACGAAGCTGTCGCCGTCGATCACCCGCGTCACTTCGGCCGCTTGTGGCCGGTAGTCCAGCGCCATGGCAGGCAACGGCCCCGACACGAGGAGAGCGAGGACGAGGAAGAGGCGGCACGATGCGCGGTTTCGCACGGGATCAATCTCCGCTACCCGGTCACCGGAATCCTGCACTGCCCCCTGTCACTGGTCCAGCCGGGATCGAGCAGAACCGGGATTTGCCGTTGTGCATGGATGCGTCGGCCGCGGGCGCGATGCGCGTCGAGCCTCCCGCACTCCGGATATTTCAACTGAATTCATCCTCGGCTTTCGATACGCGAGTCCCGGATTCACGGTTTCACGGCCCCGGAGATCGGCGATCATGCCCGCGAAGTCCGCCCGTGGGGGGATGATCACGACATGTTGCGATCCTGTCAGCCCGATTTCATCGATGATCGCGCGTCCCGACACATTTGCACCAGGGACGCAGAGCGCGTACTACTGATCTCTCATGCTGTAACCACACCAGGAAACGATAATGTCAGTTTCAGGAATCATCTCCACAGCAACAGCGAGAATCTCGGCTGCCAAGCCGTATCTCATCGGCGGCGTCCTTGGCGCCATTGCCCTGTTGATCGTCCAGTTCAACGCCGGCTGGGTCGTCGCGGCCGGCACACACACGAATGCACTTGCGGAGGCACGCCTCGAAGCGGTAGCCACCGTGTGTGCGATGCAGGCGGGACAGCACTGGCTCGCCGAGGGTAACGAGTCGGCCGCGCTCGAAGGCTGGTCCAACGACAGCCGCGATCAGCTTGCCGAACGCTTCACGCCACAGATCAAGGACATTCGGGCCGCCGAGATCACGAGGCTTTGCGGACGCATGCTCAAGCCTGCATGAACCCGCCCTGCGGATGCCGGATTGCGGCATCCGCAGATTTTCCGGGTGGAGCAGGAATCCTGCCCTGACCCGGGCTGTCCAGGACGAGATTCGGATCCCCGCAGCACCTCCCCGATCCGGGCAGCGTTCGCCGCCACCGTATCCGCCGCCGCGTTGTCATCTTCGCCGCAGTGGCGAAGGAACGCCGGCAACGACAAGCAGTATCGCCCGGCACAATCGTCACCCTCGTCTTCCACGAATCGTTGCACCCGACCGAGTCAGCCGCTCGCACACGTGGTGATATCCCCAATCCAGAGCCGGCGAGAATGAACCGGCTCCTCGCCATCTCGTGGGGAAACTCGCTCCCGCATCCGAATGTTCAGAAGCACCGGCAAACAGCGGAACACCGAAGGCACCGAATACACTGGGTACACCAAGAAGATGCCTGCAGGAGCGACGTCAGTCGCGAACGAACGACGCAAGGCCCGTGCGGCAGAGCTTGCTTTCAGGCCGGCCCGTTCCGAACCGTCCCGATCGGCCCTTTCGGTGTCTTCGGTGCGTTCGGTGCCTTCAGTGGTTATTGCTCATCAGCGGTCTCGCCATGCCCGACTCACACAATGTAGTGATGATCCGGTTTCCTGGACGGGTCAGGGGGAAACTTCGGCCGGGTTGATACGGTTGCATTACACGTACCGGCGTACCGCCTCGCGGTAACGCCTGTACGCCTCCCCGAACTTCTCCTCGAGATAACGCTCCTCGGGCAGAATGACTCCGTAGTGCATGACGATGAGCACGACCACGAGCACCCCGATACCCCAGAGGCTGTTCAGGACGAGCGTCAGTCCCAGCAGGATGAGATCCAGGCCGACGTAGAGCGGGTTGCGCGACAGCCGGAACGCACCCGTGGTGACGATGGCCTCCGTGGCGCGATAGGGATTGATGGGTGTTTGCGCCCGGGCCAGGGAACGGGCACCCCACAGGTTCAGCGCCAGGCCGGCGACGAGCGCCGCCCAGCCGATCCATGCCGTCGCGACGTGATCCGGGATCGGCAATGGCCAGAGCCATTGCAACGCGATCACCAGCGCGAGCGCGGCCAGGTACAGCAGCGGGGGCGGCGCGACGATGGCGGGACGGTCCCGTTGCGTCATTTCCGGCTCCCGCTCGGCTACGCCACGGTGCACGTGATGTAGTGCACGCACACCTCGTCACTGAATTCCTCGTTTTCCGGCAGGTAGGGCATGGGCTCCGAGACATCCGGCGCCCGGATGAGCCCCTCGTCCTCCAGCGTCTTCAGCGTCGTCGGGAAGTCGCGTTCGACCATCAGGTCGCTGCGCTGGGTGAGCACCATGCAGCCGCCGGGCCGGACGACGCGTGCGAACTCGCGCAGGATGGCGTCACTGTCGGGGATGTAGGTCAGGACACCGGCACACGCCAGACCATCGTAGACGTCGTCGTCACAGGGCAGTGGCAGTTCCTGCATGTCCGCGTGCCGGAGGGTTCGATAGACACCGAGTCGTTCGGCGATCTCCAGGGATCGGCGGGAGACGTCCATGCCGTCGATCGTCCCGAACCCGGCCGCCGCCAGCGCCCTGCCGCTCAGGCCCGTACCGCAGCCCGCATCGAGAACGATCGCGTCGCGGCCCAGCGCCGCACGCATGCGCTCGGCCACCTGCTCCGGCGCCTGGTAGCGCCAGCGGGCGAGCGTCTCGTCATAGTCGTCGGCCCAGTCGTCATAGTACTGCGCAACATCTTCGCTGTTCCGGGAAATATCACGCAGGCCACCGTGATCCCCGTGACCCTTCCTGTCCATGAACGTGCCTCCGATTCATTCAGTACCAGTAGCGCCCGCCGGTCGCCACGACAACCACGATCAGGCCGAGCACCAGGTTGACCGTGACCAGCCGCCGTATCCGGTCGAGCTCGGCGGCGGCGGTCTCGTTCTCGATGCGATCGACCGCACGCCGGAAGCGCTGCCAGGGCGCGAAGAAGACGTGGGCGAAGATGGCAGCCATCAGCAGGGCCAGGCCGTGCATGAAGTGGACGTGCAGGCCGACGTCGCCGAAACCGCCGAACGGGCCCAGCACCATGTAGTAGCCAGTGACGAACAGCACGGCGACGGCGGCCCAGACGACGGGAAAGAAGCGGGCGAAGACACCGCGCCACAGTGCGAGCCGCTGGGACCCCTCGAGCGCACGGCCGGCGGCGGGCCGCAGGAACCCGTGGGCAAAGGCCATGCCGCCGACCCAGACGACGGCCGCCAGAACATGAAGCGCAAGGGCGATCGCTAACGGAAGCATGGGGGCGATCCTTCAGCACGGCGCGATGATCGGGACAGGGTAGCATTGCCTGCTCTGCGGACAGTGCGGGGTGAAGGTCAGGTCTTGTGCCTTGTCCGAGACCCGTGTTTCAACCATTGCATGTCACCACTCGGAGACATATAATGTCACCAACTGGTGACGAAAACAGGCCATCCACGATGAATCGAGCTGGTTCCAGACCCTCGCGCAAGCCGGTCCGCGATCGCGAACGCACCGAGCACGAGCTCGTGGAAGCCGTCGGCCGGGTGCTGGCACGCGACGGTTTCCAGGGTTTCGGCGTCAACGCCGTGGCGCGGGCGGCGGGAACCGACAAGGTGCTGATCTACCGCTATTTCGGCGATCTCGCCGGCCTGCTGCGGGCCTACGGCGAGAGCGCCGATTTCTGGCCCTCGGTCGACGAGGTGCTGGGGCCGGATCCGGAAGCACTGCGGGCACTGCCGATCGGTCCCCGTGTGTCGCGCATCGTCACGCGCCTGCTGCGAGCCTTGTCGGCGCGCCCGCAGACGATCGAGATCATGGCGTGGGAAACCGTCCAGGTGAACGCGCTGACGGCGATGCTCGCCGACGTGCGCGAGCGCTGGAGCCGTGACGTCATTGCCCGCGCCGTGCCGGATGCGGACGCATCGGAAACCGACTGGATTGCGGTTGCCGATCTGCTCGTCGCCGGCTTCCAGTACCTGCTGATCCGGTCGCGCACCACGCCCGAGTACGGCGGTATCGACCTTTCCACGGAGGCGGGATGGGCACGCATCGAGGACGCCATCCGCACGGCCTGCGGCGATACCGCAGGACACCGAACACGCGGGAGAACGACATGAACCGAAGAAGCTTCATCAGGGGCGCCGGCGCCCTGTCCATCCTGTTCGCGGGCGGAACCGCCTGGCGTGCATGGGACCAGGGCGTGATCGGCGGACCGCCGGCCGCGGCGTACGTACCCTGGGACACCTGGCGCACGGGGCCCGATGACGGGCCCTTCGGTCTCGTGCGCGCGGGCATCCTCGCCGCGAGCCCGCACAACACGCAGCCCTGGCGATTCCGGATCGGCGACGCAACGATCGACGTGCTCGCTGACAGCTCGCGCCACCTCAGCTCGATGGATCCGTACCGGCGCGAGATGCACATCGGCCTCGGCTGCGTGGTCGAGAACATGGTGCAGGCCGCGCCCGCCTACGGGTTGCGGGCACGGGTGACGCTCGTGCCCGGCCGGCTCGTTGGCGGCGACGGCCCGGACACGGACCAGCTCGTCGCCCGGCTCCGTCTCGCACCCGGCCCGCGCCGCGCCTCTCCCCTGTTCGAGGCGATCCCGTCGCGCCACACGGATCGCGGACCCTACGACAACGATCGGCCGCTCCCTGCCGACACCGAGGCAGTGCTGTCACGTCTCGCGGGCAGGCGGAAGGATCCGGCCTTCACCCTGCTCGGGCCCGGGACCGAGCGGGACCGCCTCGGCGAACTGATCATCGAGGCCACCGAGCGCATCGGGAGCGACGCGGAAATGATCCAGGACAGCCATCGCTGGTATCGCCATCAATACGACGCAATCGAGCGATACCGCGATGGAGTCACCCTGGAAACCGCCGGCCTCTCGCCGATGCTCACCACGGTGGCGCGGATGCTGCCGCGACCGAGTGCCGCCGCGAACCATGGTTACTGGCTCGACTCGACGCGCAACGTGCAGGTACCGACGGCGACCGCGTTCGGGCTGATTTCCGTGACCGATCCCCACGAGAGCGCCCAGGCGCTGCACGTCGGCCGGGTGTGGCAGCGCATGCACCTGTGGGCGACGACCCGCGGGCTGGCGGTACAGCCGATCAATCAGGCGCCGGAGGTCGCGGACCGGGAACGACAGTTCGGCGACGAGGCACATATGGCAAGGAAGCTGCGCGGCTTCGGAACCGGCGCCGGCCTCGAACCGACGTTCGTGTTCCGCCTGGGCTTCCCGACGCGTCCGGCATCCGCAAGTCCGAGGCGGGACCTCGATGCAGTCACGGCCTGACCCTGCAGCGGTTCCCTGAAACATCGACGAGCATGGAAGAGCGAAACAGTCTTCTGCCTTTCCGGCCTGCGGATTCCGGCAAGTTGCGCCGATTTCCCCTGCTTTCACGGTTCACTGCCGGGAAACAGGCGGCTGATCATGCTGGCCGCCATGATCCGGGGGAGCGTGGCTGCTGTGGCGTGCATGGGCGGAGCGGGAAGATTGATGGAATAATCACCCGATCGCGGATTCCAGCGGCTCGGGTGCATGCAGATGGAATCCCTGCCCGTAGTGCACGCCGATTCGCCGCAGATCCTCCAGCACGGACTCGGAATCGACCCATTCGGCGACGCACTTGATGCCGCGCAGTGCGGCGAGGTCGTTGAGGGCCGAAACGATGATCCGGCTCGCGCCGTCTTCGGGCAGACCGCAGACGAATTCCCCGTCGATCTTGACGCATTGTACCGGCAGCTCGCTGAGATAACCGAAGCTGGCAACGCCCGTGCCGAAATCGTCGAGCGCGAACTGGAAACCACGCTCGCGCAGCCGGTGCATGGCCTCGACGGCGCGCGTCAGGTTGCGGATGGCGACGGTCTCGGTCACCTCGAACCAGATCCGTGCCGGATCGATGCCGTGTTCCATGATCAGGGCTTCCACATCCTCGGAGAAGTGCGGCCGGTCGAGCGTGGCAGCGGCGAGATTGATGTTCAGGCGGAAGTCACGGTCCGCATGCGCGGCCATGAACCGGAAGCTTTCGTTCATGACCCAGCGATCGATCGACGGCATGAGCCCGTAGCGTTCGGCGGCCGGCAGAAAACGGCCGGGGGATGTCGGCTCTCCGTCCTCCAGCTTGCGTATCAGCACCTCGTACAACGGGGTTTCGGGTACCGAATCGAGCGGCACGATTCGCTGGGCAAACAGTACCAGTTGCCCCTCGTCCATCGCCTTGCGGAACTGCGCGACCCATTGGAGCTCGGAATGATGCCGGCGCATCGCCAGGTCCTGCGTGCCGTACGCATGCACGCGATCCCGGCCGGCCTCCTTGGCCGAATGGCATGCGATATCCGCTCGACTCATGACCGTGGCCGCGGGCTCGCCCGGTTCGAAGTGCGCGATTCCGACACTCGTTCCCGGATAGAACCGGTGCTCGCCGCTGATGAAAATGTAGTCCAGCACGACCCGCCGCATGCGCTCGCCCATCGCTTCTGCCTCGGCGGAGCTGGTGTCTCGCAGCAGTATTCCGAATTCGTCGCCGCCCATGCGGGCGAGCAGGGTATTGTCCGGCAGTGCCGCGGCCAGGCGGTCTGCCAGTTCCCGCAGAAGCTGATCGCCGGCCTCGTGCCCGCAGGTATCGTTGACCATGTTGAAGTGATCCAGATCCAGATAGATCAATGCGTGACGCGCTTCCCTGTCGGGTTCGTCGGCAAGTTCCCGCAGCTTTGCCTCCAGCACCGAACGGCTGTACAGATCGGTGACGGAATCATGTTCGGCGCGATGACGCAGCTCATCGAGCAGCTCTGTGCGCCGGGACAGGACCGCTGCAACCAGGTAGCCCATGGCGGCCGCCGTACCCACGAAGCCGATGTATACGGCCGTCTCGAAGTGGTCGGCACTCTCGGCCATGCCGAAAACCAGCGCGGCCAGCACCACCACCGCGCTGCTCGCGCCGGCAGTTCCGAACTTGAGGGCGAGCCATCCCACGAACGGCAGCAGCAGGAAGAACAGCAGGTTTCCGCGCTCACCCGCCAGCGTCGTCAGGACCAGACCCGTAACGAAGAGCAGCACGGTCACGGCAAGCCATTCGAGCGCCGGCGCGACACGGCGGAACGGCCATGGCCACCAGCTCATCAGAAACGGGGTCACGATCAGCAGACCCATCGCATCGCCGAGCCACCAGGTGAAGAAACCGATATGCCATTCCGCGGGCGAGACGATGCCGTGCGCGAGCTGCGACAGCGAGCCCAGGCCCGCGCCCAGGAGTGGCGGGAGGAGACAGATCAGCAGGCAGAAATTGACCGTATCCGGCACGCTCCGGAACCAGCCCCGGATACCGAGCCGTCGCACCATCAGCACCGCGACGATCGCCTCCAGGGACTGGCCCACGCCGCCCGCGAGCCCCATTGACCAGGGTTGTCCCAGCGACCAAGCGGTCAGCATCTCGCCGATCACGATCAACGGCCAGCAGAAAAGTCCCTGACGCAGGAGAAGGGCGAGCGCGACCCCGGTGGCAGGCCAGAGCGGTGCAAGACCACCGACATCGATGCGCAGCACGAGACCGACATGAGTGGCGAGGAGGTAGCCTGCCAGGAAAAGCAGTACAACGATCGGCGGCAATGGAAGCCATCGCGGTTTCATTGACGTCGACGGGCTGTCGTCGGTGGCGCTCATCCCCGCCGAGTCCCGGATTGATCAGGTAATCGCGTTGCGTGGATATCGAAGGCCCCGGCATCCAACCGCTCGGGGACAGTATAGACCAGTCAATACGGGCGGAATAATCGAGTGTGCCGCTGGTGACAATGCCGATTCACGGCACATCGACGGGCATGCCCGGACTCTGCATCGGTTCCATCACGGCGGGCTTCCTGCCCGGCGGCTTCGTGTCCGGCCGTATTGCACGCGGGCACGCGCTGACGACGATGATGATTACGGCACGGATTGCGCCTGTATCGGCCTGCCCGCCGCACTTCATGTGCTGCGAACGGACCGGAACGAGGCACGGGCCCGTTCGGAAAGTCCCGCCTGATCGGACAACAGGGAGCGGATCCCGATCGTGAAGGGCGACGACGGAATCCGGGGGCCGGCTTCAATCCGTCGCTAGTGGCGAGTCGGCCGATCCAGCGCGTACTGCTCGAGCACCTCGAGCGGGATGATGGCCAGCGTTTCCTCGTGGGTGGCACGCAGATACACGCCGGGCGCGCACCCGGCCCTGTGTGCTTCGAGCCAGCGGCTCGCGCACAGGCACCAGTGGTCGCCGGGCCTCAGGCCGCGGAATCCCGTCGCCGGACTGGGTGCCTCGAGATCGTTGCCCCTGCCCCGGGAGTGCTCGAGGAATTCCTCCGTCATTCGGGCACAGACGGTGTGGATGCCGTGGTCGTCGTTGCCGGTGTTGCAGCAGCCGTCCCGGTAGAAGCCGGTCATCGGATCGGTACCGCAGATTTCGAGTGCTTCGCCGTAGACGTTGCGGGCCGGGAAGGGTTCCATGGATTCTTCAGCCGCTTCGTGCCTGATGGCGAGGGTACAACAGTATACGGGTATCACGGCAGCGCAAGGCGCATGCGCGGGCAGGAGCCCGCTTCTGCAGGGTATTGCATATTGCCGGCACTCCGTCTACTCCGCCAGCGGCACGTGGGGGCCGGCATGGCGCGGCAGCAGTCCGCACAGGCGCGGGTCGCGGACCCATTCGACACGGCTGTCGTACGGTTCGAAGCCGACCCGCTGATAGACGTCGACCGCGCTCGGGTGGTCCTCCGTGCAGGTATGCAACCAGACCCGTTCGACATCGTCGCGCCAGGCCTCGTGCACCAGCGTACGCAGGAAGTAGCCGCCCAGGCCGGCACCGATCCATTCGGGCACCAGCCCGAAGTACTCGATCTTGACCTCGCCGGCCCGCGATCGGTCGAACTCGCCCAGCCCGGCCACGGTGTCCCCGGTCCACAGCCGCCATACCTCGTAGTCCGGCGATCCGAGCAGGCGCTCGATGCGGGCACGCGACAGGACGAGCCGCCCGTGCCACAGCCAGGGATCGCCGACGCGGTGGAACAGGTCCAGGTACTCGTCGAGCGGCGGCCGCTCCCAGCGTGCCGTGGTGACGCCGGGACGGGGCGGCTCCGGCCGTGCGCTTGCGGGAGGCACGCGCATTTCGAGCCAGGTCACGACGGAACGGAACCTGCCGTTCGCGCGATCAATCGCGTTCTCTTCCGGGATGTCCCTCATGCGGGCAAATTGTACCGGTAACGCACGCATCGCGGTCGACCTCCGGCCGTTTGACGGCGGCGGGAATCACAGCTGAAGGAAAGCGGGTTTGTGCAAGCACGCAGCGCGGGCTGCGGGATCCTCGATCGCCCGGTCCCGAGCGTATTGATCGAGGGACCGCCGCTCCGCGTCGGGGAAGCGCGTACACCACGGGCCGGATGGACCGTTCCGGTCAGCGGGCGAAGAAGAACCGATCTGCTCTCTGGAGGCCTCGAACGCGGAGCCCCCAACCGCTCCGGCTGACCCCCGGTTCGAACGGTGATAACTTCACGCGACCGCGATCGGATTCCGCCCCGGCCGGGAGGCCGCGGGCAACGCAGCCTGCAAGCAATCCGGGAGAGCCCGCGTGAGCCTGGACCCGTCCCTGCTGTTCCTGTTCCTGCCGGCATGTTTCGCGCTGAATGTCGCGCCCGGCCCGAACAACCTGCTCTCGTTGAGCAACGGAAGTCGCTACGGGTTCGGCCCGGCCTTCCTGGCCGGGAGCGGCCGACTGCTGGCGTTCGTCGCCATGATGGCGCTGGCGGCCGTCGGGCTGGCGGCCGTTCTGCACACCTCCGAGGTCCTGTTTTCCCTGATCAAGGTGGCGGGAGCGGGCTATCTCTTCTATCTTGCGGTCCAGCTTTGGCGCGCCCGTCCGGTCATGGACCGGTCGGCCGGTCGGTCGCCGGGAGGATTCTTCAGGCTCGCGCGCGGCGAATTCCTGCTCGCGGCGGGCAATCCGAAGGCGATCGTGATCTTCACGGCCTTTCTGCCGCAGTTCGTCGACACCTCGCGACCGCCGGTTCCCCAGTTCGTCGTGATCGGCCTGCTCTTCCTCGCGCTCGAGTGGATCGCGATCGCCGCGTATGCCGGCATGGGTGCCCGCCTCGGCAAGTGGTTGTCACGGCCCGGGATGCAGCGGTTGTTCAACCGTGGTTGCGCGCTGCTGCTCGGGGCAGCCGGCATGGGCTTGCTGTTGTCGCGCCGTCCCGCCTGAAGACCGTGCAGGTACAGCGATCGGGAATGTTCAAGACGCGGACCTGACCCTCCGGGGTGCAAAGACGGCCGGTTCCCGCAGTCCGGAAGACCGGGCAATGGCAACGTTCCGCCTCGAAACACGAATGCATCATTGCGGGGACGTTACCCTGTCCCGGAATGCTCCCGCCCCCTCCATTCCCCCGGGCTCACGCCGATCCAGCGCTTGAAGGCCCGGCTGAAGGCGGCTTCCGATTCGTAGCCCACGCTCCGGGCCACGGCGTAGACCTTCTCCGACCCGTCCGCAAGCCGCCGGGCCGCGAGCTGCATCCGCCACCGGGCGAGATACTGCATCGGCGGTTCGCCCACGAGGTCGACGAAGCGCCGGGCCAGCGTGGACCGCGATATGGCGAGTTCGCCCGCGAGTCCTGCCAGCGTCCAGGGGAACGCCGATCGCTGGTGAAGCAGATTCAGCGCCCGGCCGACCAGCGGGTCGCGAAGGGCGATCAGCCAGCCGGTTCCGTCCGCCGGGACGGTATGCAGGTAACGGCGCAGCACCTCGATGAACATCACCTCGCTGAGCCGCATCAGGAGGCAGCGTTCACCGTGCTGCCCCCGCTTCGACTCCATCAGCGCGAGCTCGACGAGAGAAGTCAACGGATCGGGGCCATCCCCGGGCGCAGGCATTCGAATCAACCGGGGCAGCGTGTCGAGCAACGGATTGAATGGATGCCGCTCGCAGCCGAGGAAGCCGCAGACGATCCTGTTGCGTTCCGGCCTGCCGCCGCCGC
>CAYZHJ010000042.1:0-15517 GCA_964478305.1 uncultured Ectothiorhodospiraceae bacterium
TGAAAATGGCGGCACATCCATGTGCCGCGGGAACCTCTGAATTAATCAGAGGTTCCCTGGAAAAGTCTGATCAGGCGCCCCGCGACATTTCGAAACCACTCGGAGGTTCCGCGCCCGATGAACGGGCACGGGATCGTGTCGTCATGCCCCGTCTCCGGTCGTGTTCGTGATGATCCTCGATCGGAGCTGCATCTACATGTTCAGCCATTGATCGAGTTCTTCCCGGAACATCGGGTGGCCGATGTAGTACCCCTGCCCGAGGGTGACGCCGAGCTCGCGGCACTTGTGATACTGGGCCTGTTGCTCGATGCCCTCGGCGACGGTCGTCAGACCGAGCTTGTGGCCGAGCGTGGCCGCCGCGCTCACGATGGCCTCGCCCCAGGGGCGTTCCAGGTTCTGGACGAAATACATGTCGATCTTGATGACATCGATCGGCAGATCGGCAAGATACGCCAGCGAGGAATGCCCGGTGCCGAAATCGTCCACGGCGATCCGGCAGCCCCGGTCGCGGATCTCTCCGAGGGTGTTAATGGCCCGGTTGGGCTGTTCCATGATGCCGGTCTCGGTGATCTCGAGGCCGAGCCGTTCGACGGCCGTGTTGTGGAAGCGGAAGTGCTCGAGCAGGCGATCCAGCAGATCGGAACGCCGGAACAGTACCGGGCTCAGGTTGATCGTCAGGTCGCCGTCGAAACCCCGTGCACTCCAGGCAGCGAGATCGTTCAGGCCCAGGCCGAGGGTCGCTTCCGTCAGGGGCATCATCAGTGCCGTCTGCTCGACGAAGGGCAGGAAATGCGCCGGCGACATGTTGCCGAGTCGCGGATGATGCCAGCGGCACAGGCCTTCCACGCCGACACAACGGCCCGAGTTCAGCTCGACCACCGGCTGGTAGGCGAGCCGGATCTCCCTGCCGTTCTGCAGCGCCCGTTCCAGATCGAGCATGAGCCGGAAGCGGTGCCGTTCCTGCTCGTCCAGTGACTGGTCGAAGGTCGCGTAATCGGTCCGGGATTCGCGTGCCTGATGGCAGGCGAACACGCCGGTACGAACCAGCTCGTTGATCGTTTCGCCGTGATTCGGGTAATGGCTGATACCGACATGCGCGTCCAGGCAGTAGGCAATACCGGTGATGTCGAACGGTTGCCGCAGTGCGTCCACCAGCGATTGTGCGCATCGGGTGGCGTGCCGATAGGTGCCCTCGGGCAGGACGACCGCAAAGCGTTCCTGGGTGATGTGATAGGGCGTCGTATCGCGTGCGAGGGTCTGCTGGATGCGTTGCCCGACTTCCGCGATCAGGTGATCGCGTTCCCGCGGTCCGAAGGTTCGCAGGATGAAGTCGACGCCGTCGATGTCGATGACCAGAAGAACCAGTGCCTGCGTGCCGGCATCCTCGAGCAGTGGCTGGATGTCACGGTAGAAGCTGTCCCGGTCCGGGAGAAGCGTGCGCGAATCCCTTGCCCTGCCATTCTCGGCAGTGTGCTCATCGCTCATGCCCACCTCCCTGGAGGCGTCCCTGTACGGATGGCGTCGGGCGAATGATGTATGCAAACAAACACGGTGTCGAGAGTGACTGCGAGGCATGGATTGCAGGTGCTCGGGGCCGCCATCATCCATGCGGCACGATTACGGCGGAGGGATTACTGTCCACATCGAAAACGGTCCGTGCATGCGCACCTCGCAGCCGAGTTCGCGCAGCCACCGGGCGACCATGTGGTTGGAGTTGTGACCGGCATGGTAGGGGTCGGGATGGCGAACGAATTCCAGGTCGTACAGCGGGTTCTCGGTGTGGCTGTCGGCGTGGTCGCGGAAGAAGCCATCGAGCCGGTCGCCCAGATCGTTCGAACGCCCGGCGGACACCTCGATGCGCCAGGCTTCCCGAATGGGTACGCGTACCCGCCGGCGGACGTTGTCGAGGTCGGCCGGTCCCGGCAGGTGCCTGCGGCCGAGGCCGGCATCGCTACTGCCGAACAGGGTCCCGGAGGCGCGCAGGGGCCCCGTGCGGTTCTCGACGTACCAGCCCCAGTGGCCGTAGGAATAGCGGCTGATCCCGTCCTCGCGTTCCAGTACCAGGCTGGCGTGACGTCCGTGGTCCAGCAGGAAGACGGCGCCCGGCTGTGCCGGTCCGGCGGGCGGGACAACGGTATTGGTACAGCCGCCGGCGCCGAGAAGGACGAGGACGATGGCACAACCGTGCTGCTGCATTGCCGTGACAGCCGCCATCGAGCGAGCTCCCGTATCCGCGCCCTCCGTCGTCATTCCAGCCTTCCATGCCCGGCCGTCTCCCGCAAGCCGATTCGGTTTTGTCGTCTGGCATACTCGCATCGGATGCGGTTGAGCCGGATGCGGCAGGGAGAAGTTCATGCAGCGAGGAAAGTTCTCGATCGTGGCAGTGATCATTGCCGGCCTCGGGGCGATGGCCGGCTACGGCATCCACTGGACGGGCGTGGAGACGCGGTTGCTGCCGCCGGATGCCGTGCTGCCCGATGGCGCCGAGTACCATGGCGACATTCGTGACGGCCGATTCCACGGCGAGGGCGTGCTGATCCGGCCGAACGGAGACCGCTACGAAGGCGGGTTCGCCGAAGGGGTGTTCGAGGGCAAGGGTCGATACGTGACCGCCACCGGCGATGTCCACGAGGGCGAATTCACCAACGGCATGTTTCATGGCCGGGGGACATTCACCAGCGCGGGCGGTGAAGTCCACGAGGGCCGTTTCGAGCAGTGGCGCATCGTGCAGGGCGTGTATCGCGACAGTGCCGGCAACGAGTACGAGGGTACGTTCGAGGACTGGCAGTTTCACGGCGAGGGTACGTACACGGCCGCGAACGGCGACGTCTACCGGGGCACGTTCGAGCGAGGGCAGCTCACGGGCGAGGGCGTCCACGAGATGGCCTCGGGCGGGCGCTACGAGGGCGAGTTCCGCAACTGGAGCTATCACGGCACGGGTACGCTGACGCAGGCCGATGGCGATCGTCATGTCGGCGAGTTTGCGGCCGGTTACAGGCACGGCGAGGGGCGGCTCGAATACGCCGACAGCGAGCGCGTGCGCCAGGGAATCTGGTCGTGGGGCGAATACCAGGGCGCCGATGGCCGCAGGGCGCGGCGACGGGCGGAGGCGATCGAGCGCGCGCTCTACCGGCAACCGGAGCTGCTCCGGGCGAAGCTGGACGGCGTGGCCGCCGGCACGCCGGGGGAGATCGAGCTGTATTTCGTCGGCGTGGCCCCGTACGGCGGACAGGACGTGTTCCGCCGGGAGATCGATTTCGTCGCCGGCCAGTTCGCGCGCGAACACGATGCCGGCGAACGATCGATCGTGCTCGGCAATCACCCGGATACGCTGGACTCGCGGCCGCTGGCCACGCGCACCAGCATCGGCCGCGCGCTCGAACGTGTCTCGTCGGCGATGAACGCCGATGAGGACATCCTGTTCCTCTACCTCACCAGTCACGGCACGAGGGATCATGAACTGTCCGTCCAGCAGCCCGGGCTCGAGTTGCCCGATCTCGGTGCCGACGAACTCGCCTCGCTGGTGAACGGTCTGCCGGTGCGGTGGAAGATCGTTGCGATCTCGGCGTGCTATTCGGGCGGTTTCCTGCCGGCGCTGGAAGACGAGCGCACGCTCGTGATGACGGCCGCGCGCGAAGACCGGACTTCGTTCGGCTGCGGCGACGACTCGGAAATGACGTACTTCGGCAAGGCGTACTTCCGCGATGCATTGCCGGAAACCGGTTCCTTTCGTGATGCGTTCGAGCAGGCGCGCACGCTGATTCACGAGTGGGAGGAGGAGGAAGGGCTCGACACGCATTCGGAACCGCAGATCGCCATCGGCGATGCGCTGGAGCGGTATCTCGATGACTGGCGCCGGAACCGGCGAGTGCCGTGACGGAGGACCGCGCCACCGTTGCGGAGCTTCGCGCCGATGCGCAGGCGCTGTGCCGCGATATCGGCGAGCGCACGATCCACACGGGGCTGGCGGCGGCGGAGCGTCATCTGCATGGCGCGCTCGAGGCGGCGGGCCTGCCGGTGAAACGGCAGCCCTACACGGCATTCGGCAGGACGGTCGCCAACCTGGTGGCCAATGCCGGCGCGAGCGCCGGCGAACCGCTGGTGATTGGTGCGCACTACGATACCGTGCCCGGCACCGAGGGTGCGGACGACAACGGCAGCGCCGTGTGCGTGCTGCTCGCGCTGGCCCGGCGGCTGGCGCGACGGCCGCCTTCGATCCCGCTGCAACTGGTTGCGTTCACGCTCGAGGAAGAGCCGGCCTTCGCCACCGCCAACCAGGGCAGCCGCGTGTTCGTGCAGCGGATGAAGAATGCCGGCGGACACCCGCGCGGCGCGATCGTGCTGGAGATGGTCGGCTATACCGCCGCCACCCAGGCGTACCCGGCTCCCTTGCGGCTGGCCGGCTATCCCGATACCGGGGATTTCATCGGCCTCGTCGGCAACCGGCGTTCGCGCCGCCTGCTGCGCGACACGGCCCGCGGTTTCCGGCGCAACCCGGAACTGCCGGTGGAAACGCTCGTCGCGCCGTGCGACGGCCGGCTGCTGCCGGACGTGCGCCTGAGCGACCACAGCTCGTTCTGGGATGTGCGCTGGCCGGCGCTCATGGTGACCGATACGGCGTTCTTCCGGAATCCCAACTATCACCGGGCCAGCGACCGCATCGAGACCCTCGATTTCGGGTTCATGGCGCGGCTCGTGGACAGTCTCGAACGGGCCGTGGAGACGCTGTCCGCGACCTGACGTCCGTGCAGTCCCGATCTGCGGCATGGCACTGACAAAACCGGGGCATGCCTGCATACTCTGGACGGCGAACCCCGAACAGGGAAGTGCCCGATGTCCATGCGGATGCGTACAGCCGGGAAGATCGCGATCACGCCCTTCTGGAACCGGATGCCCCGGTTCTTTCTCTACCCGCTGACGATTCCGGCGATCCTCGTCCTGTTCGTGCTGGCATTTCTCAACGGTTTCCTGCTCGATCTCGCCGCCACCGGCACGGGCGGCATGGTCCTGGCGGCGCTGGTGAGCTTCGTCGCGGGCCTGTTCTCGATCAAGTACGGCTACGACATTCTCGAGCGGACGGCCCACGGCCAGTTGCATCCGCCGGCCCTGAACCGGGAAGTGCTGCTGGAAGGCTACGAACTGCCGTTCAAGCAGATCGCGGTGTTCATCGTGGTGGCCGCGGTCGCGATGGGCCTGTTCATGCTGTGGCCGCCGCTGGCCTTCGTCCACCTCGCCCTGTTCCTGCTGCTGCTGCCGGCGATCGTGATGACGCTCGCGATCGAGCGCTCCCTGTCCGCCGCACTCAATCCGGGCAGGCTGTTCTCGATGGCGTACCGGATCGGCTGGCCGTATCTGGCCGTACTCGCCCTGGTGGTGCTGCTCAACGGCGGTTCGGCCACGGTCCTGGGCCTGTTCGGGCAGGGGCTGCCGAACGCGGCGCTGGCCTTCGTCAACGCGTTTGCGCAGAACTTCTTCTGGTTCGTGATCATGAACCTGATGGGGTACCTGATCTATCAGTATCACGGCCGAGTCGGATTCGAGCCCGAGGCCGTGGCCGGACAGGATGACGGCTGGGGGGAACTGCTGGAGCCGGTGCAGGAGAACATCGATGCGGGTCATTACGACACCGCCTCGGAGCAGCTCGGCCACCTGATGCGCGAGTATCCGGACCACGAGATCGCCCTGCGCCAGCGCCGCCACCAGTTGCTCCGGCTCGCCGACCGCGAAAGCGCAATGGTCCAGAACGCGGGCTCGCTGATGGCCCAGTTGATCGATGCCAACCGGATCCGCGAGGCGACCGAGGTCTACATCGACCTTACCGACATCGATCCCGATCTGCGTCCGGGCCGCGAGGGCGACTACGAGCCGCTGATGCACATGCTGGTGCAGCGCGGCGAGTACAAGCGTGCCGTGCGCATGGCCAACGGTTTCCACAAGGCATTTCCGGACAGTGATGCCGTGCCGCCGCTGTACCTGGAGGTGGCACGGCTCTTCTCGGAGCGTCTCGGCCAGCCCGAGAAGGCGCGCGGGATTGCGGATTTCCTGCTGAAGCACTTCCCGGAGCATCCGGTCGCCGACCGCGCTCGCGTACTGCGCGACGCCCTCACGAACTGATGCTCGTCAGCGCGCGTTCCGCCTGACGGGCGGCCGGGCTGCCGGGAAAGTGCCGCAGTATGTGGGTGTACAACTGCCGCGCCCTGGCGCGTTGTCCCTCGCGACCCAGCCGGTTGGCCAGCCGCAGCGCGTGTTCCTCGATGCCCGGAAACTTCTCCGGCTGCTTCAGGGCACCGCGGACCAGCGGTGCGACCTCCTCGCAGGTGCCGTGGCGCGCCAGCAGCCCGATCATTCGGCGCATGTCGGCGACGCTGAAACGCGGCTTCGGCCGGGCCCGGTCACGATAGTCGCGGAACGCGGCCAGCATCAGTTCGCGGGATTCCCCGTCGCCGGGGTCGAGCTGCAGGATGCGCCGGACGGCATCGTGGTAGGCCTCGCTGGCGGGCGCGAAGCGGCACGCCCGGAAGAGGCCGTCGAGTACCTGCACGTTGCCGGGATATTCGCGCGCCATGCGCTCGAACAGGGGGCGTGCCCGTTCCGGCTCCATCGCCGCCAGGCGTTCGTTCGCCTCGCCGAGGCGGCGCTCGAAGGTCTCGATGCGTTCGCGCTCGTCCAGCGCCTCCTCGTCGACCGCGTCGGTGCCGAAACGGACCGCGGCGCCCGCCAGCGCCCCGGTCAGGATGCCGCCCATGTGGGCGGCATAGGCGACGTTGCTCAGGTCCGACAGCCGCAGGTACTCGAACAGTTCCTTGCCGAACCACAATGCGAGCAGGACCAGGGCCGGGGCCCTGACGTAATCGAAGTAGACACCGATGAAATAGAAGAATCGGATGGGACGGCGGCCGTAGAGCACGCCGCACAGGCCCATCAGGCCCGCGATCGCGCCGGAGGCGCCGACCAGGGGAACGAGACCGGCGGGCTGCAGGGCGATGAACAGCCCGGCCGCACCGATACCCGACAGCAGGTAGAGACCGGTCACGACCAGGCTGCCCAGCGCGACCTCGACCAGCAGCCCGAGCGCCACCAGGAAGATCATGTTGCCGATCAGATGGAACCAGCCGCCGTGCAGGAACATGTGGGAAAGGAACGTGACCGGTTCGCTTTCCGCCGGCACCAGGCCGTGGCCCCACACGGTCGTGTCATCGAGCCGCGCCGACAGCTCGGCACGCCCTTCCTTCCAGGCACGGTAATCAGGGTCATCGGGCGTGACGACTTCCTCGTCCGCGAGCCGGCGCAGGAAGTCGTCGTCACCCAGCAGTTTCTCGAACCAGGGGCTGCGCGGGTCGTCGATGTGCTCGCCGAACAGCTCCAGGAACTCGTCGGCACCTTCCCGTTCCAGGTGCTCGCGATAATGCGGCAGTTCTATGGCGGCGAGGCCGGACTGGTGGTAGTAGGCCTTGACGCGCTGGATCTCGCGGCCGTCGTCGAGCTGGAACAGCAGGAAGACGAGCACGTTGACGGCCAGCAGCGCGAAGGTCACCACCGGCGGGCGACGCCAGTCGATCGGTCGGTCGAACGGAATCAGCAGCATGGTCGTGGCACTCCCTTGCAATGCATCCGGTCCGGGAGCATTGAATGCATCCTGTCTCTCCCGTGAATCCGTACGATACCCAAGCAGATGCCGCGGACGCCAGCACGTCGCCGGATGATAATGTTGTCATCCGGCGCACTCCGGCATGCCGGCAGCGATATCGGAACTGTCATCCCGTCGAGCGAAGATCATGCAAGGGATCATTGCCATGCTGATCATGGCCGCGAGCATGCTCGCGGCTTCACCCGTACGGGCCGTCGACGAGCCCCTGTGGGAAGCCGGCCTCGGTATCGGCGCGGCCAGCTTCCCGGAGTATCGCGGCTCGAGGGAACGAAGCTCGTTCGCCGTGCCGATTCCCTACCTGGTCTATCGCGGCGAGCGCCTGCGGGTGGATCGCGACGGCGCCCGCGGCCTGTTTGCCGAGACGCCGCGCTGGGAGCTCGACTTCAGTGTCGATGGCGCGGTCCCGGTGGCCAGCAGCGACGACGGGCCGCGTGCCGGCATGGCGGAGCTCGACCCCGTGGTCGAGTACGGGCCATCGCTGATCCGGCGGCTGGGGCGGAACCGGCTGGGACGCTGGACACTGCGGCTGCCGCTGCGGGCCGTCACCGCCGTCGACCCGGACTCGATGACGACGGCGCACGAGGGCTGGATCCTGCAGCCGGCGCTCAACCTCGACGCGCCGGGCCTGGCGGGGGCATGGGATTTCCGCTTCAATCTCGGTCCGCGATTCGCGTCGCGCGACTATCACGCCTATTACTACGATGTCGGTGCAGGGGATGTGCGTGCAGGGCGCGCCGCCTATCGGGCGGACGCGGGCTACAGCGGGCTGGGGTTGCAGGTCAGCGCCGCCCGCCGCGTCGAGCGCGTGTGGATGGGCGCCTTCCTGCGCTACGACAATCTCGACGGCGCGAGCTTCGACGACAGCCCGCTGGTGGAAACGGACCACGCGGCGAGTGTCGGGTTCGGTATCAGCTGGATACTGGGCGAATCGGGCCGGCATGTCCCGGAGCGATAGCAATGCCGCGCGACATGCCATCCGGGAGGAGAGCCTTTTCGGATGGCGGTCATGTTCCCCCGCAGGCGATGGCGCCGCGCCGCCCGGCTCATGACCTCCCCGCTCAGCCGCCGGCCGGCAGCCACTGCTGGTACAGCAGGCCGGCGGCAAGCGAACCGGCAAGGGCGAAGCCGACGTAGAGCGCGAACACGCGCAGCCGCACGAGGGCGAACACCGCGATCGCGGCCGGAATGCTGGTCACGCCGCCGGCCACCAGGAAAGCCAGACCGGCGCCCGGGGCCATGCCCTGCTCGATCAGGCCGGAAACCAGGGGCAGCGCCGCGTAGCCGTTCAGGTAGGCGGGCACGCCGACCAGGGTTGCGGTCACCACCGGCTGCAGTCCGTCCCCGCCGAGTGCCGCGGCGATCAGGTCCGCCGGCACCCAGGCCAGCATCAGGCTCTCCAGCAGGAACGCCAGCGTCAGCCACTTGCCCAGGAACAGCGTGGTGGCCGCGGCCTCGCGGCCGAATCGTGCCCGCCGCTCGCCGTCGCGCCAGAACGCCCAGCTCACCGGCCGCGGATCGCGGACCGGCCGCGCGGCACAGCCGCCCATGCCGACACCCTCGCGCAGCGGATCACTCAGCCGGCCGACGCGCACCAGCCACAAGGTGGCGAGACCGCCGGCGAGGCCCAGGCCGATTGCCGCCAGGGTCTTGGCGATCGCGAACTCCGTGCCCAGCAGGCCCGCCGTGAGGATGAACATCGACGGATCGATCACCGGCGAAGCCAGCCAGAATGCCATCACCGGCGCCAGCGGGACGCCCATCCCCAGCAGGGCCGCGATCAGCGGGATCACGCCGCAGGAGCAGAACGGCGACAGCCCGCCGAAGGCGGCGGCGGTCAGGATCATGCTCAACGGGCGGCCGGTGAAGGCCCGCGCGATCAGGTTGTCGGCACCGCTGGCGCGGGTCCATGCGGCGACGGCGATCGACAGCAGCAGGTAGGGCGCCGTCTGCCACAGGCTCTGCAATGTGAACACGAGGCTGTCGCCCGCCTGTGCGGGCACGGCGACGGCGACCGCGAGCAGGATCAGGCCCGCGGCGAGCCAGGCGCGATCGCGCGGAATCGAAGCCGGCAGGGCGCGCATCCTGAGAAGCAATGTCGTCATATCTAAATCCCTGGATAATTGGTTATATTAGTCCCGAAAAAGGGCCGCGTCCGGTCAGGCGGCCTCGTCTCCGTGCTGCCGGGCGTCCGCGCAGCATTCCTCCGTGAGGTAGTTCGTCAGCGCGGCCGTCGCGTCGAAGTCGGCCCGGCTGATCACCTCGCGCCCGCGGCGTTCCTGCCGTACCAGGCCGGCACTGACCAGCGTGTGCAGGTGATGCGCCAGGGTCGAGGCCGGCAGGCCGAGCTCGCGTCCGATGTGGCCGACATTGGCGCCGTCGTCGCCCGCCCGCACCAGCAGCCGGAAGATCCGCAGCCGGACGGCATGGCCGAGGGCGTCGAACGCGTCGGCGGCGCCGGATTCGTCGGGTTTCCTGTCCATGCGGTAAATATAACTACAAAACCGGTTTTGTCAACCGGTGAACTCCGCCGGGAATCGAGGGGCCGGGCGACATGAATCCCGCGGAGACCGTGGAGATCGCGGAGGAACGCAGGGAAGGCAGTGATGCGGGTCCCGGCGTCGAACTCATGGTGACAGCCGGATGTCGGCCCTCAAGGTGACCCGGGCGGCTCCCCGGCAAATGTCCGCTTCGCGTTCACCGTGCTCTCTGCGAGAGACGGGTACGTCGAACGGTCTCACTCCCCGCCGGAGGAGGCGGCGTCGGCGGCCTGGCTCTGCAGGTAGTTCTCGAGGCCGAGGCTGTCGATCAGGCCGAGCTGGGTGTCGAGAAAGTCGTAGTGGCCTTCCTCGTCGGTGAGCAGCGCGGCGAACAGGTCGCGGCTGGCGTAGTCCTGCTGCTTCTCGCAGGTCTCGATCGCCTCGCTGTAGAGATCGATCGCGTCCTTTTCGGCGGCGCGGTCGTTCTCGAGGATCTCGCGAACGTTCTCGCCGATGCGCAGCGGATCGAGCTCCTGCATCTTCGGCAGCGCTTCCAGAAACAGGATGCGCTTGATGAAACGATCGGCGTGGCGCATCTCGTCGAGCGCCTCGTCGCTTTCATAGCTGGCGAGCTTGTCCAGGCCCCAGTCCTCCAGCATGCGCGAATGCAGGATGTACTGGTTGACGGCCGTCAGCTCGCTGCGCAGTCCCTTCTGCAGGTATTCGATGACCTTCGGATCGCCCTTCATGGTTGCTTCCCCGCTGACTGGTTTCCGCTTTGCGGATGTTCGCTCGATTGCCGGTCAACTTATAACCTGCCGCCGGCAGGGTCAAACGGCCTGTAGTGAATGTGAATCGTTGTCGAATGCATCCGCGTTCACCGGCATCGGGACATGCGTTGACCCCGGACACGGGGCTGCTTCGTACACGGTATGATGATCCCGGATACTGCCCGGATCGGGTCGGCGATGACGGAAGGCGGCATGGGCAAGACGCGTGTACTCGTGCTCGGTCACGGCGCGATGGGCCGGACCATGGAACGGCTGCTGGGTCCGCGTCACGAGGTCGCGGTCTGGGATCGCGATCTCGACACCTGGAAGGAAACAGTCGAGCTGGAGTCGGTCGCCGGCGAATGCGACTTCATCCTCTTCGCTCTTCCCGCGAGCCCGCACGAGGAGCTCGCGCACCGGGTCGCGGCCGTCATGCGGCCCGACTGCATCTGCCTGACCGTCGCCAAGGGCCTGGACGCGCACGGCCGTGCGCCGTTCGAGATCCTCGATGCCGAACCGGGCGCGCGGCACCGCTACGGCGTGGTCTGCGGGCCGATGATCGCGCGCGACCTGCAGGAGGGTCGTGCCGGCTTCGCCATGCTCGGCAGCACGCGCGCCGAGGTCCGCGAGCGCGCACTGGGACTGTTCGCCGATACACGGCTGCGGCTCGAGCCCTGCGACGATGTCGCCGGCGTTTCCTGGGCGGTGATCCTCAAGAACGTGTACGTGCCGCTGATCGGTGCCGCCGATGAGCTCGGGCTCGGCGACAACGTGCGCGGCTATCTGGTGTGTCGCATCCTGCAGGAGCTGGACACGATCTGCCGCAGGCTCGGCGGCCGTGCCGGCACGGCGTACACGGTCGCGGGGCTTGGTGACCTGGTGACCACCGCTACCAGCGAAACCTCGCACCATCGCCGCATCGGGGCCGATCTCGCCAACGGTCGCACCGACCGCATGGGCATCACCGGGGCCAACATCCGTGGCGAGGGCGTCAACGCGCTGGCCATGATCGAACGCCACGGACTGTTGCCGATCGACGAGTACCCGCTGATGACGTTGATGCGGGACATGATCGCCGCGCCGGCCCGGGCGGGCGAATGTCTGCGGCAGGCTGTTGCGGGCGGGGAGGGGGGACGATGAAGAAGCAGCCGTCACTGTCGCCCGAGGTGCTGATGGCGCACCGTGGCTGGCCCTCGCGCTATCCGGAGAATTCGATCGAGGGCGTGCGTGCCGCGCTGGAGGCGGGCGCACGCATGGTCGAGTTCGATGTCCAGCTCACCGCGGATGGTGTGCCGGTCGTGATCCACGACGCGAAGCTGGATCGCACCGCCGGCCGCGACGGCAGCGTGCTCGATCTGCTGGTCGCCGCCCTGCCGGGCATCGACGTGTCCGAGGCGGCACGTTTTGGTGATCGTTACCGTGACACGCCGTTGCCGACACTGGACGAGATGCTGGCCCTGATCGACGAATATCCCGACGCCGTCGCCTTCATCGAACTCAAGCAGGAAAGCATGCGCCGCTTCGGCGGCGATGCCGTGGTCGATGCGGTCATGCCCCGGGTAGGCCGCCACCGCCGCCGCGTGGTGATCTCCTACGATGCCGGCATGATCGCCCGGGCGCGTACCGCCGGGGCCATGCGCATCGGCTGGGTAACGGACTCGCTGGGCCGGGACCGCGAACGCGCCACGCGGGAACTGATGCCCGAGTTCGTGTTCTGTGCATCGCGGCGCGTTCCGGCGCGCGGCGATCCGTTCTGGACCGGTTCCTGGCGCTGGGTGGTATACGACGTCAACGAGCCGGCTCTGGCGCGGCGACTGCTCGACCGCGGTGCCGACATCATCGAGACCGACCGGATCGGAGAACTCCTCGGCCACGACGACTGAAGCGTCGCCGTTTTTCGTCATTGATCGGCACGGTCACGGTATCGGGGTACCGTCGCGCGCTGCGCCGGCGGACAGTGGATGGCAGGGAGCAGGACCATCCCGTCATCGGCCGGCTGCCATCATTCGCCGGCTATTGGGCACTCATCCAGGCGTTACCCGATCCCGTCCCTGCCGCTTCGATTCGTACATCGCGTCGTCGGCCCTGGCGATCAGTGCGGAGAGGCCTTCGTTGTTCTGCTGTTCGACGGCACCGATGCTGAGCGTCACCCGGAATTCGTTGCGGCCGTGACGGATGGGGGCGTTGGCGACGGTCGTGCGGATCTTCTCCGCGATCCGGCCGGCATCGTCCAGGCCGCAGTCGGTCAGCAGGATCACGAACTCGTCGCCACCCCAGCGGCAGACGGTATCGGTCTCGCGCAGGTGCTCGCGGAAGATGCCGGCGAGCGTGCTCAGGATCGTGTCACCGGCGGCGTGACCGTGCGCGTCGTTGATCTGCTTGAAATCGTCGATATCGACCGCCAGCAGCGACAGCGGCGTGTGCCTGCGCCTGGCCGTGCGGGTGACGTGGTCGAAGATCAGGCCGAAGACCTGGCGGCTGGCGCTGCCGGTCAATGCGTCGGTGCTCGCCATCTTCTCGAGCCGGTCCTGATAGCCGCGCACGGTCATCCAGCCGATCATGCCCACGAGCAGCGTGATCGCCAGGGCGATGCCCATGTTCAGGAACAGCGTGTTGAGCACCCGCGCCTCGGCGCGCGATTCCGGCTGCTGCACGATCAGGTACCAGTCGAACTCGGGGATCAGGCGACTGTTGACGTACACGGTGCGGCCGTCGTCCGGCCGGGTGTAGCTGACCGACGCGCTGGGGTTCGCCAGAATGCGGGTGGCACGGTTGCGCAGGCCGGGCCAGTCCTGCAGGCGCTCGACTCCCTCGAAATCCTCGCCGTGCAGGGTGACGTTGCCCTCGCGATCGACGAAATAGATTTCGCGACCGTAACGCTGCTGGTAGTTCTCGATCAGTTCAGCGACCGACCGCACCGACAGGCCGACGCCGGTGGCGCCGAGATAGTTGCCGTTGTAGTCGGTCACGCGATAGTTGACGAAGATCGTCAGGCGGCTGCGGTCGGCGGTATCGGTGTCGACGTTGATTTCGTAGGGATCATTCATTTCGCGCACGCGGAAGTACCAGGCATCGCCGGGATTGTCCGCGCTCACCTGCGCAAGAATGCCGTCCGGATGATAGTAGTTGCGTGTTTCTTCCGAGACGAAGAACGTGGTGGTGGTGCCGTGCTTGTTCTGGATTTCCCGCAGATAGCGAATGATCTGCTGTGGGTCCTGTTCCCCGTCGAGGGTCCAGTCGCGCACGAAGGTGTCGTGCGCCATCAATGACGAGATCAGCACCGAGCGCAGCAGGTCCTGCTCGATCTCGGAATAGATGTTGTCGCTGGTCAGCGGCAACGCCTCGTCGGCGATGCGGCCACTCAGCGATTCATGCGCGACGAAATAGCTGATCACGCTGGTCGTCATGAAGCCCAGCACGAGCAGCCCCGCGAGCGCGATGGCGAAATAGAGTTTCTTCTGCGGCAGCATGTGGATTCCGTAACAGCGAACCGGCGCGATTCCGCGCCGGCAGCCGGCATGATATCAGGCATTTCCCGTGCTGGATTGCAGGTTGGGCCTCCTGCGTCGGCCCAACCTACACAACCCGCTCCCGCCGCATCCCGATCCACGAGTGAATCGCGATGGTGACCAGCACCACGGTGCCGCCGATCAGTGTCAATCCGTGCGGCTCCTCGCCGAGCAGCGCCCAGACCCAGAAGCTCCCGAGGATCGCTTCCAGGGTGAAGAACAGGGTTACCTCGGCCGACGGCAGGTAGCGGGTAGCCTCGGTCATCATCACCAGCGCCAGTGGCATCTGCAGCAGGCCCATCACCGCCAGTACCGTGATGGTGTGCAGCGAGACGGCGAACGGGGCGGCGAACGGCAGCGACAGCAGGCACACCATCAGGCCGCCGGCCGCCACCAGTCCCAGACGGCTCACGCCGGGCAGGTAGCGCAGCAGGGTGAAGTTGGCGCCGACCACCAGTGCGCCCAGCAGCGCCAGGGAATCGCCCAGCCAGTGGCCGCCGCCCACCGAGCCGCCGAACACGATGACGATGCCGAGCAGGGTCATCATGATCGCGATCCAGGTACGGGGAGCGACCCACTCGCGCAGGAACAGCCCGGAGAAGCCGGCCGCGAACAGCGGGGCGGCGGCGAGGATCACGACCACGTTGGCCACCCGCGTGTTCATGATCGCCACCACGAACAGCGCCTGCATTGCCCCCATGCTGGCGATCAGTGCGAGGGTCAGCATGCCGCCCCTGCGCACCGCGTCCCACGACCAGCGGCCGCGCAGCAGCCGCAGCGCGAAGGTCATCGACAACGCGATGAACGCCCCGCGCCAGAACATCACCTCGGCGGCACCGGTGTGGGCCAGCCGCACCAGCAGAGCATCGAAGCTGAGCACCACCACACCGACGAAGGCGAGCAGGGTGCCGCGACGGTGATCGGTGGCGTAGGCGGTTCCCATGGGCGAATCTTCCTGCAGTAATACGAAGGCGGGAGGATGCACGGGCGTGTATGGAAAGGGAAGATGGCAGTCGGCAGATGGCAGGAAACAGCATGCAGGTCGGGGCGGCGCCGGAGGCCCCACACAGTTTGCATTAAACACACCCGCGGGTTTGGCCACCAGCGGCGGCC